>JAHDHW010000021.1:0-46974 GCA_020631105.1 Saprospiraceae bacterium | reverse complement strand
TTATCGTGTATTCTACGAAGCCACTTACCGCTATTGGTATTGAAAAGCCAAAGCCCGTCGAAATGCAGGCCAACTAATAAGATAGAATCATTTAAAGCGTGTAGACCACTTATAGAATTATAATTTGGCTTAAAGCCGGGATGAGGGAACTCCTGATGCGTCTTGAGTTTTTTGTTCCATTTGTAGAGGCTTCTGCCTCCTAGCCAAAAAATATCTGCAGCATTATCTGTTTGATAAATATGATAAACCTTCATGGGGAAGCCAGCATAATCTGAGATGTTTTGTAAAGTATGCTCTTGTACAGTGAAGTTCGAATCTACGACTGTAAGTCCTCCAACGCCACTACCGATAGCCCGATAACCAATTAGCATTTCTTTTGAATGGTCTTCCCAAAAACTATAGACTCGGTTTTCGCTCAGGCTTGATTTTGGCGATTCAATATGTTGATTTAACTGCTCAAAAATTCCTCTTTGATAATCATAGCGACTTAGCCCGCCACCATCCGTACCTATCCAGATGTTTCCGTTTTTTGCAATGTGAAGTTTAACGATTTCATTAGCAGCAACAGAACTGCTGTCCTTAGGATCATACCGGAAGGTTTCAAAGTTATTACCATCAAACCGACACAATCCATTAGAAGATCCTATCCATAAATAACCGTAATGATCTTGTTCTATTTGATAAACATTATTATCACTCAAGCCATCTTTTTCGGTCCAATGCAACAAATAAGGGTTGTAATCTTTTTGCCCAACAAGAGCAGGGCTAAAAAGAGCCAGGAAGAATAATATTCGAAAAATGTTTATAAATGGAGTCAATATGGATCATTTAGTTTGCGAGGCTCTTTAAAGTTAATGAATAGATAGCAAGATTACGCAATGAAATCAAACATTAATTAAGAGCTACCTAATGGGGATAACCCTAAGAGAAGAGGGTTGAGTGGGGTAAAGTAAAATTTGGTTTTCTGAACACCCCATTGGTAGCCCTTAGGATCGACAGTACTACCGTCGATGTATCAAAACCTGCTTTGAGGATACTTGCGTCTTTGGTGTTTGTAAGCTTATTATGATACTTCCTTCTGCGGTATTACCTGGTGCCGCGAGCGATAAGATAGTACCAGTCATACCCGCTTCTTGAGAAACTGTTTTTAGTAGTCGACCATCAAGGGTATACATCTGTATGAGGTAATCTTCTTCCAGTGTAAGTTTACGAAGATCAACTTGAATGTTTTCTGCTTCAGCGCTATACCATACAGACCAATCCTCGTCGATTGTTGGCAAATCATTAGTAGAGGTCGTCGGAGTGATGGGCGTTGAAAAGTAAATACTGGCCTGCTCTTCTGGGTCAGAAGAAACCTCACGAACAAATACCGGAACAAAATTATTGACGTCAAGCCATGCGTGTTGCACGCTAGTTTGGCCCAGGGAAGTTTCCGTAATTACAATGCGAAGAACATTTTCGAAAGTACCATTCGGAGTAATAATCGTACCATAACCATCAGCGATTACCGAACCATGCCGTTCTCCTTCACCAAGGTAAATACCAACGGCATATTGATCAAACTTTGCATAATAAGTATAAACATCGAGGTAGGTTAGTGGAAATTGTAAAGCATTGTCCGCATCACTATAAATCAACTCGAAATTCGTAAACCCATTATCAAATGAAGCCCCAGCAATAGTTGATAAACTATCTTCCGTAACCTGATAATAGTTATATACGTCGAAGCCATCAAGGTGCCAGACAAAATCAACGCCCTCATAACTCGGACCATCGGTAAGGTCTGCGGGATCAAAGATTTTAATATCCAGGTTGAAAGCATTTGTAAGATCAAGATCGCTAAAGTCCCACACCTGGTTCTCTCCTCCGGGACCAGGATCAAAATTTTCTCCTTCCAACATAATAGTGATGGGCCAGCTATCCCCGGGAGACGGCGCGATGGATGAAGTAATAACCGGTTGAGCGGCTAAAAAATAAGTGAAGCAGCTAAAAGCAGCTAAAAGGTAAAGAGTTTTCATTGTTGATGTTTTGAAATAATAAAATTTTCATTTGGTTTTCATTGCATGACAGGACATGCTTAGAATTATGCTCACAAGATGCGCCATACCTTATGTACTAGCCAGTAGACCTTTGTGAATGGTGAGATTGTTCTTATAAGTGGTCAATCCGGCTGGTTTTCCGGAAAAGCGATTTATGCGATTACCTGCGAGATAGACTAGCATGACAAAAGCAGAATTTTTATCTTTGTCCATTGCAAAACGTGATCTGACAGAAAAAATAAATATCAATGCGACAACTTATAATCCTTTTTACAGCAGTATTATTTTCATTCTCGTGTACTTCGGACGCTGATCAGGCTGCCGCTGCCGCTACGCCTGCCGCCAATACCGCAAGCACTCCGGCTACACCTGTATCGAATGTAGCCAGCCGATTAGGCACCGAAAACGCTGAAGCACCGGATATCCAGATTCAGGTGAATAATGCACCAGTCGGGATGGCTTATTTGCTAGGTACTTATGTTGGAAACAACTTTCGGGTAGATTCTTCCGCAGTAGATAATAAAGGTGCTCTACGCTTTAAAAGAAGCGAACCTTATAATCCGGGGATGTACTACGTTGTTTTTTCAGATAATTCTAACTTCCAGATTCTAGTCTCTGATGATCAGACGATGAGTATTACTGCAGATGCTGCTGACTTACGAAGCACCCTACAGGTTCAGGGGAATGTTGATACGGAGTTGTTAGTAGAAAATGGACGATACGAACAAGGCTATGCTGCGAAACTTGACCCTGTTAACGCACAAGTCAAGCAGTTTCAGGATGGTACCCCTGAGTATCAACAAGCAAAGCAGCAACAAGATGCAATCATTGCGGAGCGTGCCGCAGATTTGGAGAAAATTTTCCAGCAGCATCCGACTTCACTATTTACAAGCTTTAAAAGAGGTGGACAAAATCCTTCGGTCAAAGAAATTCGTAATGCCGACGGCTCTTATAACCGTCAAGCGCAGGTATATGCTTTCCGTACCGAATTTTGGGATAATGTTGATTTCTCCGATGATCGACTGCTTTATACGCCGGTTATCTCAAACAAGCTAACACGGTATATTTCTCAGTTGACACCACAACATCCTGATTCTATAATTGCTGCTGCCAAACTTTTAGTAGACAAGAGCTTACCTTACCCGGAGTTCTATAAGTATTTCGCAAATCAAATCACCCTGATGTACACTCCGACGGAAAGCACCTTAATGGATGCAGAGAAGGTGTATGTCTTTATGATTCAGAATTACTTTACAAAAGAGCGCGCTTTTTGGTCAGATGCTGCAAATATTCAAGGACTTCAACAACGTGCTTATGAAATGGCGGGCAGCGTGACCGGAGTTAAAGCACCTGATGTTGTTGCACCAGGCCCTGATGGTAAGAACTACTCGATCTACGATCTTAAGGCAGACTACATCGTTGTGTATTTATATAACCCTACTTGTGAGCACTGTATGGAGCAAACTCCAAAATTGGTTAACTTGTATAATCAATGGAAGTCTCAAGGGAAAAGTCTTGATGTCTATGCAATAGCCATTGATACTAATGATGCAGAATGGAAAGATTATATTGCGAAAAATGGCCTATCCGTATGGTCTAATGTACATGACCCTACCAATAAATCCATTTACGCTAAATACTATGTAAACATAACTCCGGAGGTTTATATCCTTAACCCTGATCGAATCATCATTGGTAAAAACCTTAAGGTCAATCAGATTGAAGAAGTGATTCAAAGAGATCAAAACGGATAGATGACAGCACCTAGCCTTCAGGAATGGTTATCAAGAGGAGCATACCATGACATCAATGGTCATCAGGTTTTTGTTATTGATGAAGGTCAACAAAATCCGGAGACCATTGCTGTTTTACATGGTTACCCCAGTAGCTCTTATGACTATTTTCGAGTGCTTCCAATCTGGGCAAAAAAATATAGAGTTATTGTTCACGATCACCTGGGTTTAGGTTTATCTGACAAACCAGAGCATTATTCTTATTCGCTGATCGAACAAGCTGAGATAGCGCTTCAGCTATGGCAGCAATTAGGCCTCCAGCGAGTACATCTTATTGGGCATGATTACGGTACTAGCGTTGCTACGGAACTCATCGCACGCGCTAACCAGGGTTACGAACCCATCGAACTCCAAAGTATTACTCTGGGTAATGGTAGCATGCTCATCGAAATGTCTCAACTACTCTTCACTCAAAAGCTGCTTAAGCACGATTTCTGGGGCCCTATCCTGGCAAGCCTGAGTAACAGGGCCATATTTGTGAATAGTTTCCATAAGCTATGGGCTGATAAATCAAAGATCGACTATTCCGAATTTGATACACTCTGGCAAATGCTTACTTATAACGATGGCCGTAAGGTGCTTCCTCGGGTAACCAAGTATATCGAAGAGCGCAAAAAATTCTGGCATCGCTGGATAGGAGGACTTCAACAGACGGATAAGCATATCAACTTAATCTGGGCCGATAAAGATCCTGTTGCTATCGTTGCAATGGCTTATCGGCTAGAAAAACTAATTCCATCCAATTCTCTGGAAATCCTTGAGAATATAGGGCATTACCCAATGCTCGAATCGCCTGAAATATATGCTAACGCTGTTGTAAAGGCGATTAATTCGTAGGGAAACAATCCATTCTAAACGGTTTTCTCGTAGATTCTAAGGAGTGCAAAACGATATCATTAGGATACAAATGCAAATTTGCTGTGATACTTCTGTTATACTTTGCGCTTACCTTTGAAGTATCAATTTTTAAACTACTAAAACCATTAGATATGACAGCGCCATTATTGCATCCTAATCAAGGTTCTTTTGATATACTTTCTATCCTATCAACATCATATGATAATGAACCACGAAAGTTTTCTACAAAAACCCTCAAAAGAGGGAGCTATATTTTTCGGCCGTTCCAAAAAGCGCAGCATGTATTTATCGTCAAAGAAGGTCGCGTAAAGATTGGTACTCATAATACTGAAGGTAAGGAGATGATTAAGAAGATTGTGACGAAAGGAGAAATCTTCGGCGAATTGGCAATGCTTGGACAAACCATCCAAAAGGATTACGCCCTGACGATGGAAGCGACAGAAGTCTATGTTCTGACAACAGAGGAGTTACAACTGTTGATGAAGAAGAACAGAGCTCTAAATATCTACCTGATGCAAATGTTAGGAAGGCAATTAATCGAGTTCGAGCAAAGACTGGAATCAATGGTATTTGATAACTCTCGAAACCGAATCATTAACTTCCTGGAGTCTCTTGTCAACAAACGAGGTCAACGTGTAGGCTATGAAATGCTAGTGCGTAAATTTTTAACGCATCAAGAAATAGCCAACCTGACAGCGACTTCAAGACAGACTGTAACCATGGTGCTCAATGAGCTACGAAATAAAAATATTCTGACTTTTAATCGTAGAAGATTATTAATCAGAGATATGGATTTATTAAAAGCAGAAGCTGCCTAGGTACTGTTAGTACTATTGCCCTTTGGATTAGGCTAAGTGAGCATTAATTGATCCAAGGGGCTTTTCATACGATCAATGGTATCGGCTCTGACGTGTAGATATATCTGGGTCGTTTTGAGAGAGCGATGCCCAAGTGCCTGCTGAATGTCTTTGAGGTTGTGGCCATTTTCGAGACAATGAGTTGCGTAACTGTGACGAAGCGTGTGTAAGGTTGCGTACTTTCCGATATCAGCGGACGATAGGGCCCGCGAATAAAAATTTTGAACACTGCGAATACTATAGCGTTCAGCGTATTGGCCTTCGAATAACCATCTGTCCGGTTTATATTCTTCTAGATACTCATTTAAAAACGGTAATAGGGCTTCTGCGAGCACGACGTAGCGATCTTTATTTCCTTTACCGCCTTTGATATGGATCACACGACGATCTATATTTATATCCTGTACCAAAATGTTTACAGCTTCTGAAACGCGAAGTCCTGCGGAATAAATGAGCATTAAAATCATTTTGTGTTTTAGATTCTTAGGCGCTTGGATGACTTTGATAACCTCTCGTTTAGAAAGTACTCCAGGTAATCTCTTGCCCCGCTTAGGCCTGGGAATGTCTAAGAACTCCTTGGGGCGATTGAGGATTTTTTCTGCATAAATTTTATAAGCATTGATGATTTGATTTTGAGCGCTTATGCTGATATTCCGTTTTCGAATACGATCGAGGATATAGGATTTGACATGCTGTGCTTCTACCTGATCTGGTTTTAGGTATTTGTAACTCGCAAAAAGTTGAGTCAAAGCATGTCGATAGGACTTGATCGTTTGATAGCTATACCGATTAAGAGTCATCAGTTCACTGACTTGTAAAATTACTTCTTGTTGCGGAGTACTAATTTGATCAAAAAGTGTTATTGATTTAGGTTTCCTTGGTTTGAGTAATGCTTCTTCCTTTGGGATATAGACATCGGGGATGTTAGGGTTTATTTTGAATTTGAATTGAATGTTTTTTAATCCAATTTCATCTCTTAGGTTGTAAAAGGAAGCTTTGACGTAAGGGAGTTGCCAGCAGCGTTTTTGGGGTAGCCATTTACGGCCGATTATCTTTTTAATGGAGGAGATCCATTCTTTCTTTTGGTATGGGATATAAGCTAAGATCCAATCTTCGTTTTGCTGGGTGATCTGGATGCTTGCTTGGGAGTAGTAAGTGGTATTCATAGTGGAAGTTATATGATGAAAACAACCAAACTAACGAATTCCTCAAATAATAAAAAATTATATATCAACTATAGGCGCGCCTCCTTCTATGTATCCTCTTGCCATCCTCGGCGTATTATAAGCAAAAGCATAATCTCCTTTAGCAGTAATCCCGATTACTCCACCTAGACCTTTGACTCGTTGCTCTAAATATTCTATTCCATTTTTTGCTGCAGTGATTGCTTCATGTTCTTTGAAGGCATCACAAACTCGCTTGCTAAGGACTACTTTCATAATAGACTCTCCCCAACCTGTTGCAGAAACTGCTCCCAGGTCATTATCTGCATAGGCTCCTGCCCCGACAATTGGGCTATCACCTACGCGACCACGTAGTTTGCGGGCGGTGCCACCAGTGGAAGTTGCGACAGCAAAATTACCATGGATGTCCATGGCGACTGCACCTACCGTATCTCGAGGTTGGAATTCAAAAGGATGATGAGTTTCAAAATCAGTCTTATTCTTTATACTGTTGTAGAACTCAAGTTCTCGAGCAGTGAGTAATGCTTTAGGGTCTAGTATTTCGAATGACATCCGTTGTGCAAAGCTCATTGCGCCCTGACCAACTAAAAAACAATGTTCGGTTTCTTCCATCACTTTACGTGCTAAAGATACTGGATGAAGAATATTCTGTACTGCTGCAACAGCGCCAAAGTCCAATGAACTTCCGTCCATAATTACGGCATCAAGTTCAACTTCTCCGGCTTCGTTGAGAAATGCACCTCGTCCGGCATCAAAGGTTGGGTCTTCTTCCAGAATACGAACAGCATGCTCTACGGCATCCAAAGCAGAAACACCATCAAGGAGTAAAGGATAGGTTTTCGATAAGGCTTGCTGGACCCCATTAAGGTGCGCGCTTACATATTCATCCGGGATATTCCAGGCGCCACCATGAACGATTAATTTAGGAGTCTTTGTCATCTAGGATTTTAGCGGCTTGTAGGCAATCGCTTTAATTTCAATCAATAAATTGGGATGAGGAAGTTGATGAACCGCGACGGTCGTCCTGGTAGGCCCCGTATGGTCGAAGAAGGTGCCGTAGACTTCATTATAGCCTTTGAAGTCTTTCATATCAACTAAAAAAGTAGTGATGTCAATTAAATGTTCTAGGTCAGCATCCATGCTCTTTAGCAGTGTACCTATGTTTTGGATGACCGCTTTTGTTTGTTTGCGAATATCGAGTTGCCAATTACCTGCTGCATCTTTTTCAGCACCAATATGTGTATTGTCCGGCCTGCGGCTGCTGGTCCCAGAGACGTAGATAAAGTCACCTACTCGTTTTACATGAGGGTAATTACCAAGAGGTTGGGCCCGGTCGTTTAGGGTTTTACTGATCATGGATGTTTGAAGTTAAAATCAAGTTGTTGCTTAAGATGTGGCGGCAAATCCGGTAACTCAGATCTTGGGATTAGAAGCGTAGCGATGGCATGTAAGTCTTTGAAGATATGATGTTTCTCAGCCGTTTTATGCAAATAGGCATGGCCGGATGATCCACCAGTTCCAATTTTATTTCCAATCATCCGCATAACCATTTGGGCGTGGCGGTAGCGCCAGGTAGTTAGCATCTCATCAATTTCTGTGAGGGTTACCAAAAGACGGAAAGGTAAATGAAGGATCGGTTCGTCTCGATAAAGATGAATAAACAGCGCTGCGATTGTTGCTTCGTAGTTTAGTCGAATGTTACCCTCTGCTTGTCTCTTCTGATGCTCCTCCCGGTTAAGGACATGATAAAAGTAAGTGCTTGTCCCATTTAACATTTTTAGACGCATATCTTTTTCTTTATCGGTGAGATAATTAGATTCGAGGATTGCCTTTTGTTCTTTTTCACTCATTCGATCGACTGCATGACGATAAGCGTCGAGAAAATCAAAATCACCAAAGGACAAAAATGGCGTCCGTTCTAACCAGTTTTCTACCGCTTCAAAAAGAGAAGTAGCATCGACTGCATCTTTTAATTTTTCTCGTTTCCGATTATCGAAGACGGCATCATAGGATTCTCCATTATAAGTAATGCGATGATCGTCTTCTAACCCTAATAAGTTTTCAACCATTCTGAATTGATAACTCTGAAAACCAGAAGCAGGGAATAGATAATTTCGGAAGTCTAAAAAATCCAGAGGTGTCATGGTTTCCATGATCTTAATCTGCTGGATCAGGAGATTAAGAATTTCCACAACGCGTTCTAGCCTTGATACGGCGGTTCCTATGGAACGGGGATGAATATTTTTTTCTCTGAATAAGTCCAGTACGGAAGTTAACTCATGAATTACCTGTTTGAACCAAAGCTCATAAGCTTGATGAACGATAATGAACAACATTTCGTCATGTGCTGGAGTTTGATCAACTTCCGCGCTTTTAGGCTTTTGAGCACTGAGGAGCTGGTCAAGCCCCAGATAGTTGTTGTAATGAACGGTGGCGTATTTCTTTTTCTCTTTTGACATATGGTAGTTATTCTTTGGTAAAGATAGGGTATCAATGTGAGAATATGACGCTTGAGGAATTCAATTAGTTTTGAAGGGAAGGCTATTTTCAGTGTAAAGTGATTTTGTTTATCTGCCTGTCGGGAAATAAAAAACACCATCGCTGATTAAAGCGACGGTGTAATAAGAGAACGAAGATAGTAATGAGGATAGTTATTGGATAATTATTTTTTTAGCATATGTAGCATTATTCGTGTTAGAGGAAAGACTTAAGTAGTAAATTCCCTGTGCTAGCTTTGGGTTTAAAATTGCTGAGGGCTGATCAGCAAGAATAGTTTTGTAAACTGATTTCCCCAAAGTGGTATGGATACTTAATTCCCAGGGCCCCGGTATATTAGCCGGGAGGTCAACACTTAGTTTTCCACTACTTGGATTAGGGAAAACATTTAGAACGGTTTGGTCAGTAGATATAATTTCATTTGTACTAGTGGAGATTGGTGATGTATTATCTATAATGGTCATGCTACAGTTTCTAATTTCTAACCAACTAGTGTCTCCACTAATGGTATAGGAGTTTAGACTATCTAATTGATTTTGGACAATGCTGCCTTCGTTTTCGTTTAGGTGGAAGAAAGCGCGAAGAGGGGAATCATTATCTATAGTCAAGGTGTCGCAAAGGCTTGTTTCGAGTTCCTCAATGCGGATGGTTTGTTCCCACAGTAAAAGATCGTCAATAAAGCCATTGAAATAGCGAATATCAGCATCTCCCCATTTACCAATGCTGGTAATATCTTCGGTACTCTGTGTTGGTTCAGTGGATGGCAACTGATCAGTTTGTAATGCTTTGTCGATATACATACGCATACCTGCCTGCGGATCAATAGTTGCAAGTACATGATACCAGCGATGACTTTCCCAGGTGTTTTCATCAGAAACGATATGGTAAAAATCAGCCCCCAAGGCACGAGTAAATGTTAGCCTTCCTTCCTTACCTGCCCAGTTGGAGGCGCCGAAATACAAACCAAATTCACCTAAGTTTGGCGTTGCGTTTCTATAAATCAAAGTTTGTGGCTCAGCCAGAGAAGAATCAATTGGACTTAATAATTTGAACCATAGCGATATACTTCGGATACCGTTCCCAATACTGTCTTCCAGATTTACAGTAGCTTCGGATTCACTAAAAAGCAAACCACTATTGGTTGGTGTTATTCCTGTGTTTTCTATGCTCAGATCGAAACTGTTATTCGTCATATCAATAGTGAGGCTATCAGTGTTGTTATTGAAATTCCAATAGGCTAAGAGGCCATCAGTTTGCGGAGCGACAGGCTGATACATTCCTGCTTCTATATCAGCTGCGCTTCTTTCATAATACCAAAGTCGAAGGTCATCCATTTGACCAGAGAAAAGCCGAAGGCCGGTATTGTTCCATGCGCCAATGCTCAAAGGATGGTTAGCATAAGTAGTTGGCATGACAGACGTATCGGAGTCATTTTGTAAAATACCGTTTATGTAAAGTTGCATCCCATCAACCGGATGGATTACTCCAGCAACATGGTACCATCGGTCAGCGATCCAATGATTTTGATCCGAGACAATTTTGTGCAACGATGCTCCAACTCTGCGATCAAATACAATTCGTCCAGCTTGTCCTTCCCAACCGTCGGGACCTATGTAAAGACCAAATTCTTCATTTTGATCAGGAGTGTCACGATAAATAAATGTAGCGGGAATCTGATTAGTACTATCGTAATCAATAGTGGGTTTAAACCAAAATTCGATTGTTCGAATTTCACTACCCAGGGTGCTGTCTACGGTAATAAAATTGCTGGTGCCATCAAATGATAAAGCAAAATGTTGTGCGTTTATTCCGTTTTGAAAAAGGCAAAAAGCCATTGTCAGGAATAAAGGATAAATGAGTAGAAGTTTTTTTTCCATTGTTAATTCATGTTTAAGATTTTTAATAAAATAAGTATACAGGTGTACTACATGAATTAGGCTAGAGATACTGAATCTACTGGGTTTGGGACGAGCGCTGTGATATTCGGGACAGAGAAAATCAAGGAAAAGGAAGTTATGATTTTACCATTGAAGAAATGGATCAGCGCTGTAACTCAGCGAATACAAAAAAAGATATCTAGCGCTATTTTGGAAATAGCGAAAAATACAAATCAAGCTAAAATAGCTTCCAAATCCTTTTTGTAATTCGGGCCGATTGGGATGGAAGTGTCACCAATTTTTATGAAGCTGGAGTGCCAGGCATCAATTTGACGGGTATTGACGATATAAGAACGATGAACCCTAAGGCAAGCATTTTTCTTTTGCTGTTGAAGCTTTTCTTCGAGCTCTTTTAGAGACGTCCGGGTAGTGACTTTTCGATCATTAAGATGAAGCGTTAGATAGTTTCGATTACTTTCTACCCACTTGATAGTGTTTAGTGAGATTTTAGCATTGCTACCGTCTATGACATCTTTAACAATAATGAAGGGTTCTCTTTGCAAACGATTGATGAGTAACTGGATTAATTCTCGAACCACATCACGGTTATAGGTAAGGATTCGGATTTTGAAGAACGCATATACGATTCCGAAAAGTGTCGTAATGGCTAATAACCTAAACCACCACCTCTGCCAAAAAGGGAATTGAATTTGGAAAGGTATTGTGATCGTTTTGCTACAGGTTGTGCTTTGCTGATAACAAGCCATAACCCGTAATTCGTAAATGCCAGGTGCGAAGTCATTAAACTTGATAATGGGGTCGGTCGAGTGTTGCCAGTTTTTCCATTGCGGGTTTAATTTATAATGATATTCAATAGACTCATGTGCAGAAAAACTTAAGCCATTAAAGTGGAATTGTAAATTGTTTTGGTCATATCGCAAAGCAGTGAGCTGATGATCTTTTTTTTCGTTTACCTGATGCCCTTCCAGTCTTAGTCTGGGTGCAATATTAGAATCCAGGAGTGTTGATTTTTTTAAAATGGTTAGACCAAGGGTGGAAGCAAAATATAGATTTGTATTGTCTGCAATAATATCATTGATTTCCGTTTCGCGAGTGATTGGTATAGGGTTGATGAAGAGTTTTGAATGATTAAAATATCCTTTCGATATCCCATTGGTTGTCCCTACAAAAAAATGATTTGGGCCATCAGCAAATAAGCTAGAGCAAAAGTTACTTGCTAAACCATTCTCTTTGCGAATCTGAATAAGAGTGTCACTCAATATAAATAAACCATCTCCAGCAGAACTCAAAAGTACATGGTCAGCAACTTCGATAATGTCTGTAATGACAATAGGATGTGATGATGGGAATGATGGGGTGGTTTGAATATTCTGGCCTTGTAAATTAAATAGTCCGTTATTAGTACCGACTAAAATCGAACCATCAGATTTTTGAAAAATTTTATTGACGGACTCCTGAAAGATCAAATATTGATTCAATACTTCGGAGTTGCTGTTTATAAGCTCTGGCGATTGTTCGAAGTAAATATTGAATGGGATTCGCCAAAGGCCATTCGTGCCGCCAAGTAAAACATGACGGCTTTCATAGTCGAGCAGAAAGGTACGGATTGTACCGGGGCGAGCGCGATAAACTTTTTCGCCATTCAGTAAGAAGGTGAACTTATTAGTTGCAAGCCATAAGGTATCGTTGATAAAATTAAGGGCATTAATTTCTAGCTGCTTGCTAAAGTTTTTAAGAGGATGAATGGAATGTTTTTTAAGGTCTAACTTTCCTAAAAATCCTTCATGTCCGCCGAGTATTAATGCCCCTTTTTTATTGAAGGCTAAAGACTTAATTGGAGGTAAAGGACGATTATTAGAAAGGGCATAATGCTGTGCATCAATACTGCTGCTATACCATAGTCCGTCGGTTAAAGTAGAGAACCAGTATCCCCCTTCGAAGTCGCGCGCGATGGACGTCACTGGGAGATTTAATAAAAAGGAATCTTGCAGAACTGCTTCATTGTTTTGCAGTTCATAACGAAGTACACCTTTACGCCGACCGACCCATAGTTCGTTTTTGATTCGATGGACAGAGATGAAATTATTATCGTTTGGAGTTTTAGAAATCAGCGTATCTAAATTACCCTCATGGGTGAATCGTAATAATTGGTTTTTGGAAGTGAACAAAAGATTACCCTGAGTATCAAAACAGGTTTTCGAAAAAGATAAGGGTCTCTCAAACGGATAGAGCAAATCTCGTTTACCAGAGGATTCCAGTTGGAATATTCCTAGACTACTTAAGTAGTAAGTATTTCCTGATTTTGTTTGCCAGTATTGAAATATCTGCTGCTTCTCAAACTTAGGAATCGTTTTAATTATTCGCTGATCCGGACTGCCGCTGATCAAACCTTTTCGATTAGGGAAAAGCATTAGGGAGTCGTTTACTTCGAACATACTATGCAACTGGTTATTGGAGAGCTTTTGTAAATGGTCTTTGTACATCAGGGGGTAGAAATTACCTTGTTCGAAGTAAGTTGGTATGCCATTATTAGAAAGAAACCAGAGTCTGGTTTTTTGATCTTGAACGATGCTAAAGATCTCATTATCGCCTAAGTTGTTTGCTTTAGTGTAATTGGTAAAAGCATTGCCGTTATAGCGACTGACCCCACGGTCGGTGCCTAGCCATAGTGAACCCATTGGGGCTTGATAAACATAATAAATACAGTTGCTAGGCAGCCCGTCTCTTATTGTAAATTGCCTAAAAGAGGGCTGCTGCGCAACGCATAAACAAGTGTAACAAAGTACCAGAATAAAAAGTAGTTTCTTTATCAAGCGCTAATTTTATTTGATTCACTATTTGATGAAAATGAGGCAAACAACCATCAATCACATTAAAAATAATAATAAATTGTTAGCCTCTCGTTCGATTAATTAAAAAAGAAGAGGAACGGCTTCCACGACCCGTATTAATTTTTAAAAAATAACTCCCATTCGGAATAGATGAAATATCAAGGTCGATTATATTTTTACCTTTTACGAATTGAGGAACCAAGGTCAATACTTCGAGACCTAAGCTATTGACTATTTTAATACTACCTGAGCTTGCCTGCTCCAAAGTAAACTCAATATGCAACTGGTCTTCAGTTACCGGATTAGGATAAACTCTGAGGAGTGGATCATCTTTAATGTTAACTGTTTTGATTTCTGATAATTCATATTGATCATCATAATCCCATTGTTTTAGTCGATAATAAAGTTTACCAGTTCCCGGATCTGTATCTACATACTGATAGTGTTGTGCTAAGTGACCATTGTTTCCAGATGCTTGAAATCCGATAGTTTGCCAAATTGCACCGTTTGTACTTTTTTGGATATCAAAACCCCGACTGTTAATTTCAGAGGAAGTTGTCCACGAAAGTTTGATATGCTGATTTATTACCCTGGCGTCAAAAGAAGCCCAGGTGACTGGTAAGGTAGTACTCAATTCCTGGAGTTGAACGAAATAAGGATAGTTGCCTGTTGAGAGGGTAAAATTATGTAATACTGAAAAGTTGCCACCAATATCAACTTGATATAAAGTGCCTCCGTTACTACTACCGCCATAAGTGCATACACCATAAAAGAAACCATCCGAAGCTTCAAACAAAGAACCTTGTGGACCATTTCCAGTCGTGCCATCGAACTCGTGCAGGACCTGTAATCCTGGTGCATATATTGGCCATTTAAAAATAGTCCCATAGCCAAAACTACCCCCCGTTGAGGTTAGCCCCAGTAACTCACTGCCGGCATCGATTAGTCCGCCATTTGGGGAGTATCCTGTGTTTGTGTCAAATTCGTGAAGTAGCGTAAAGTTGTTCCCGTTTTCCTCAATGCTAAATAATACACCTTGACCGTGGGAGGTTCCGCCAGCCCTCGTCATGCCATAAAGCAAACCGTCAGAAGCTAAAAGAAGCGAACCATAGGGTAATTCTCCGTCAGTTTTCTGGAAGGTATGGAGAATGGTATAATTACTACCATCGGGATCAATTTTGTATATGGTGCCAAAGTCAGTGCTGGTAGTCACTGAAAACGGTGTCATTCCTAGCAACTCCCCACCAGAGCCTTCGATTAATCCTCCGGTGGGGATTCGTCCATCAGCACTGCTACTTCCAAAGAAGTGAAGGATTTGATAGTTCGAACCATCTTTGTCTATGCAAAAAATAATTCCGCTTCCACCATTGGAGCCACCCTGCGAAACGGTTCCGTATAATCGCCCATTCGAATGTTCCAATAATGGACTATAGGGGTAAAGGCCATCATTGGCAAGGCCAGAATTGAAGGTGTGAAGAATCTGATAATTATTGCCAGTGGCATCCATTTTATAGATAAGACCACCACCTGTACCCCCAAAGCCAGTCATGCCGTAAAGGTTTCCGTCACTCGCCTGGATTGTGCCACCAAATGGTTGTGTACCATAACCGGTGCCAAAATCAAAAAGCTTATTGTAATTATTAGTTGCCACGTTCATTTCAAATACAGTTCCCTGAGTTATACCTCCAGAAGAAGTAGTTCCAATTAGTTTTTGAGCAATTAATACTTTGGGAGAACATGCAAATAGAAAAAACAAAGAAAAAAGAATAGTTAGTTGTTTAAAGAGCAGAATAGAGTACTTCATCATTTAACGATTTAAGTTGATTAATTCATTTTGATGAAGTCTATCCAAAAAACAATCCGCCAGATCGATACTTTTACGATTAACTAATTAGGATTTACCGAGCTATCTGATTTCTTTATAAGTGTTTTGCATGTAATCCTTTATTGGTTGAATTCTTTAAAATAAATAAGTAATGTATCCCGCTTTCGTTTTGAAACAGGAATACTTACATTGTTGCTTAGCGTTATTTTTGAATTATTATTTTTCTTGATTTGCCTTATATGTGTCAGGTTTACCAGATAAGAATGATGGGTCCTGAAAAAGCCTAAAGAAGAAAGCGCTTGTTCGTAGTTTTTAAGATTACGAGAGATTAACAACTCGGAGGTGTCCTGCAGGAAAAAACGAGTATAACTTCGTTCGGCTTTACAATAAATGATATCCTTAGCGACCAGTATATGAATACTGTTTATGTCTTTAAGAATAATTTTATCGGTGGAAGGGGAATGCTTTTTAATTCTTGCGAGTTCCCCAGACAGAAATTGAGTTTCCTTCAACAACTGTGTCAACAGCTGTTGAAGCGATAAAGATGAAATTTCTGAGAGTTGGTTCATTTCAATATTCTAGTACTTGTGGATTAAAGTACTAGCTTATTGGACGAATAGATACATATTTAGCCCGCTTTGGGACGGATGAATGCAAAGTAGGGACAAAAGTCACCACCATTAAACGACCTTAAAAGGCATCCTTTAATTTTTTGCGAAGCGCAAATAACTCATCTCTATATTGAGCAGCAGAAATAAAGTCCAAGTCTTTTGCGGCTTTTTTCATTTTCTTTTCGGTCTCTGCCACTAATTTTTCCAGTTGATCTGCGGACATATAACTTACAACCGGGTCTGCAGCAATACTTGGTGTCTCCGCTTCAATATAAGCATCGCCTTTTTTAGCACCACCTCTAATATCAAGAATAGATCGGGCACTAAGAATTTCTTCCCGGGTTTTACTTACTGTCCTCGGTGTGATACCGTGCTCTTCGTTATAAGCGATTTGTATAGCGCGGCGTCGATTAGTTTCGTCAATAGTCATCTGCATAGAGTTCGTGACCTTATCTGCATAAAAAATGACAAGACCATTGGAGTTCCGGGCAGCACGACCGGCAGTTTGGGTTAAGGAGCGAGCATTTCGTAAGAAACCTTCTTTATCAGCGTCCAGTATAGCAACCAGAGAAACCTCCGGCAAGTCTAGCCCTTCACGAAGTAAATTTACCCCGACAAGGACATCGAATCCACCTAGGCGAAGATCGCGGAGAATTTCGACGCGTTCCAGCGTGTCTACCTCAGAGTGAATATAACGAACCTTGACATCGAGCTTTGCCATATATTTGGTGAGCTCTTCAGCCATCCTTTTAGTCAGGGTAGTGATCAGGACCCTTTCATCTTTCTTAATGCGTTGGTCTACTTCTTCGAGAAGGTCATCAATTTGATTGAGGCTTGGACGTACTTCGATGGGAGGATCAAGGAGGCCTGTTGGTCGGATTACCTGTTCAACAAATAATCCATCCGTCTGCTCTAACTCATAATCCCCTGGTGTTGCAGTTACGTAGACAATTTGATTAATCAAAGTTTCGAATTCTGAAAAATTCAATGGCCGGTTATCCATCGCAGAAGGAAGTCGAAAACCGTGGTTGACAAGATTTAGTTTTCGGGCACGGTCACCACCCCACATACCTCTGACTTGTGGGAGCGTCACATGGCTTTCATCAACAATCATTAAGAAATCATCCGGAAAATAATCTAAAAGACAAAAGGGGCGGGTTCCGGGTCTTCGACCGTCAAAGAATCGAGAGTAATTTTCCACACCATTACAATAGCCTAGTTCTTTGAGCATTTCAAGATCAAAGGCTGTTCGCTCTTTGATTCGTTTTGCTTCGAGGTATCTTCCCTCAGATTCAAAATATTTTTCTTGCGCGTGTGCTTCGTCCTGGATCGAACGTATGATCCCATTAATACGGTCGCGTGGAGCAATATACAAGTTGGCCGGAAAAATTGCCGCATGCTCAATGGCCTCGATTCGTTTACCACTTTCGACTTCCAGCCGTTCAATCTCTTCGATCTCATCCCCAAAAAAGGTTACCCGGTAACCATAATCAGCATAGGGTAAATTGATGTCCACAGTATCTCCCCGAACCCGGAAGGTTGCTCTGTCAAAACTGACCTCTGTTCTTGAGTACAAGCTTTCAACTAAGTTGTATAAAAAGGTATTTCTTGAAACAGTCATACCTCTGTGAATTCGAATGATCCCGGTTTTGTAATCATCCGGATTCCCCATACCATAAATACAAGAAACAGAAGCAACAACGATCAGATCCCGACGGCCAGAGAGTAAGGAAGAAGCGGTGCGCAGTCGGAGCTTGTTCACCTCTTCATTGATGGCGAGATCTTTTTCGATAAAAGTATCACTAACCGTGATGTAAGCTTCAGGTTGATAATAATCGTAGTAGGAAACGAAGTACTCTACCGCATTATCCGGAAAGAATTCGCAGAATTCCCCATAGAGCTGCGCAGTCAGCGTCTTGTTGTGCGTCAGGATCAGCGTAGGCCGATTCAATTCCTGAATCACATTCGCCATAGTAAAGGTCTTACCAGATCCCGTTACTCCAAGAAGTACTTGAGATTTTTCGCCTTCGTTAATTCCAGCAACCAGCTGTTTGATAGCTTGAGGTTGATCACCGGTCGGTTTGAATGGGGAAGTCAGGTTGAAACTCATATTTGGAACATTAGCTTGTTAGCTGTAGCAGGTTTGATTAATTAGTATTTGCTACATGCTAGATTACGTAAAACAATGATCCTGCTGATAAGTTTATTAATGTTTTGAGCATTAATTGAAGATCACAAATATACGGGAAGTTAAGAATAAAAAGAGGAGACTTTCGATTTTTCGAAAGCCTCCTTTCTAAAGAATAAGCTTATGGCTTAATTTTAATAAACAAGGGACGTATTTAAAGAATATAAAAACGCTTTTGCCGGGTTAGCATTAATGTTTTAAAACGGATTGATAGTTTTTAAAAGGATTATAATTTATACCAATCAGTTTGTAGAAAGCTCAGGGTGCTGGGCAAAAAGAAAAATAATCGATCCAATAAATTTTCTGTTTTCATTTTGGTCAAATTAGAAAGATGATGAATTAAAAAATGGTAAACATGAGCAGAGGCTAGCACCTTTATTAATCTATATTATAAAAGTCTTTTAATCCTTCTAGACTGGATTTTTTTCCGATTTGTTCTACCTCATTATGCATGCTTGAATAGTCAGGAGCAGTCCCTTTCTTTACTGGATTTGCTGAACCAGAATGAGGTGGTAGAGTATCCCTTTGTGTTGGAGAGTGCTCTTTTTGTGCTGCTTTTTTTTGATTGTTTGCCATGGTAAAAGGGTTTAAGTGAATGAATGAGAATGATATTGCAAGTATATTTTCATTCGCATTAATATGGAGGAGTAGATGAGTGGAGGTACAGCTTATTGAGTCCAGGGCTGGTTTATTTAAGTTTAGCATAAAAGACGAAACAGGTTTCGAAGAAAAAACTGCGCACTCATTAAGCCTGCCACTGACATAACTTTTTATTGCTTCCACTCATCTATCTTAATAAGTATGGTATACCTGAGCGATTTTAGTGTATCTGAATAACTCTAAATTCAATACCATCATGAAAGCTCAAGTTCTTTATACAGGAATTAATCAAACGGTAGCTTGTGACGTTGGCGCTGTTTCGGTGCTAGATGTTTCGATTGAAAATAAAATTCCACACTTGCACGAATGTGGAGGAAACGGGAAATGCTCTACTTGTCGGATCAGGATTTTGGAAGGTGCAAATAATCTAAACCCTAAAACAAACCTGGAAAAAGAAATGTCAGATAAGAGAAGGTGGGATCCTTCGATTCGCTTGGCTTGCCAATGTTATGTCAAAGGTGATATTAAAATCCAACGACTGATCTGGTCCAGTGCTGAAGTAAATAAACTTCAAATTGAGATGACTCCGGAGGATAAAGCAGAAGAAAGACCCATTGCGATTTTATTTTGTGATCTGAGGAATTTTACCCGGCTTTCTTCTGTTAATGGATCTTTCGATATGGCGTATTTCCTGAACCGCTTCTATACCTCTTTAGGCGAACCCATTCTAATGAATAATGGAATTATCTACCAATACGTCGGAGACGAAATCGTTGGGGTATTTGGTACTTCCGGAGGGACTCGACAAAAGAATTGTATGGATGCGATCAGAGCAGCACAAGGAATGCACTACGCATTAGAGCGATTAAATAAGATGGAGCTTAAAGACTTTGATGTCAAACTGGAAATGGGCATTGGGATTAATTATGGACTAGCATACGTTGGGCATCTTGGTCATCCAACTCATCGACAGTTTTCAGTAATTGGTGATCCGGTAAATGTGGCCAGTCGAATTCAGGGAATGACAAAAGAAACAGGTGCAAAAACTTTGATTTCGAAAGCTGTTTATCAGAATGCAAATAATGAAACCCTGGTTATTGGAGATAACTATAGCTGCCTTTTATCTGGGAAAGAAGAGCGTTTCGACTTATTCGAAGTGATTGGATTTAAAGAACTGGACTTACAGTTAGAGTTACAAGATTCCCTTCATATTTTATTGCAGGATGAAGAACGTTTTGCGACTATTTTTTATGAAAAATTATTTGAAGTAGCTCCGTTCGCACGAAACTTATTCAGGAGTAATATTCGAGAACAAGGACGCTTGCTAACACATATGCTTGGTGGAATCGTGTACTCCCTGGCCAGGCCGGAGTATTTAGTTCTGGGTTTGAAAAAACTTGGACAGAATCATAATCGTTATGGTGTTAAAGAAGCACATTACCCCATAGTAAAGAATGTGTTTCTGGATACTCTGCCAGATGTTTTAGGGATAATGTACAAACCATCGATTCGAGAAGCCTGGTCTCAAGCCCTGGACTTTGTGTTAGATACGATGAAGGAAGGCGCAAATTCACTAAAAGAAAAATCATAGGTAAGATGAAGCAATTAACTTTTATACTTGGAGTAATTTTTCTTATTGGTACATCGTCTGTTGATGCAAAATCAACTGTTGCTGCAATAGACGATGGTCGAGATAAGACAAGCTTGTTTAATTATATTTTTCAACTCGAAAACAGGCCTCAACTCGAATTAGAAACAGATACAAGGTTATTGATTAAAAATAAACTTCAGGAAACGTATCAGCAGACAGAAGTGAAACTGTTTGATGGAGCAGGAGCTATGATCCTGGCCACAGATGCCAAAGTCAGAGCAAGGGGTAACATGCGAAAAAAAGTAAGCTTTTTGCCTCCGCTTAAAATTGATTTTAAAAAATCCACTTTGGACTCTTTAGGTTTTTTGAAGCTGGATGATTTAAAGCTGGTACTACCAGCGAATAGAAGTAAATTGAGCCAGGAAAAATTACTACAGGAGTATTTTTTATATGAATTATATTCCATGCTGGACTCGAATGCGATAAGGGCAAAGCTGGTAGATGTTACAATTAAATTTAAAGGCAAAGTAAAATATCAATTGACCGGATTCTTAGTTGAGTCAGAGGCAGATTATGAGCATCGAAAAAATGCTAGAATAATTGAACACGGCATCGTGTCTTCCCATTTGTTAGATAGAACTTCATTTGCTAAAATGGTGTTCTTTCAATACATGATCGGAAATACAGATTTCTCCGTAGATTCAAAGCATAATATCGAAGTTGTGAAATTAAAAGGGAAAGATGAAATTATAATTGTCCCTTATGATTTTGACTACTCAGGATTTGTTAACCAAAGTTATGCTTTGCCACATCCTGATCTTCCGATAGAGGATGTGAGGAGTCGGTATTTCTTTTCAGGATATAAGCTGAATGAAAGAGACTATGAGAAGATGATGACTTACTACCTTTCCTTTAAAGATAAAGTTAATGACCTCTGTGAAGAAAGTACTTATATGAGTGACAAAACAATTTCGGGAAATAAAAAATATTTAAACGACTTCTTTAAATTGTTAGAGAAGCCCAAAAGATTAAGAATTACGATGGTAAAATGATTTTAAATAAAGGTCATTTTACCATTTACTTAGCTAAGTAATTTTAGTAATTCTTCTTTTCTATTTCTTGCGACGGGTAAGGTTAATCCCGTCGATAATAATAAATATCCTCCTTCGGATCGAACGTACTCTTTAATGTGTTGTAAATTAACAAGGTGAGATAAATGGGCTCGGAAAAAACCATAAGGCGCCAGCCACTGCTCGACGTCTTTCAAGGTTCGGGAGATGATTTTCTTAGTACCATCCGATAAGTAGATTAAGGTATAGTTACTATCTGAAGAACAAAGAATAATATTCTCCGGCAAAACGTATTGAATACTTTCTTTTGTCGCTAGCGCAATCCTGTTTTTCTTTTCCATCGGCTTGCTGCTAAACAGGACCTCCGCTTTTTCCATGTGTTTGTTCTTGTATTTTTCAATAGCGGCTTTTAGTTCTTTGTTTTGGACAGGCTTAAGGAGATAATCCAGTGCATCTACTTTTACAGCCCTGATCCCAAACTCATCATATGCCGTTGTGAAAATCACTTCAAAGGAGAAATCCCCTAGTTCCTCTAATAATTCAAAACCATCGAGCCTCGGCATCTCAATATCCAGAAATAAAATATCTGGTTGATGTTCCCGCAGATAGTCGAGTGCTTCGGAAGGGTCAATAAACTGTTTGACGATTTCTACATCGGAGCAAAATTTTTCAATTTTCCAGGAGAGTGTAGTTAATGGATGTTTTTCATCATCTACTAAAACTGCTTTTATCATTTTTTGGTTTTTTTAGGGTGATCTATTTAATGCAAACAACTAAAGAGGGATGGTTAAAATAATTTTCGTTCCGGTTGCTTGCCCTTGTTCGTTTTTTAAATCGATTACTTCTATATGTGCTTTGCTAGTGCCCAGATTGTTTAACATCTCCAATCGGTCACTGGTGATTTTCATACCGTAAGATTTTCGCTTTTCGGCAGATTTTGACTTTAGTTTTTGTGCCGCTTCTCTGCCGATACCATTATCTTCAATTGAGCAAGTGAGGTGATCATTATTTTTGGATAAGTATAGCTTAATTTTTCCCTGACCACCTTTCTTTTGACGCAGCCCATGCCAGATCGCATTTTCTACATAAGGTTGGATAAGCATTGGAGGAATAGATATGTTTTCTTCCAGTAGTCCTTTTTCTGTTTTCACTTCGTATTCGAATAAATTGTCAAATCGAATACTCTCCATTTCCATATAGATTTTGAGCGCCTCTAGTTCATCGTTGAGTGGGATGCTTTGGTTTTTAGAGTTTTGTAGAATCAATCGAATAAGTCGGGAAAAACGACCGAGATAGTCAACGGCTTTTTCCTGCTCGTTTTTCATGATGTAATACTCAATTGAGTTTAGGGAGTTGAAAATGAAATGTGGATTCATCTGAGCGCGGAGTGCACTTAGTTTTACATCTGCTAACTGTTTTTCATAACTCGACCTTAATCGCTCTTCTCTACGGACTTGTTCAATTCGCCAGGTGTAAAATAAATAGCCAATACCAATTAAGCCTAAGGTAAAAATTGTCCAGAACCAAATTGTTCGCCACCACGGAGCGGCAATATTAACCGGTAATCGTAAAGTGTTTTCGTTCCATACCCCTTCATTGTTTGCTGCTTGTAGCTCAAAGATATATTCCCCCGGAGGAACGTTGGTGAAGTTGGCAAATTTTCTTTTGTCTGTGGTGGTCCATTTATCTTCGAAATTAATCAGACGGTATCTGAATTTGTTGTCATGGCCTTGAGAAAAGCCAATAGTCGAAAAGTCAAAAGAAAAGAAATTCTCAGCATAAGTTAGATCTAGATGAGTAATAAGATGAGGAGGAATATTACTATTAAGAGGTACTTGTAATACAGAAATATTAGTGATATAAGGCTTAGGTTTTTCAGGGTTACTAATGAATTCATTGGGATCGCCGATCCAAACTTTATCGCGACCGCCAATAACCATTTTTCCATCCGGTAATATTTCAAGCCCAAAGATTTCATCATATTCTTTTACACCATATTTTAGCGAATGTATGTCTAGCGAAAAAGAATCGGCAGAAGGAGTGATTTGAAGCAATTGATCTTCGTGGATACCCCAGAGTACTCCTTCTGAATCTGATCGGAGGAAGCTGATGTTTTTAATGCCTTGTATTCCATGTAGATCAAATATTTGAACTATGCCCTCTTCAAACGAAGTTGATTTCGCATACGCAATACTAGCACTTGACGAATTAATCCAGATTCTATCTGCATTGTCTTCAACAAAATTATGAACGATAGAAATAGAATTTTCCGAATTGTTCTGGTTGACGAAGTTAAAGAATGTGTCTCTCTTTGAATCATAAACACTATACCCGCCTTGCCGTTTTATCCAGATGTTTTTTTGGCGATCTTCAAGTATATGTGAGATGATCCCAACAGATGCTTTTCGTGGAATCTCCTGAAGTTCACCCTTAAAGGTTTTCCATTCATTATTCTTGGGGTTCCATCTTATCAAACCATCAATAGGTAATCCGATCCAAAGTTTTCCGGTGTGGTCCCAGCAAAGGCCACGAAAAAGTTTTTCCTGAAATTTTTTCGGTAAGGGGATTTCCTTAAATGTCTTTTTGATAGGGTTATAGTCATAAAGACCATACCTGCTGGAAATAGTAATGTTACCGTTTGGTGCTTCAATATAGTTTAAGGTGACAAAGGATTTTTTGTCTGTGAAATGCTTAGAAGGTATTTGTGTTTTAGACCACTGATTATTTTTGTAGTCTAAGGTGTAAACGCCATCTCCTGCCCGAGGAATTATTGTAATGGCAGGTTTATTTTTACTGGCAATAAAGTAAGACGCAAAACTGTAGTTTTCTGGTTTGATTTGCTCGAAATCATGTTTAATGAATTGCTGTTGTAATGGATCAAAGAGATAAAGACCATTACTTCTGGAGAGCCAAGCCCTGTTTTGGGAATCAATGAAACTAAGGCCGAATATTTTATTGTTCTTTAAATCATTGTATTGTAGCCTAGTGCTGGTTTTGGTTTTTATATTGTAGGTCATTAAGCCTTTCAAGGTGAAGATATAAAGTTCATCTTTACTTTTTTCCACCATGAAACTTACTGGCGTATTCAAAAAGCCATATGCCTCCTTCTTTTCTTCTTCGGAGTTGTTCTCAATCGGGAGTAAATAAAAAACTTCTTTTTTAGGATCAAAGATATTCGCCTTCGCATGCCAGGAGCTTAGGTAAAGTAAGCTGTCAGATGCTTGATGAAATTTTCGGACCGCATTCTGAGATATAAAATCTTTCTCCTCTTTTTTAGGATATAAGTACCACTTGATATTATTAGTCACGGAGTTTATCTTTAATAAACCTGCGGTTGTACCGGCCCAAACTATAGAGTCATTAAAGCGGTCTTGAGCTATTGAACGAATATGATCTATGTTTTGCTTTATCGGAAAATGCGGAGCTACATTTGCTTGTGGATACCTGTAGTTTATAAAAGTATCTCGTGCTGAAGAATAACGAAAAATCGCATCAGTAAAGGTTCCAAACCAAATATCTCCATTTGCTCCTTTTGTTATGCTAATTATTCGGCTAATTACTTTTTTACTAAACTGATCACTAAGTTGAAAATCTTTGAATTGATAGTTTTTAAATTTTTCAGTCCGTAAATCCATAACGGAAAGACCTAGATGTGTCCCAACCCATAAGTGATGGCCGTCTATTAGTAATACCGATATTCGATTATCATAAATGGAGGTACTGTCTTCTGGGATATGTTTGAAAATTTTAAACTCCGTACCGTCAAAACGTGCCAGTCCATCCCCCGTTCCAATCCAGATAAAACCAGTGGAATCTTCTGTTATGCAACGGACGTTGTTATTAGGGAGACCATCTTCCTTATTAAAGAAAATACTTTGCTCTATTTTAGCTTGTTTGTAATATTGGCCTGTGCTTGAAGTAGAGACAAAAAGAAAAGAGACAAAGAAGAAGAGTCTCGTTTGCCGGTTGAGGAGGTTAAATATATAACCTCTGGAAGAATGGTATTTAGTGTAGTTTCTTATAGTGTTAGGTTTAATGGAGGACTTAACAAATATAAAAAACGAAGAGGTGAATTGATCACCCCTTCGTAGATTTTAATTAAGAAAGGCTATGTTCTTCTTTTTTGACTGCTTGTTTTTTGATTAATCTTGGAATTAACATGGGTACAAGCTTTTTGTATTCTTGATATTTTTGACCAAACTCTTTGATAAGATCTTGCTCTTCCCATTGAATGGCCATTAAGACATAAATAGTCATCCCCGAAGCTAAAACGAACCGGGCAACGGACATTTCAGGGGCAGCCCAGAAAGCCAGCAGTATTCCTAAGTATAAAGGATGTCTTACATAGTGATAGAAAATGTGGATTCTGAATTTTAATGGCTCATATGGTTTACCTAAAAAGTATAACCAGGTTTGACGAAGTCCGAATAAATCAAAATGGTTAATCATAAAAGTACTGACCAGTACAATGGTCCAACCTAAAGCAAAGAGTGCCATCAAAATGCCATAGAACATCCCTTCGTCTATTGACCATAAAACTATCCCCATTGGTTGCCAGAATAGAAAAATCGCAACAAGTGCAAAAACAGTAAATAAAACGTATGTACTTCGTTCAATTGGCTCTGGTACAAATTTCGTCCACCACGCCTTAAACCATCCTCTGGCCATCACACTATGCTGAAGACCAAACAAAGCGATCAATCCAAGGTTAGTCAGCATTGCTTGCCAAAGGGGAACCGTCACTAAACCATCAATACTTTTAGGTACGAATAGATTGCCTACAAAGCCAACGAGGTACAAAAAGCTGGAAAAGAATAAGGCATATACAATTATGCCGTACAGCAAAACAAGAAGCTTTTTCATATTGGAAATTTTAAAGGTTAAAAATTAGGTTTTTTAGAGTTGATACAGGCTATAATATGATTGACTAGCGCATTTTATGAGTCAGTGGTTAATTATCTTGATTGAGGCTAGGATGCAATAAGTCTTTTAGCAGAATACATTTTCTGTTCCCCAGTTGAAATTTTTTCTGTTTGTAGCTCTACGCTGTTGACTAATGCCTGATAGTTAGTACAAGAACTTTTAGCAAAGTCTAGTAGTCGTTTGATTTGCTTGTGCTTAACGGTAGAGGCAGCTTGGATCTCAATGGTGCAAATCATCTTTTGAACTCCAATAGGCAGATTTTTACAAATAGTTAGTGCCGCAAGTGCTTCTATCTTTACCCTTAAGTTGATGATAGGTATCTGTAATCGCTCAGCAATAATCCTTATAGTTGAATCATAACAATCCGCTAACCCTTTGCAAAGGATGTTTATAGAGTCGTCTACCTTCGAGTAGGTGACGGCCGATTTATGAGTTTTGGAAAAGAAAGGAGAACCAACTGTAGATGGATCAAATTGAAGTGTTTCACTACAAGGAATGAGCTCACTACAATCCAGATTTATGATCGGTATTGAAGTGTTTTGATGTTGCTTAAATAAAGAAGCTTGTCTCGTTGTAATTAGGAATGACTGTGTTGATTTCATCAATAAAAGGTTGTTATCAATAATGATTGCCTTAATACTGATGTAATTTTAAAAGGATATAACTTCTGAAGAATAGCTATATGAGTAGATGGCACTCTTTTGTGAGTAGAGTGGAAGGAATAATTAGAATCGAAATTTGTAGGAAATAGATTATACTCTTTTAAGCAGGGACTGCACTAATTGCCCGGTTAACATAATACATATCAATCATACCTTTGTTTTTAGCAGTTACTTTGCCACGGTAATCACATTCAAATTGATACTTGATTTTTCCGTATGTGGTAGAGGAGATGTTTACTTTACCTTCCTGACAATTGGTTTCTAATCGTGCTGCGATATTTACAGTATCTCCCCAGATGTCATAAGCGAATTTTTTGACACCAACTACTCCCGCTACGACTGGTCCGGTATGAATACCGATCCGAGCTTCAAAAAAGGGCAAACCTTTTTTAAGACGATCTTGTTTGTAATCTTCCAGAAACTCTTGCATTTCAAGTGCTGCTTTTACAATCCCCGTTGGGATACTACGACGAGTACTCAAGCCCGAAGCGGCCATGTAAGCATCACCAATGGTTTTGATTTTTTCAACGCCTTCATATTGCGACATGATAAAGTCAAAACCACGGAAGCAATAGTCTAATTCTTTTACTAATTGTTCTGGTGTAAGCCGTTCCGAAATTGCGGTAAAGTTTTTAAAGTCCGAAAACAAAACTGTTGCCTCATTGAACTTTTGAGCACGTGCTTTTCCGTTTTCTTTAAGTTCTTTTGCAATATCAGCAGGTAGGATGTTTAGGAGCAATTCGTCCGATCGCTGTTGCTCATCCTCAATGATTTTGTTTTTATCTGCTAGTTTTCGATTCGCACTTTTCTTAGTTCGATACCTTGCGTAGAATACTAAGAGTAAAAGCATCAAAGCTAACCCTGCAAGACCCGCAACCTTCAAATAATTTTGATGTTTTTCCTGTTCCAAAGCAGCCATCGCCAATTCTTTTTCTTTTGTCTCCAGGACCACCATCTGTTCGAGCTCTGCTCTCTTTAATGCTTTGACTTCTCTTTCTTTTCTTTTTGCTCGTTGCTCTGCTTTTTGTTTGGCCTCCGAAAGCCCGACGAGGGCTTCTTCTTTTAAGGTGATCAAACTGTCAACTTCTTGTTTTTCCTGAACTAAGACCTCTTGCTGTTTGGTAAGTTGAGTCTTATCTTCTGCGAGCAGGTTCTTTTCTCTTTTCAATCGAGCAATCTCTTGTGCAAGATCTTGCTTGTCATCTTCCATTACACGCGTTTCTTTTTCAAGCACCGCTTTTTGCGTGTCATAAGTTCTTTCTAACTGACTAAGACTATTTCCGTTTTTGCTAAAGAAATCAAAGGCTTCCTGGTTGATTTCGTAGGCTTTTCGATAGTTTCTTTTTTTGGTCGCTAACTTACTTCGTTGTGTTACGCTCTTAATGATTAAGTCGGAGTCTTTCGCTTTGGTTGCATATTGTTGCGTATTTTTAAGCCAGACCTCCTGGTTACGGTCATCTCTGGATTTCTTATATGCATTTGCTAGGATAAACGCAGACTGGGCAGCCAAACCATTGTTTTGAGCTTTGGTCGCACCATCAAAAACCTTACGAGCATACTTTGCAGCTTTATCGCTATCACGATTTAATAAAAGCTCTGCCAGGTCTAGTTGAATGAGCAACCGCTCTTTCGAATTGGTGGTATTAGCCAGGTTTTCTTCAAGGTCTTTAACTGATTGAGCAGGAAGTATCAATGTACAGCAAAAGAATAGACAAAATAAAAAAGGTGCTTTCATAAATAAGCGTGTTAAAAATCTATACGCGACGAAATAGAAATGGTTCTATGTCTTATGCAATTTGATCAGGCAAAACCCCTCAGCTTATTCGAGTAAGATCAATGCCAGCTATCCAAATGTACAAACTTCATTCGTATGATGAATTGGCTTAATGTTAAATTTGGGCTATTTATCGACGAATCTTACATTGAAGTGCAATTCTCGTACCGTTGCCGAACCAGAATGGAGTCAATTTGTTGATTTAAGGAAATAAATCTACTTTGAAGCTTTTAGAATCTGATACTGTGGACTATTGAACGATCGTATAATATGGATTTAAACTATAAAGAATTTGGGCAGGGAGAGCCATTGATTATTTTACATGGCCTTTTCGGAACGCTGGACAATTGGCAGACAATTGCCAAACAGCTTGCGGAAGATTACTGGGTTTTTATTATTGACCAGCGGAATCATGGGAAGTCTCCTCATTTGGACGAATTATCCTACCCTTTAATGGCGGAAGATTTACATGCTTTTATGGAATCACAGTATATCCCTAAAGCTCATATTATGGGACATTCTATGGGCGGTAAAACCGCCATGCAGTTTGCGTTATCTTATCCTGATATGGTCGATAAACTTATCGTAGTGGATATTGCTCCAGGAGAAAACCCTCCAGGGCATGAATTAATATTCGCTGGATTACTTTCGCTGAAACTGGCTGAACTCAGTAGCAGAACGGAAGCCGATGACTTTTTGAAAGCTACAATCAAAGACTTTGGAGTACGGCAATTTCTGCTAAAAAACCTCACCCGCAATAAAGACGGAGGATATCGATGGAAAATGAATCTACCGGTTATTCATGAAAACTATCAGAATATATTAGCGGCCATTGAGCATGATATACCTTTCGATGGTGAAAGCCTGTTTATTATGGGAGCTTTATCTAATTATATCGATGAAAGTAGCAAATCAATCATTGAGGCCTTATTTCCGGAATATCAAATGGAAGTGATAAATGATGCCGGACATTGGGTTCATGCCGATCAACCAGCCGCTCTTTTAGCAGCTGTCAGGAGCTTTCTAGAGTAGATTATGTCATTAGTAAGGCTTTGGCATTATTTTTTATCCTTTTGGGTATACCTTTCTTTTATTCCTCCCGTAAAAAGTAAAGAACGCCCTATTAAGTCCTTAAAGATTGCTTAAATCTGAAAGCATCTTTGAAAATATTTTACTAAAAGGGTACTTTTAAACACCTAGGACGTGTTCGTCTTCGTTCAAAATGTAAAGAAAAAATCTGATCATGAATAAGTTTAAACTTTCGCTAAAGCTATTCGCCATCTTACTTATTGGCTTCACGAGCATTGCAACGATTAGCACAGATCACAATAAGTATTTCGAAATTTCTAAGAATATTGAAATATTCACTAATCTCTACAAAGAGATTAATACCTACTACGTTGATGATCTTGACCCGGGGCATACGATGCGTATTGGTGTTGATGCGATGTTGGAAGCCTTGGATCCATACACTAATTATATCTCTGAATCTGAGATCGAAGGGTTTCGATATATCACAGATGGTAAGTATAATGGGATCGGAGCTAATATCCACGAGATTGATGGCAAGGTAACCATTATCGAACCATACGATAATTGTCCTGCCCAAAAAGCAGGTTTATTAGCAGGAGATGTAATCATTGAAATTGATGGTAAATCAACCAAAGATAAAACGACAGATGATGTAAGTGCTTTCCTTAAAGGATTCCCTGGTACTAAGATCGATCTAAAAATAGAGCGCCCAGGAGAAAGTAAACCACAAAAGATTACTCTGATTAGAGATGAGGTCATCGTTCCTAATGTACCTTACTCAGGAATGGTTAGTGATGATATTGGTTATGTGACGTTGACTACCTTTACCAGAGATGCAGGTAAGAATGTTGGGGATGCGGTCAAAAAACTAAAGGCAGATAATCCAAATCTGAAAGGAGTCATTTTCGATTTACGCAATAATGGTGGAGGATTACTTACAGAAGCGGTAAATGTATCGAACATATTTATCCCTAAAGGAGAAATGGTCGTTACTACAAAAGGTAAAGTGGTGGACTGGGACAGAAGTTTTAAAACGTTGAATAAATCTATTGATGAGCAAATTCCATTAGTAGTTTTGATTAATAAAGGTTCTGCTTCTGCATCAGAGATTGTTTCTGGTGTGATTCAGGATTTTGATCGAGGAGTATTAATCGGACAACGATCTTACGGGAAAGGCTTAGTCCAAAATACTCGTGATATTGGATATAACTCTAAAGTTAAGATGACTACTGCCAAATACTACATCCCTAGTGGACGATGTATTCAGGGCGTAAGTTATAAAGACGGAGAGCCAATTGATATTCCAGATGAGCAAAGAACAGCCTTCAAAACTCGTAATGGTCGTACTGTTCTTGATGGAGGAGGTGTAAAGCCAGATATTCCGGTTAAAGAAAGTATCAATATTCCAATTATTAAGGACTTATTGAAAAAGCATATGATTTTTGATTATGCGACTAAGTATACTTTGAAGCATAAGGAAATAGCTTCCGTACAGGACTTTCACTTTACAGAGTTTGAAGACTTTGCAGCATTCTTACAGCAGAAAGGATTTCAGTATGAGACGGCAAGTGAGCGTGTATTAGAGAAGCTGGAGGCACAGGTGAAAGAAGAAGGCTTTGACGATGTTCTACAAGCGGAGCTTAAGAAGATCCAGGAAAGAATCACCACAGAGAAAAAAAATGAACTCTACGCGAATAAAGAAGCAATCATTAGCCTGCTAGAAAAAGAGATTGCAAGTCGATACTATTTTCAGAAAGGAAGAATTCAGATTGGCCTTCGAAACGATGAAGAAATTAAAGAAGCCGTTGCGGTTATCAATGATCAAAAACGTTACGAATCACTGTTGAGTCAGCAGTAATTATAATAAAGCGTTTATAGAAGAGCGGCTTAAGTATATCTTACTTAAGCCGCTCTTCTCATTTAGGGCAATACAATAATAAAAGAAATTGTAAGGCAAATATGAAAATAGATTTCTCGAAGAACTGTATTTTTGAGCTATGGCAAAAATACTCAATATTGACACCGCTACGGATATTTGTTCTGTTTGTATTGCAGATGGAGAACAGGTTGTAGCAACTCGAAGAGCAGAGGATGTATATCAACATGCTTCGGTAATTACCATTTTGATAGAAGAGTGCGCGAAAGCAGCAGATATTAGCTTAAATGAACTTGATGCAATTGCTGTGAGTACGGGCCCTGGCTCATACACGGCTTTACGGGTTGGCACTGCAACAGCTAAAGGAATTTGTTATGCGCTTAACAAACCTTTGATCGCTATAGACACCCTTAAGTCACTCGCTTTTGCTGCAAAGCAACGCAATGCAGAAGGGGATTGTTTTATTCCGATGATCGATGCGCGTAGAATGGAAGTGTATGCAAAAGTCTTTGATAATGAGCTTAATGCCTTATCAGAAGTCAATAACTTTATCCTTGATGAGACAAGCTTTCAAGAGTTTTTCAAGCAACATGATAACATTATTTTTACCGGGAATGGGGCGCCCAAAAGTATAGATTTATTTAAAGATAAAGGAGGGCAATTTAGTACTGTTGTTTGTGATGCAGAACATTTAGTGCAGCTTTCAGCTGTAGCTTATGCAGCGGAGGATTTTGTTGACATTGCATATTATGCACCAATGTATTTTAAAGCTCCTAATATTACCAAGTCAAAGAAAGTGTTATAGAGAGGGTAACATATATTAGAAAATTACGTATTCCGTATTGTGAAATACTTAGTATTATTTTATCGCGAATTTTAGAATAAAAGTTAGATATATAAAAGTTAAAAAACGCTCAAAAAACGCTTTCTCCTGCCTTTAAAGACGTATTGTAAGTTTTTATGATTGTTTATTTAAAAATTTTATTTTTGATTAATAATCAGTATCATTACGTTTTAAAACATAATGTAATGTTTTAATTGGTATAGTTTTTGGCTCTTTGGAGTCGTATTAACTAATTAAAAAAACATAAATATGAGAAAGCAAAAGAACGAAACCGTTATTCTGAAAAAGGGTAAAGACGACATCATGCTCGATTACTCTGAACTAAGAAAAGCGGTGCTAGTTTTGAGAGCGGTAAATCACAAACTACGACAAAGTATTATTGACCTTCTTGAGGAAAATCAAAAAATGACTGTTACTGATATTTATATCAAGTTACGTTTAGAGCAGTCAGTTGCTTCTCAACACTTAGCGATCTTACGAAGAGCTGGTGTAGTTGCTACAGATCGTCAAGGAAAGTTTATCTATTACTCTTTAGATAAAGATCGTTTATCTCAAATATCTAGATTGGTTGAAGAACTCGCGGCGTAATTTTCAGAATAACGTTTTAGTAATTGGGTTTTCTCCATTAAACTAAATAACATATACGTCAAATTTTACTTTAATCATTTCATAGAAGACCTTTTTTAGGGGTTCTATTAATGATATCAAGAGCAAAGAAAAAAGCTGTAAGGCCTCAGGGTTTTACAGCTTTTTTTGTTTTTCTTTTGCAGAGATAAAAAAAAATCCCATATTTGTTAGGCAAATTTTACTTACAATACCAAAACTGAATCTATGAGAAAGACTAGAGTCACGATCAATGATGAACAGCTCCAGGTCTCTTCCGAGGTATTACGTGCGCTCACTCATCCCTTACGGATGAAGATTTTGGCGTTTATTGACAAGAACGAAATGATAAACGTCAACAAAATTTACAACACCCTGAAATTAGAGCAATCCATTACTTCACAGCATTTGAAGATACTAAGACTCGCCGGAATTGTCGAAACCCATCGTGAAGGAAAATTCATCCATTACAGCATTAATTACGATAAAGTAAAAGGTGTGCTGAAAGCGGTTGATTCATTCCTTACGGAAGCTGACGATTAATCAAATTATCGAACATACTTCCCCCATCGAAAAGGGCGATGCTAATAAGCACCGCCCTTTTCGTTTTCTATTCTTCTTCAGAAGAGTGTTGAGAAGTGTCTTGGTACTCCTGATCAGGAATTTTTTCTTGAGTCATTTTTGCTGCATCTTCTTTTTGGCCCTTCTCTTCTGATTCATTGAAAAAGCTACGGTGAAATAGGATAATACTTAGCACACCAATGGTGATAGCCGCATCAGCAATATTAAAGACCGGCCTGAAGAATCGAAAATACTCGCCGCCCCAAAAAGGAAACCATTCAGGAAAATAACCTTCAAACATTGGAAAATAAAGCATATCCACTACTTGTCCATGTAGAAAGCTTGCGTATCCGCCACTTTCAGGAAATAAAGTCGCGACCCCGTGGAAAGAACCCGAGAAGATCATACCGTAGAATGCACTATCTATTATATTACCAAGAGCTCCGGCAAGAATTAACGCGAAGCTAAGGAGCAATCCGGTTTTTGCTTTAGCCTGAATAAGCTGTCGTATAAAATAAATGAGCAGTGAAACTGCGAAAATACGGAACAAGCTTAGCAGTAACTTGCCATAGGGTTCGGGGAGCTGCCATCCAAAAGCCATTCCGGGGTTTTCTTCAAAACGTAACCTTGCCCATTCCAGGCCAAAGAGAAGTTGTTCGTAACGAAGAGGGAAGCTTAGTTTTACCCAGATCTTTAGGCTTTGATCCAGGATCAAAACAAAGAGTACAAGTAGGATGACTTTTGTGGATTTAGTCAAGGGCGGTATTTTATTGGCAAAAATAAAAATAGTGATTACACTAGTTTAGTATAATCACTATTTTATGGAGCTCGATAATATAATATTATCTCGATTTAGCTTGTTTCGCCTCAATACTTAAAGTTGCATGAGGTACAGCAAGCAAACGTTGTTTGGAGATCAACTTGCCAGTTACCCGGCAAATACCATATACTTTGTTTTGAATACGGATTCTTGCATTCTCCAAATGCTGAATGTGTTTTTTCATACGAGCAGCTAGAGTCGTAATACGTTCATTTTCGGCAGTGCCAATTCCATCATCTAAACCTTTTGCTTTAGCATCTGGATTGTCGGCCATATCCGATAATTGACTCATGTAGAATTCTAGCTCTTTTCGAGCTTTAGCTAATTTCTCACTGATGAGAGCATCAAATTCTGATAATTCTTTATCAGAATAACGTGTTTTTAGCGCTTTCTCACTCATAATATTAAGTTTAGTTTGCTCTGAAAGTTGCCTGTTTTTTCATTTAAGCCGCCTACAGAGCAGTAATCAATGACATCTTGGATATACTTTTATATCAGCTATGTTATGAAATGAGCTGCAAAATTAAATATTTTTTATCTAAAATGAACCCAAAACATTGTTAAGTATTTTTAATAAAGTACCAAACTTTAAGAAGGATAAGCCTAATAAATGTTTGATAACATCATTTTTATGACCTTTTTACTTACAAAAGGTCACGTCTTGTATTTTTAAGCCCAGTTTTTGAGCCGTATTATAATCTTCACAAGCACCCTCTGTATCTTTTAGTGCTTTTCTTACCAATGCACGATTATAATAAGCTTCTTCATTACGATATTCCAACTCAAGTGTTTTATCATAATCCATTAATGCTTTTTCTAATTGATCAGTAATGTGGTAACAAAGTGCACGTCGATAATAGAAAAGAGCATTGGGCGCTGCTGGATCACTCGAGTTAATTGCTTCTCCAATAGCAGCAATGGCTTCTGAAAATTTACCTTTTCGATAAAGAATTTGCCCCATCAAAAAGTACATTTCCGTATTATCAGGTTGATATCTTACTGCTTTTTCACAGTCTACAAAAGCTTCATCGAGTCGATTAGACTGTTCGTATGCCTTTGCCCGATTAGCATATAAGGCACTATTCAGAGGAGATAGGGAGATGGCCGAACTATAATCTTCTATAGCTTCAAAAACGTTGCCAGACGTAAACAGGAGCGTTGCCCGGTTATTTAGAGCTTTAATATGCTTTGGGTCCAGGTCAATTGCTTGTGTGAAATCAGCAATGGCCTTTCCGACTTCTGATTGCTTAATCCAGCACATGCCACGCATAAAAAAGCCATTAGAGAAGTCAGGACTAATATCTACGAGTCGTGTAAAATCCAGTGTTGCTTTTTTCCAGGCCTGCTGGTCAAAATATAAATTTCCTCTGTTAAAATAAGCCTCTGAAAATGTTTTATCTAAGCTTAGTGCGATCGTGAAATCTGTTAACCCTGCATTCAGGTCACCAAGCTTATAGTAAGCTACACCTCTGCCGTTAAAAGCTTCCGCATTTTGTGGGTTAAGTTCCAGGATTGCTTCAAAGTCAACTATCGCTTTATCATATTGCTTGTTGGCAAGGTAAGAAAGTGCTCGATCCATAAGTTGCGACTCTTTCGCATCTTTACTTAAATCCGTTGTATTCATACTTAGAGAAAGTACCAGGAAGGTTTCTTCGCTTGATGAGGTTAAGGCATTGATTTTTACTCTATGCTCCGGAACGCCCTTAGGGATAAAATGCTCCGGATTCGGAGTTGCTAAAGCCTCATACTCCTGTGGATAAGTTTCGTCCAGGTAGGATTCCTCGCCTTCTTCTTCGAAAAGCGCATCGTTGTATGTTGACTCTTCTTCCTCCTCACTAATTGCGAATAAATTATCCGACAGGTTAGGGCTTGCTGCAGGGGTATTAGCTATAAAATCTGCCTGACTTTCAAGTAAGGCCAGACGATTAATTGCAATAGTATCGTCAGGGTTGATAGCAATAGCAGATTCTAGATCATCAAATGCACCCTGAATATTTCCGGTTAAATAATAGGATAATGACCTGTTGCATAACGCATCGCTGAATTGGGGGTTCTTTTGTAAGGCTACTTCGTAATCACTAATCGCGTCTTCATATTGAGAGAGTTCGTGATAAACGACTCCTCTCATATTCAAGTATAGTTCATTTTTTGGATCCAGATCAATCGCTTTGTTGAAATTGTTAAGGGCTTGTTCAAGTTCACCAAATTCTAATTTTACCATGCCTACACCATAAAACGCTCCGGCGTTTCGATAATCCAGCTTACTTGCTTGTAAAAAATCTGTTAATGCTTTATCATTCTCTAAATGATCAAACCAGTAAAAACCCCGGTTAACATAAGTATAGCTATTGTTTTCAATTTTTAGAGCGCTATTATAATCCTGTAAAGCTAAATCTGGATATTGCATTTTGATATAAGCGTTCGCTCGGTTATTGTAAGTGCGCTCGTCATTCGGAGACAAACGTAGGGCCAGCGAATAATACTGAACAGCCCTGGGGTAATCATTCAGTGCAAAATAGATATCGCCACTATTTACATAAGCTTCTACATCTTCGGGGTCTGTAGCTAATGCTTCATCATAATCCTTTAGCGCTTTATTGTAATTCTCCAATATACTCGAAGCCATTCCTCTGTTGACGAATAATATACTTGAAGGAGAATGATCAATCACAAAGCTATAATCAAGGTATGCTCCTTCCGCATCTCCCAGTAAAAACTTAACACGTGCTCTTTGTTCGCGAGCCTGAACGTCCGCTGATGAAATGGAGATCACCGCATCAAAATCATATAAGGCTTTATTATACTTTTCTTGTTGATAGTAAGCCAGTCCTCTATTATAGAGTGCGTCCGTATGGTTTTGGTTGCCTCGAATAGCTTCGCTATAATAATCAATCGCTCTGGCGAAGTCCTCGTTTTTGTGATACTCTAATCCATATTGATAAAATCGGTCAGGATTGATTTGTGGACTGCCTTGTGAACTGGGTTGAGCAATAATTGGCTGGGTGACGAATAGGAATAGCGCTGCCAGGCTTAGTGTTCGAATAGTGTTGTTCATAATTTTTTGAATTTTTAAGCGGCGGATAAAAATTATCAGATCATTTCTAATACTGGGGATAAAGAAAAAAGCATGATAGATTCCGCCAATAAGGTCTACTCTCACCGTATCAAAAAACCTGCCAAACATTACATTTTTTTATAATGTTTAAAATGCCTGATGATCTGGCTTTCTGGCGAATAATGAGGTGTAATACCCTGCAAAACAAATATTATTTATTTACATGTATTTCGATATAATGTTTCGCGCTTTATAAGTCAAGAGGCTTAAGATATACTCAGGTACGAAAGAGGAACAGAAGAATTAACGGATGTTAAAGTGAGTTGCAAAATTTTATATTAATAAAAATCGGCATGTGTTTTGTCTTATGAAATATTAAATCTGATAATCATATGTATTCGACTTTTCAGATTTGACGTCGCTTTGAATAGCGCGGACTATGAGCAAAAGATAAAAGAACAAACATCGATCTTCTGAGAAAACACTTCCCGATTGATGCTTACAAGACTGGAATAATATTTAGGTAAAGCGGCCACGCTTGACCTTATCTTTTAATGCATAAACTTTCGACTATGAGACAATCGAATGGCCTAGCCACTCTTATTCTGCTATTGCTGACATTTCATGTTAATGCAAATCATACTGATGAATATATTCAGGGGCACAAAGATATCGCCCAACGTGAGATGCAACGTAGTGGTATTCCTGCGAGTATCATCTTAGCGCAAGGAATCCATGAATCAGCATGGGGGCGCGGCGAGTTAGCAGTGAATTCTAATAATCACTTTGGTATTAAATGTAAAGATTACTGGCAAGGTCCAAAATATTACCATAAGGATGATGACTATGTAAATGGAAAGCTCATAAAATCCTGCTTTCGGGCATATGAGAACGTAGAATCATCTTATATTGATCACACCGACTTTTTATTACAGACTAGATACTATCAAGAACTATTCGATTATGATGAGACAGATTATCGCAACTGGGCCTACGGGCTTAAACGTTGTGGTTATGCTACTGATCCTGCATATGCTGAAAAGATCATTAGCTTGATCGAGCGCTATGAGTTGTACGAGTATGACCAGTTGAGTTTTATGAATATAGCTACTGTAGCGCCAGTTGAAGTAATGGAAGCGCCAACTTTTTATATACCGGTCTCTTTTACCACTGTACAAAATACACAATTGGTGATTTCAGATTATCCGGAAGCTCAAGAGCCAGAACCTTCTTATACTTTTAATGATGTTTCTTCGCAGGAGGAAACTTATACCATCGACAATGAGTATTTTGATTATGAAGTGACACCTCCTCCAACTCCTGAGCGAGAAGTTTTATCTATGTCAGCACCTTCAGCAACAATTATACAAACAGAGCATGTAAGGTTGCAACGCACAAACTATCGGCCGGCTACCGGAGTGATTCCTAATGGGACAGCAAAGGACCGGCGATTGAAAAATTTATCCAGAAAGCCAAGGATGAGCTCAGGCGCAGGACCTAGATAAAAAACAAAACATATTATAAAAAAGAAAGGGATGTGATACTTTATGTAATCACATCCCTTTCTTTTTTGGACCAGTAGGTTTTATTCGTCAACCTGATCTCCTTTCTCAACGACGGCTTCACGTTTTTGCATTGGATTGGCTGTCATCTCTGCGTAGGCTTTTCGATTTCGAGCAACTTCGATTGCAACGAAGAGCGCTTGTTGAAAAGAGTAGTGATTAGCTTTGTTTTGACCAGCAATTTCATAAGCAGTGCCGTGATCAGGAGAAGTCCGTATAATTGGCAGCCCGGCAGTAAAGTTTACACCATTACCGAATGATAATGCTTTAAAAGGAACTAATCCCTGATCGTGATACATTGCCAGAATACCATCAAATTTTTGATATTGACTAGATCCAAAGAATCCGTCAGCCGGGAACGGTCCCATTGCTAACATTCCTTTCTTTTTCGCTTCTATAATGACCGGGCGGATAATATTTTCTTCTTCATCACCGATGACACCATCATCACTTGCGTGAGGATTTAGTGCAAGAATAGCGATCTTAGGCTTGTCAATGCCGAAGTCAACTTGCAGACTTTTGTTGAGGAGTTTTAGTTTTTTGATGATTGCCTCCTTTGTTATGGATTCCGCAATCTTGCTTACCGGAAGGTGGTTTGTGACCAAACCTACCCTTAGCGAATCGTTCACCATTAACATCAGGCTCTCTTCCACATTGAATGCACTCGTGAGATATTCCGTATGCCCGGGAAATTCAAAGCCCGTATTTTGCATCGCTTTTTTATTGATCGGCGCAGTAATTAATGCATCGATAAACCCATGCTGCAAATCATTAACGGCCTGATCCAGAGAAATTTTAGCATACTTACCACTATCGTCAGTCAGTTGTCCAAGAGTGATATTTACATTGTCATGCCAGCAGTTAACCACATTGATTGCTCCTCGCTTAACGCGACTTGCATCGGAGGCGGTAGAAAAATGAAAGCTTTCCAGCTCGACAATATTTTTATGGTAAGAAACTACTTTGCTTGATCCATAAATGACGGGAGTACAAAGATTAGTAATGGTTTCGTGATTCAAAGCTTTTATAATGACTTCTAATCCGATTCCATTGATGTCTCCGATCGAAATTCCAACTTTTAATTTATTATCCATACGCTCTAGTCAATACTTTTTGGTCTATGCGGTTTACGAATGTTAAGCCGAATAGTTCTTCAAAAAATCAAATAATAAACGAACACCAACACCTGTACCTTCTTTAGTTCTGTATCCATCGGCTTGTTTGAGGTACGCAGCACCTGCCACATCAAAATGCACCCAAGGGTAATCGGTAAAGTGTTCCAAAAATTTACCAGCAGTAATCATTCCTGCTGATGGTCCGCCAAGGTTTTTAATATCGGCAATATTAGATTTAATCTGATCGCCATATTCTCTCCATAACGGAAAATGTACCGGTCGCTCATATACAGCATGACCGCTAATTTCGATTTTACGTCGGGTATCTTCATCTGCTGTGGTCATAAAGCAAATACCTTCCTTGCCAACCGCTCGAGAAGCAGCTCCGGTAAGAGTAGCAAAATCAAAAACAAGCTCCGGGTTATAACGTTTTGCATAATGTAATGCGTCTGCAAGAACCAACCGACCCTCTGCATCGGTATTCATGACTTCAACCGTTGTGCCATCATACATCGTAATAACATCTCCCGGCGCATAAGCATTCATCCCCGGACGATTGTCCGTCGAAGGGATTAAACCGATGACATGCAGTGGAAGTTTAGCTTTACTGATTGCTTCAAAAATACCAACAACCGTAGCAGCACCTCCCATATCACATTTCATAAAATCCATAGAGTCAGCAGTAGGCTTAAGGCTAAGCCCTCCGGTATCATAAACGATCCCTTTGCCAACTAATACAATGGGTTTAGTATTTTTATTATTCTTGGGTTTCCACTCCAGGATGTTGAAGCGAGGTGGCGTTGGGCTGCCCATGTTAACTGCAAGGATGCCGCCCATCTTCATGGCTTTGATTTTCTTTTCATCAAAGACCTTTACACTAAAGCCGCAGGCTTTGCCAATTCGCTGAATATCTTTACTGAATTGCGGGGCGTCCAGATAAGACTGTGGTTCGTTGACCAAATCCCGGGCAGTACAAGTTGCCTCAAGAACTGCTTTGAGCTCGCTAACCGCTGATCGGGATGCTGCTTCACTATGCACCTTAATGGTGTTTAGCGAACTTTTACGCGCTGCTTTATCCTTGAAATATTTGAGGAATTGATAATTGCCTAGTACCATTCCTTCCAGGTATTCCAGGGTACGATTATCGCTGCGATGATTAACCAGGATTACAGAATCTACTTTATGGTGCCGTAACGTTTGTAACATTTCATTACCTGCAATTCGGATATCTTCTCGATGGATAGATTCGACTTCGTTATCTTTAAGGAATTGGACTATAACCAGTCTTTTGACACTTGGGAAAGCGACAAAAGATACCTCTTTACGAGCAGCGATCTTTAAATATTCCATGTTGTCCTTGTCTAAAATAGCAGCACAAGAAGAAATATTATCGCGATCCGAAAGAATTATCAGGTTATCGTTGCTTTTATATGAAGAGCTTACCGTAACTTTGGTATTCATTCTAGTTTGTTAGCTTTTCTGTAAAATTCTCGCTAAGATACCAAAATATATGAAAAGTAAGCTCCGTACAATTTAATTCGCGCAGAGCGAATTAGGTTGATTTGCAAATACTTAGGCGACTTTTCAAGCGTAAAATAAAGCTCAAGCTTCACTAAAATATCATTTGTTGAAAGCCAAAAAATCTTACGGTCAACATTTTCTGATCGACGAAAATATTTCTCGAAAAATCGGCTACAGCCTTAAGCTGGAGAAAGGCCTCAAAAATGTTCTTGAGATAGGCCCTGGTAAAGGGATGTTAACGAAGTATCTTTTAGAGCAGGATATTAACCTAAAGGCCGTTGAAGCTGATCAGGATATGGTTGCTTATTTATATGATCACTATGTGGCGTTGCATAATAAGCTGATCTCCGCAAATTTTTTAAGACTGAAGCTGGATGAGATTTTTGATAACGAACCATTAGCTATTATTGGTAACTTCCCTTATAATATCTCTTCCCAGATTGTATTCAAGATGATTGAATATAAAGATCTGGTACCAGAGATGGTCGGCATGTTCCAAAAAGAAATGGCAGAGCGGATAATTGCAGAGCCTGGTTCAAAAACCTACGGAGTGATCAGCGTTTTGACGCAGGCGTATTATGAGGGCGAACACCTGATCAAGGTGGGACCACAGTGCTTTGCGCCGCCGCCCAAAGTTCAGTCAGCGGTTATTCGACTTCAGAGAAAAGAAAATAACCCGGTAGAGAGCGAACCTAAGATGTTTCGGCGAGTAGTAAAACAAGCCTTTAGTCAAAGACGTAAGATGCTGAGGAACACTATGAAGATGTTTATCAAAGGAGATGATTTATTAAATGATTCTTTTTTTCAGCAACGGCCAGAGCAATTATCACTAGAAGATTTTGATCAGTTGACGAAGTGGATTGTGGAAAGAACGAAGGAGTGAACTCTTTCGGGCAAATAGCAGTTACAATTGAGGGTAAATCAATATTTAACATTGAGTAGCTCCATTAATAAGAAGTAAAGAAAAAATATCAAATATGAGTTTAGAAGCAAAAATCAATACCGATTTAAAAACAGCCATGAAGGCAAAAGATCAAGTAGCACTTCGAGGAATCCGGGCGATTAAGTCGGCAATCCTTTTAATGAAAACTGATGGTAGTGGAAATGAGATTACAGAAGATGCGGAGATCAAGTTATTACAGAAGTTGGTGAAGCAGCGAAAAGATTCACTCGACATTTATGAAAAACAAAACCGTGAAGACTTAGCTGTTAAAGAGCGCGAAGAAATTGCGGTAATCGAAAAATATCTTCCGGCGCAATTGAGTGCAGAGGAATTAGAATCTATAATCAAAGGTATTATTGAGCAAACTGGTGCGGAGTCAATGCGGGATATGGGAAAAGTGATGGGAATGGCTTCGAAGCAACTTGCTGGACGTGCAGATGGTAAAACGATCTCCAGCGTCGTAAAAAGTTTACTAGGATAACAGTAACAGTGTAACAGGGAAGCAGTGGAGCAAGATTTCTTGTTACACTGCTCCACTGCTTACTGCTCCATTGTTTCTACTTCATCCCCAGCTGATTCATAATAAAGCCATATTGAGCTTCCAAATCTTCAATCTGCTTTTCGGTAGATTTTCCACTTCCATGTCCACTATCATAATCCATGTAAAGCATAATCGGATTAATCTGTCCTGGATTGTTTTGTAAAGCGGCCACAAACTTCTTAGCATGTAGCGGGTCAACCCGTGTATCATTCTCTCCGGCAATCACCATGGTGGTTGGGGCATTAACACCCATGCGGATATTGTGGTACGGAGAGTAGGTAAGGATATTCTGAAAATCTTCTTTTTTGTCCGGATCACCATACTCAGGAATCCAGTATCGGGCGATCAAAAACTTATGGTAGCGAATCATATCCAAAAGCGGTACGGCACAAACTGCAGCCTTAAATAAATCGGGTCGTTGAGTAACCATTGCACCGATTAATAAACCACCGTTACTTCCTCCTCTACAAGCTAATTTTTCATTATTGGTATAACCTTCAGCGATGAGGTACTCCGCGGCTGCGATAAAATCATCAAAGGTATTTTGCTTATTCATCAACATGCCGTCTTCGTGCCATGCCTCCCCGTACTCATCGCCTCCGCGAATACAGGCGATTGCATAGACGCCTCCGCGATTAACAAATGCTGCAGATAAGCCGATAAAATTAGGTGACATACCAATGTTGAATCCTCCGTAACCATAAAGTAGTGCAGGGTTAGTGCCATCCAGCTTAACACCTTTTTTGTGCATCACAAAAATAGGAACGCGTGTACCGTCTTTCGATTTATAAAACTTGATGGATGCTTCAATGTCTTTGGTGTCAATAGGTATCTCCCGCTCGAAGTATAATTTCCATTCTAAAGTGCTACCGTCTAAGGTGTAACTTTTGGCCGGAGCGGTGAAGGTACTAAGGTTGACATATGCGGTATTGGATTCTTTATGATAAGAAATGCCACCAACATTACCAATCTCTGGGAGTTTAATTTCCTTGACGAATTTTCCATCGTGTGTATAAGCTGACAAACGACTAACAACATCTTTTTTGTCTTGAACAATCAGGTAATCTTTGGTGATGATATAATTCTCTAAAACGGTCTCCCCTTCAGGTAATAACTCTGTCCAGTGTTCAAACTCCGGCTTATCCTGATCGGTTACCATCAGTTTGAAATTAGGCGCTTCATGGTTAGTCATAAAATAAATCTTACCATTGATGGCATAGGGGTAAGCGCGATATTTTTCACTGCTGTAAATAACTTTAGGCTCATTCTTGGCTCCGATCTTTTTCATCTTAAGGGTATTCGAATAAAAATCCCCTTCGCTGACAAAAGTCATATCCGCGTAGCGGGTATCGAAGTATGACATAAAGTTTTTAGCATCTGACGGTGCCCCCAGGAATTTATCTTTCTCTCGTGGAGTGCCAAGTTTATGTTTGTAGGTTTTTAGTGGAATTTGTTTTTCAAGCATCTCTTTTGTCCCAACGGTAATGTAGGCATGCCCTTCATCTTTGGTCCAGGTAAATCCGCGTAATCCTTCAATAGGTGCTCCGAGGATTTCTCCATTTTGGGTGTCGATAATACGGTAGGTGCTAATCTCTGCTCCTTTGTATTGAACCCCCACTGCTGCCCGGTCTCCTTCTTTAGTGAATCTAACACCAGTGATGGCAGAATTACCAGAGGGGTCAATTTCTGTAGGATCGAAGATGAGCTTATCTTCTCCCTTGATGCGTGTGTAAAGTTTGTATTGCTGCTCTCCTTTTTTCTTAACATAGAAAAACTGTCGCTTTCCTTCCAGAAAAACAGGGCCAGTAATATCTCTGTCAATGTAAGCAGCTATTTCTTCTTTTAGGCCCTCAATCGGAGTGGAGGTTTTGCTTAGGTATTTAAGGGTGTAATCATGTTGAGAACGTGTCCAGTCGATTACTTTTTGATCTGTTTTATCTTCAAGCCATTGGTAGGGGTCTGTAAGATTATAACCATGTAGTTCGTCTACAACCGGGCTACTTTCGGTGGCCGGTGGTTGAAATTTTAATTGTACTTGAGCTTTGAGCATAGGTAGTGTGAGTAGTAAGAAAATAAAAATTTGAAATATTGATTTCATACGATTGAGTTTTGATTAGGTTTATTTTAGGGGATAAATATAGTACTCATCCAAACTAAAGTATCAAATAATAGATAAAAGGTCGCCCTTGAGAGATGGTTGACGACATTTTTTCTACCTCCAGGCAACCCTTTCTTTTTTTCTTGCACCATAGATGTGAACCCCGAACCAAAAAGGTGTAGCTACCCAATAACCAATTTATATGAATTGCCAAACGGCGTAAAAATCTAATGAAATGAAAAAGTTAATAATTGTATTCTTAAGTGTTTTAACGATCAGTGCTTTTACCTCTTGTGATAAATCAGCTAATGAAAACTTATCTACTGAGACTATTGTAGAGGAAATTAGCAATTCTGCTGATAAACAAAATGTAGAACCTGATGAGCTCCCACAAACAACCAAAGCGTTTATTGAAGAAGAGCATTTTGAAACTTATGTAGAATCTGTTGCCTATGTAGCCGGCTTAGGTTACGAAGTAACGATGGGTACGGAAGATGTTGAGTACTTTGATAAAGATGGAGAAGTCTTACGTCACCGGGACCGACTGAGACAATGCTTCCGACCAGGGCCTTGCGGCGGAGGACAGGTACTTGAAATTGATGACCTTCCGGATGGTGTGGTAGAGTATATCCAGGCAAATTACCCGGATCAGGAGATCCGTCGTGCAAAGCTAAAGGGAGATCGATACCTTGTTGCAATCACTGGACCGACAGTTGTGGTATTCAATGGTGAAGGAGAATTTTTAAACGAATTCCCGTTATTCCGCTTTTGCTTTGGACACCGAATTGACCTGGTTGACCTTCCTGAAATTATTGTAGAGTATATCAACGAACATTATCCAGGTGTAGAAATCAAAATTGCTTTCCGAGCCAGAGGTAAAATTATCGTTGGTGTGCTAACACCTGATGGCGAACGAAAAATTATTGTTTTCACACAGGATGGAGTGTTTATTTTTGATCGACCATAAAGGAGGTCGTCCCTTGAATAATAAAATCAAAAGGGATTTCAATTGACGAAGGGTACTGCCAGGAAATACTATTTAGACAACTTCAGTGTGAATAATTATTAAAAACGGTAGTACCCTTAGTCTAAACCAAATGAAAATAAAAATATAACAGGTTGTTTTGTAAAAGCCAGGGCGAAGTAATTGCTCAGGCTTTTTTCTATAAATATATCTATCTCCCCTGTTCCCCTGTTCCCCTG
>JAHDHW010000336.1 GCA_020631105.1 Saprospiraceae bacterium | reverse complement strand
TATTATCAGCGATCTTTTCAATAAACTCCATTTCCTTCAGGCGATAGAGCATTGCATTATCCTCCATCAACTTTGCGGTATTCAACAGGCTCCGGGTCGAAGCGGTTTCTTCCCTTCGCATGATGACATTGGCTTGTGCTTTCTTTTCGGCAATCAATACCTGATTCATGATTTCCTTTACATCACCAGGCAGAATAATATCCCGAATACCTGCACTTAAGATTTGTACTCCCATATCTGCAGCACTCTGTTTTACGGCATCCACTACATAAGGTGCAACCGCTTCCTTATTGGCTAGTAGACTATCCAGAGTCTGCGTTCCAACATAAGCACGTAATGCTAATTGCAGTTGGACATAAAGTTGTTTCACATAGTCTTTAGTGTCTACTAATGACTTCATCAAATCCGTCACCTGGAAATGTGCGAAAAAACTTAGTCTGATGGCAGCTTTATCTTTTGTCAATAATTCTTGACCAGGCACTTCCAGAAGTTGCTTTCGGAGATCTACTTTCTCCAGCAAAATTGTCTGGTCATTCTTCCAGTAGAAGTACGTTCCGGCCTCAACAGTTTTGACAAGATTTGCATCCACGAAAAGTAAACCTTTTTCGTAGGATTCTACTACATGAACCCGAACGTAGGATCGGAGTCGATTATCACTAAGTACTTGTCGTGAAATACTTGCCGGAATTTCCAAAGCATTTTTATCATATACTTCATAAGTATACTCATTCAAGCCTTTCCAAAAAGCGTATCGACCAGCTGGCAGCGCCTGATAAATATTACCATGCTTAAAACGTAATCCTATCTCATTATCCTTGATTTCAATAACGTCGACCAGATTACGAAAGTCTTCATTTTGTAAGACTACATCAAGGTTAACTGTTGATGGAAGCGAGAATAACAGACTTAGCTTTTGCACTGTTCGTCCCCATCCAATCCAATACTTTCCTTTTGTCAATACTTGATCAAGCGCCCCCATTTTGTAAATCAAAGCCACTTCATAAGCATTCACTTTCACTCGTTGCATGATAAAAGGTTTAAAAAATGAAAAAATTACTTTTATGTTTATCAAGCATTCAACTGCCTGTATAATATTAATTAAAAAGCTTCCTTTACGATCATCCAAATTCAACGGACCGGTAGTTGAGTTGATCTTTCAATTTTAGTTTCGAGGGTTCTTACCTTTTGAATATTTTTTATTCGCTGGGTTTGTCATCCCGGAAAGTAAAACAGATTCCATCTACGGTATCCCTACCGGTGCAAAGCTGACCTTGGACTTTTGACAACCTATAGGAAACCAAGGATCGTAAAGGGCACTTTAATTCAGAAAATTTTAAAGAGTTTTCCAGCTCTCTGGTCTGAATTATTAGTTCAGGAAAAAACTGAATCACAATCAGCTACTCTACCATTGAGTTACATTAACCACAAGTTAATGACGGGAATCGAACCCGCAACTATCCGAGGGCAGTTGCTTTATCCACCTAAGCTATCCCGGTCACCCGGGAGCAGGAGTCGAACCTGCGATCACTGCGTGTTGGTGAAAAACCGAATAATAGTATTCAGTATATACTCCATCAGGGATGTGTACACTGTGATGCTATACAGAAACA
>JAHDHW010000181.1 GCA_020631105.1 Saprospiraceae bacterium | reverse complement strand
GCAGACAAACTTCCTCCCAGGTAACGATCAATAAAATATCGAACCAGGTACAAGAGTGGAATCAATAGAATAGCCATCAAAAGTTTGTAGCCATAATTATTACTGCCTACCTCAAAAAACAAACTCAGTTCCCACTTTGGAGGACCAAGTACAAATGCAATGTACAAGACTAAAAAGCTATCAATTAATTGAGATACTGCTGTGGAAAGCGTTGCACGAAGCCAGACCTTTTGCTCTCCCAACCACTTCCGTACCCGATGAAAAACATAAGCATCGATTATTTGACCAATCAAAAAGGCGACCAGAGATCCAACGATTATCCAATTACTTTGGCCGTATACATTCGCAAAAGCTACCTGCATATCTTCCACACCAAACTGTTGATTTTGAGTAATCCAGAAATCTGCCGGAGTCATATCAATCGCCAGATAAACCATAACAAACCCATAGGCAATCAAGCCTGCAGTGAGATAAGAAAGAAAACGCACCCCTTTTATACCATAATATTCATTGATCAGATCAGTCATAATAAATACAACCGGCCAGAGTAAGGTCCCCGCTGAAAACATAAACGGACTCGCCTTTCCAAAGAAGGGTTCATCAAAACCCAATGTTCCTTCTAAAGAAAAAACCTTAACTCCAATAAATTCGGCGACAATTGCATTGGTAACGAAAAAGCCTCCAAGAATAACAAAAAGACGGAAAGCTTTGTTTGAGAGTAGTAATTTCATAATATTTCGAAAAGTAACGGGATCTAAACAATATTCTACCCATTAAGTTATCATATTAACCCAAAAGACTGCGTATATTCGCAATCTAAAGTTTTCTTACAATCGAATATGGCCAAAATATCAATTGATCTCAAAGAAGGAAAGGTTGCCAAAGATGCAGATGTCATTATAGGTATTGACCTTGGTACGACGAATAGTCTGGTTGCGGTAATTGAAGATGGTACCCCTGTGGCCATAAAAGATAAAAACGGAAAAAACACACTCGTCCCATCCATTATCCATTTCAAATCAGAACGAGATATTCTCGTAGGTACAGATGCCAAAGAAAAGCTAATCTCTGATCCCGAAAACACCATTTACTCGGTCAAGCGATTGATGGGTAAATCCTATAATGACATCGAAAGTGTTGAACAGTATTTCGGCTATAAAATCATCGATGAGGATAATGACAGTCTGGTCAAAATACGAGTGAACGATAAGTTTTATTCGCCGATCGAGTTATCGGGCATGATCCTGCAGGCGCTAAAGCTCCGTATTGAATCTTCCATCGGTAAACCTGTATCTAAAGCAGTCATCACTGTTCCTGCCTATTTTAATGATGCTCAGCGGCAAGCAACCCGCGATGCAGGAAAACTAGCCGGACTCGATGTTCTAAGAATCGTCAATGAACCCACCGCCGCCAGTCTGGCCTATGGTATCGGAATTGATCAGGAAGTCCCGCAAAAGATTGCAGTATATGATCTCGGAGGTGGCACTTTTGATATATCGATCCTTCAGATTCAGGACGGCATCTTTGAAGTGCTCTCTACCAATGGAGATACCTTTTTAGGTGGCGATGATATTGATCGAGCAATTATAGATTACTGGATTGAAATCAACAACCTGGATCCAAACGCACTCAAGGAAGATAAAAATCTCAGTCAGGAAATCAGACTCTTAGCAGAGTTGGCCAAAAAGGAAGTATCCAGTACTGGCAAAGCTTTTAAGAAACAGATCAAATTTATCAATTGCCAAATCTCTCCCGAAAGATTGGAGATACTCATCCAGCCAATCATTGATAAAACGCTAAAGGCTTGCCAGCAGGCTATGAAGGATGCAAAACTCGAAAAAAGCGAGATTGATCATATCGTCGTCGTTGGTGGCTCCACCAGAATTCCCTTGGTCAAAGACAGTGTCAGTAATTTCTTTGGCAAACGTGTGCATGATAAATTAAACCCGGATGAAGTCGTTGCGCTGGGTGCAGCAGTTCAAGCCGATATATTAGCAGGCAACCAAAAAGATATTTTACTCCTCGATATCACTCCCCTCTCTCTTGGTATTGAAACAGTTGGTGGATTAATGGATACCATTATTCCAAGAAATTCCAAAGTACCTTCAAAAGCCGGACGCCAATATACGACAAGCGTTGATGGCCAGAAGAATCTAAAGGTTTCTGTATTCCAGGGAGAACGCGACCTTGTAGAACACAATCGTAAACTCGGAGAGTTTATCCTTAAGGGAATCCCTCCGATGCCCGCTGGTATCCCTAAAATTGAAATACACTTTATCCTCAATGCCGATGGCATCCTAAAAGTCAAAGCAAGCGAGCTACGATCCAAGGTCGAGCAGGAGATTGAGATTCGCTCGCAGTATGGCTTAAGTGAAGAAGAGATGGCGATGATGTTATTGGATTCTATCCAGCACGCTGAATCCGATATGAGTGCTCGCGCTTTACTCGAAGCTCGTAACGAAGGAAATGCAATCATTCATTCTTCAGAAAAATTCATTGAACAAAATCTCGAAATACTCACTGAAGAAGAAATCAAAAGCATTCGGGAACAAGTCGAAAAATTACAGACTGCTGTTGACGGGACGGACAAAGATTTAATCAATCAGCGAATGGATGAACTCAACGAATTCACTGCTCCTATTGCTCACCGTGCAATGGATCATACCATTGCCAATAGCTTAAAAGGGAAAAAGATTTAATCTTCCGGAAGCGCCTCAAAAACTCTTTTCTTTGCTTCAAACCACTCCTGCATCGCATTGGGAGATTGCATAAGTTTTTGCATTTCAGACATCGCTTTAAGATGAGCTGGTTCTTTCTGTTGATACATCTCTTTACCATGCTGCCTACTTAATTCGGCAATTTCCTCAAAAGTTGAGGCTTGAAAAACTACTTCACATGCTCCTCCCAATTGTTTACATGTCATCGATTTCATCACAAACTTATTTATAAGGCTTAATTTCAAATAAATTACCTGGCGGAAAAGTACCTAAATATAGGCTGCTTTCGTTATAATGCTGCTACAAACAAACTCAACATGTCTCAAGCTTGGAGATTTCTTTTTATTCTATGGTCCTGCGTGACGCTGATTCAAGCGTCCGCGGAAGCGCAAATGAGGGATGATATCCGAAAAGAAATTGATAAGATCATTTACTACGACACCGAGATTAATGCTAAAGATATCCCTGGCTTTATGATCGGCTTAATATTCGAAGATTCCTTGTTTACCTATGATTATGGTTACGCAGATTTAGAACAGACTAATCCGCTTTCAAATAATACGGTCTTTGAATTGGGTGGTCTGTCCAAGGTCTTTACCGCACTTTTAGTTGATCTTCTTGTCGAGGACAGCATACTACGATACGACCAAACCGTTAATAGCTTACTCGACTCTGCTTACTATAATAAGTCTTTAGCGACTTTAACCGTTCTTGATCTGGTTACTCATCAAACAGGCTTCCCCAAATTACCTTACGAATTCGGAGTAAAAGAAAAAGACCCCGGAAATCCTTACGCACATTATACCAAAGACGACCTCCTGAATTTCTACCTCGAATACTTTGAAGCGCCAAAGACTAAACGGCAGTATACCTACTCCAATGTCAATTACGCCCTTCTTGAGATTCTGATAGAAAATGCCACCAATCAACCTTATGAAAAGCTTTTAATGGAAAGGATTTTCAATCCGCTAGAGATGCAAAACAGCTTTGTCCATCAAAATCATCAAATCGGTAAAATTCCCACAACAGGTTTTTCGATTAGCGGTAATCCAATTAAAGCATTTGACTTTCAGTCCTTTGCCGCCTCTGAAGGTATTAAATCTTCAATGGCTGACTTAATGAATTTCCTTTATAAAAATCTTTATAATGAGAACGAAGCAATTCAAGATAACATGCAAAATATCCGTAATGGCCTAATTGATACAAAGATCAATAAACAAGCAAAAGCCGCCAAAGGCTGGCATGTCATAAAGCTTCGCAAATACTATAATGCAATTCTTCATTCCGGTTCAACCAATGGGCATCGGTCATTTATTGGATTTATCCCTGAGACAAAAACAGGCGTAGTTCTACTTTCCAACTCAGAAAATGCTTTAGATGGCTTAGGTTTTTTAATTTTGCGGATGTTGAATTATAATTGGAAAAAGCAAAAGGGATAATCAACAAAACAATACCTTCCTTCGTTTTTTGGAAGCATGAAAAGTGTAATAGCAGAAAATGTCCAACAGGGCAACAGGTCAGACCAAACGGAGCAACGAAAAAAGCAACGGCTGCTTTTCGTCGTTAACCCTTTTGCCGGTATTGGGAAGAAAAAAAACTTCCAATCCCTTCTTGATCAAAACCTCGATAAAAATCAATTCGACTTTTCCTTAGAATATACTACTCACCCCGGGCATGGACGTCAGCTTGCCGCCACAGCAGTGGCTGAACATTTTGATATAGTCGTTGCAGTAGGTGGTGATGGTTCAGTCAACGAAATTGCCAGTGAATTGATTGACACAGAGGTAAAGCTAGGTATTGTCCCTGCCGGTTCAGGTAATGGCTTCGCTGGTTTTCTGGGGTATTCACGTAATCTCTCCCAATCCATCCGGGATCTCAACAATGCTGAATCCATAAAAATTGATACTTGCCTGCTTAATGATAAACCTTACGTCAATGTAGCAGGTGTTGGATTTGATGCCTGGGTTGCCTACAAAACCAAAACCCAAAAGTTCCGCGGTTTTATTGGATACGCAAAGACTGCACTCCAGCAAACCATAAATTACGACATTCAAAAGTATATCATAAAAATAGATGGTCAGACAATAGAGCGCGAAGCACTTTGTATTGAAGTAGCTAATGCAACGATGTTTGGTTATAATATGAAAATAGCACCTTTGGCAAAACTCGATGATGGATTGCTTGATGTTGTTATTATCAAAAAAGCACCTAAATTAAGGTATTTCCCCTCTATGATTAGATTTCCGATGGGGACCATACATGAGTCAAGTTTGGTAGAATACCATACCGCTCGAGAAGTTGAGATCATAGCAGAAGGTGAATGCGCCGCACATATAGATGGTGAAGGCTTTTTATCCTGTCACAATTTGAAATTTTCTATAAAACCATTATCTTTAACCGTCCTTAAACCTCTACGTCCAAAGTCATTATGAGCAAGAAGAACTCAAAGAAACGCCGTAGCGGAGTGGTTTACTCCTCTAACCCAGACTTCGAATATACCTACGGCGCGGAAGATGAGGAGGTGGACATTCCCGCCGCGGAGCAAAGCCTCCGAATCTTCCTTGATCGTAAAAAACGAAAAGGTAAAGAAGTTACCCTGATTACCGGTTTCCAAGGCTCTACTGATGCCTTGAAAGAACTAGGTAGTTTCCTTAAATCCAAATGTGGTGTTGGTGGTACTGCGAAAGACGGAGAAATTATCATCCAGGGAAATCACCGAGATAAGGTCTTACAACTTCTGATCGACAAAGGGTATAAAAACAGCAAAAAAGCTGGCGGATAGCATTTACTTCACACCAGTGACCATCCGGTCTTTTCCACTTAAATCCTGCTTTAATTCAACATTCCGAAAGTTATTTCGCTCCAGCATTTGCGCTACCTTCTCAGCGTTGAATTCGTTCGTCTCAAAAAATATTCGCCCCTTGTCATTTAATTGCTGGCGAGCGAAGCGAGCGATCGTTTCATAAAAAATCAGTGGCGATTCATTCGGTACAAATAGTGCCTGATGTGGTTCGTAAGCTTTTACATTCAGAGGCATTAAATGCTCTTCTTCGTAGGGGATATACGGAGGATTACTAATGATATAATCATAATACTCAAAGTCATCCCAGTGTTCTTGCTCCAGAATATCGTTTTCAAAATACTGAACATTAACCTTATTTAAGCTCGCATTTTGTTTAGCAATGACTAGTGCTTCCGTACTTATATCTGTTGCATGTACTTCTAAAGCGCTATTTTTATACGCCAATGTAACTGGAATGCATCCACTTCCTGTACCAATATCCAATACTTTTAAAACTTTATTATACCCTTCTAACTTGGCTTGCTCTAAAATCCAATAAACCAACTCTTCGGTTTCCGGTCGCGGGATTAATACAGAGGGACTTACTTTAAACTTAAGCCCATAAAAATCGGCCTGCTCCAAAATATATTGAACGGGTTCGTTATCATCAGTAAGCCGACGAATAATTTCTTCAAGACGCTTAGACTGGGTCCTTGACAATTCATCCTTCCGCTCAAAATTGGTGATTCCGAAAGCATCTTCAAAGACAATTCTTGCCATACTCAAAGCCTCGCGTAAGCCATAACGTCGCTCTACTGCTTTACAGAAATGTTGATATGCTTGTTTAATAATCACTATCGATATTCAATTGTATCGCAAAGCTACAAAAGTAGTCAAGTGCTACAATGAGTAGTTATACAAATTTTATCACTTAAGTAAAATTTAAGTACTAAATGATTTAACAGGATCAAAAATATCTATAACTGAATGGTACTACCAGTTTAATTATTTTATCGTAGTTGTTCCGGTACTGTTTTAATTAATCCTTTTCATTGGTAGTATCCTTGACCAAATACAGTCACCTTGAGCCAAAATTGAACTTTGGAAAGGCCAATCTTTCTCTTTAAACTTCTATGCTATCAAAAACCTGCAATAGCCGTTTGGTAAGATCATCTATCTCCGCGGCCGTTATGTTCAGCGGCGGAGCTATGCGAATAGCTTGTTCATTAAAAAGAAAAAAGTCGGTAATTATTCCATGTTCGAAGCAGGCATCTAAAACTTTTAAAGCTATCGGCTCCGACCCAAAATCAATCGCCAGGAGTAAACCCGTTCCACGGATTTCTTTAATCAAAGGATGTTTTAAGGATGCTTTGATACGCTCCGCTTTCTCCGAAACCTGCCCGATCCATCCTTCCTCCAGCAGAACTTCCAGGGTCGCCATTCCAGCAGCACAGCTCAGAGGATGCCCTCCAAAAGTTGAAATAAATCCAAGGATAGGGTTCTTTGACAATACAGAAAGTAATTTTCGATCTGCGATCAGAGCCCCCAAAGGCAGCGTCCCTCCTAATGCTTTGGCAGAAAGCAATACATCAGGTGCCATCCCCATTTGCTCAAAAGCAAAAAAGGTCCCGCTTCGCCCAAAGCCAATTTGAATTTCATCAAAGATTAAGAGTGTGCCGGTTTCATCACATCTTTTTCGCAAAGCCTGCAGATATTCAGGCTCCCCTACCCTTATCCCAGGCGCCGCCTGAATGGGTTCCGTAATTACCGCAGCAGTCTGTGTAGTTATTTTGGAAAGGTCAACATGGTCATTGAAATTAATATAATTGATCCCCGGCATCAGAGGATAATAACCTTTCTTATACTTTGGCTCACTCATCAGGCTCATCGCTCCGTTTGTACTTCCGTGATAAGCGCCTTTGCAAGCGATGATTTCTCCTCTCCCGGTATAACGCTTGGCGAGTTTCATAGCGCCCTCTACAGCTTCCGATCCGCTATTCGTATAGAATACACAATTTAAATGCTCCGGTAATTGATCCACCAGCATTTTTGCATATCGTACCTGAGGAGATAAAATAAACTCTCCGTATACCATTGGATGCAAATAGGTGGCGGCTTGTTTTTGGATTGCACTGACCACTTTGGGATGATTATGTCCAAGTGCACTTACGCAAATACCGGCTATTGCATCGATGTATTTTTTACCGGAAGTATCATAAACATAGATGCCTTCCACCCGATCAACCTCTACCATTGTAGGAAAAGGACTGGTCTGGCCGACATGTTGAAGAAAGAGATGTTTTAAATCCATCAATTGTTTAGCGTTGATGCTGAACACCTTAGAAAAAGTGTCTGCAATTTTTCAAAAAAAATTATTTTGTTGTACAACATTTTCGAGAAACGATCAGTTATATAGATGTTACTTCACAAAATAAAAACCTTACGATATAGTATAAAATTTACTTTTTAAAATTATTCAACCTACGCAGACTTTCATGGTCTGTATTAAAAAGTAAAATGCTATGTCAACTACCCACGTTAAAAAATCCGGGAACCGATTAGAAAATACTGTGACCCTTTTACCCACAGTTGAAACGGAACGTTTGGAAACCAAACTGCGTCCGCCGTAAACCGATATCAACCTCCCAAAACCGATACCCCCAACTCCCCAAATAAAACAAAAAGCGTTGCTCCCCAAACCAGGCAACCTACACTTTTACCCAAAACCGCCTCCCAAAACCTCCCAAAGCACGCACTTCGAAAGAAGGGCACCCCCTAGGCGTAAGTACGAGGAAATGTCGAATGCACCTCCCAAAGACTGATTTTATACCTCCCATTAACTGATTTCGTGCATTCTTCATTTCTGTACTTGCTCTCAATCTCCGCTCTAAAAAAGAATCTCCCCCCGATTCTTTTTAATTTATTAACCTATACTTTTACGAATATGCTCTTCATTCTTGCTATGCTGATCACGCAAGCCATCCGCAAAAAGAAATTGTCCTAAGTAATTTTCTAATGGAAAAATTTCGGAAGTCCTTACACTCTTGATCAGGTCTTCAATATAGCTTTGATCCCGTTGTTTTCGTTTGATAATTTCCGCATTTTGATCTTTTAAATAGCGACCGTGCCCGGGTACTAAAATGCGGATCGGGTGTTTTTGCAGGATCAAATCCACTTTTGCTAAAGTCTCCAGATATGCGGATTCATCGTGATAAATAAAAGGAAATTCCAAATCACTTAAATAATCCCCGGCTATAAATATTCCCGCAGATTCTATAATGGTAAATAATCCATCATCCGTATGACCAGGTGCATGATAAAAACTAAAGGTTTCAGATTTTATCGTGACTTGCATTCCATCTTGTTGAATCAATATATCCACTTCAGGATACTCAATTGGATAATCCCGACTAATATAATGTTGCTGATCGAAAGTATAGATTTCTCTTAATATTCGATCCTTATCCACCCGGCCAGCAAATCGCTCTGAAGCAATAACTTTAGCCCCGGGAAAAGCCCGGTATCCAATAATATGATCGTAATCAGAATGGGTAAAAAGCAAATAAACAGGTTTACCTGCATGCTGCTGTTTCACAAAAGATTTGATGTAGTATACTTCATTGGCCGTCCAATTCGGATCAACTAGCAGGATAAAATCTCCTCCGTCAAACAGCGTCGTATTCGTTTGATACAAATCACTCTGAAAAATAACCAGGCGTTCATCTTGATATACGATCATGCCTCGACTCGAATTTTCTGCTGGATATCCGTAAGGATCATTTCCGCATGTACTCGTGTATTTTCAATAAACAGTTTACTGGTTTGCATCCCGGCCACCACAACGCCTGCCAGATATAATCCTTCTACATTGGTTTCTAAAGTCTCCGGATTATGAAGCGGATGCTTGTTTTCATCTTCGGTAAACTGTATCCCGCATTTTTCCAGAAATTCAAAATTGGGTTTATACCCCGTCATCGCTAATACGAAATCATTCTCCACCTCCAGAATGCCTTCCGGCGTCTCTATTTTCACCGTACCCGGATGAATCTCTAACACCTTAGAATTGAAGTAAGCTTTAATAGATCCTTCTTTGATACGATTGATGATATTTGGCCGGATCCAATATTTTACGGTAGGTTTTATCTCCGGTTTTCGAATGACCATCGTGACATCCGCGCCTTTATAATAAGTCTCCAGCGCAACATCACAAGCAGAATTAGCAGCACCAATGATCAATATTTTTTGACCGACGTAAACATGAGGTTCATTATAATAATGCGTTACTTTTGGTAGCGCTTCACCAGGTACATTCAAAGGTCGATAATGGTCATAAAATCCTGTGGCGATTATTATTTTTTTACTCTGATACTCCGCCTTTGATGAACGTACCCTAAATCCTGCGTCCGCTGAAGGGGTCACTTCTTTTACTTCCTCGTAAAATTGAATATTCAGTTTCCATGCATCGATCACCCGGCGAAAATATTCTAAAGATTCCCTACGGGTAGGTTTATCACTATGAGAGATAAACGGTACTCCCCCAATCTCCAATAGCCCCGAAGTACTAAAAAAGGTCATATTCGTCGGAAAATTGAACAAAGAATTGACCAATACTCCTTTCTCTAAAACCAGATAATTCAATCCTGCTTTTTGAGCTTCAATTGCACAACAAAGGCCAATCGGTCCACTTCCCACAATGATTAAGTCATATGTTTTCATAAATACAAATTCAAATACAAAGGTACATTTTACCTATT
>JAHDHW010000180.1:8209-10276 GCA_020631105.1 Saprospiraceae bacterium | reverse complement strand
TTAGTTGGTAGAATAAGAAATTAGATTCCTTCTAAAGCGTGGCAAATTTATTTAAATTTTCCCGAATCCGCAACAAGTATCGCTTTTTTAAATAGTAATCTTTGATTTGTTCGAGCGATGCTTTTTGGTCGGCTTGACCCTGGTATTGATCCAGTAGCGGAGCGACCTGCGAATACAAATTATTATCCAGCGATTCCATTTGCTGGATAGCTTTATCATAAGCTGTTTTGTCAAAATCAAATTCTAGTTCCATGACCGCCTCATTGATGTCCATGATGTCCATCAGAAAATCCTGTGGAATGGAATTCTGCCCCTCTTCAGAGAGTACGCCCTCGAGTTCGAGCAGGTACTTCATCCTTTTGTCCGAGTCAGAAAGCGTCTTATACGCTTCATTATTCAGGGTGCTCAGCTCTAACACTTCTGCCTGCTTTGCTTCGCCCTCCAAGGTATAGAAATCAGGATGGTACTTTTTGCTTTTCTGCAAAAAGATCCGCCGAAGTTCTCCCGCATCACTTTGGAAAGAACGTGGGATTTCATAAAATTCAAAGTAGTCCAAAATGCTCGCTATTCTATATTAAAAAAAGCTTTTGACGAAGTTGATGACTTCCAGACCATTAGCGTATAAGAGCAGACCGAGCACCAGTACAAACCCCGTAATGGTCGCGTACTCCATAAATTTATCGCCCGGCTTACGGCCACTGACGACTTCGTAGAGCAGGAACATCACATATCCGCCATCCAGTGCAGGGATGGGTAAGAGATTCATAAATGCTAAGATCAGCGATAGTACTGCAGTCATGCGCCAGAAGTTTTCCCATACCCATTGTCCGCCAAACATTCCGGCAATCGTTCCGAATCCGCCTAAGCTCTCGGATGCTTTGATCCGTCCGGCAAAGATACCTCCAAAGGCTTTGATCTGATCCGCCAATAGATTATAACCTTCTGTAAAGCCGGCAGGTAAGGCTTCCGCAAAACTGTATTCTTGTCGCTCTAAATCAAAAAAGTAATTGACGGGCATCGCATAAACGCCGATCTTTCCATTCTCCGATAATGTTAATTTTTTTTCGATGAGCTTGCCGTCTCTGACAATACCAAGCGTAACCGCTTTGCCCTTGTTCGCCTCAGAGAAGTTCGCATATTCATCATAAAATCTGGACGGCTGGCCGTTTAAGGATACAATAGAGTCTCCAACTTCCATCCCGGCTTTTACCGCTGCACTCTCCGGATCATCCGCGACTTTATTGACCACAAATGGAAACCTTGGGATAAACAGACTAGCATCCTTGTTCTCTCTTTTGGTGAGCATATCTACATCGTCCTGATCGACCGGTAAGTCAATGGTCTGACCATTTCGCTCTACCTTGATGGAGGAGGCTTGATTGATGACAATCTCTCGTAATACAACACGGTCACTAAACTTTTCGAATGGGGCATCACCAACACTTAATATTTTATCACCGGTCTGTAAGCCTAATTCACGCCCTAATTCCTCTGCATAAATTCCGTCTTTTGCATTCTCCGCCGGGATATATTGTTTTCCCCATACAAAGAGTACCATTCCAAAGAGCAAAAAACCCAGAATGAAATTAACGGTAACTCCGCCAAGCATGATAATCAGTCGTTGCCACGCCGGCTTAGAGCGAAATTCCCAGGGTTGTGGTGGTTGCTTCATTTGCTCCTTGTCCATACTCTCGTCAATCATCCCGGAGATTTTGACATAACCACCAAGTGGTAGCCAGCCAATCCCGTACTCTGTCTCTCCTTTTTGGTATTTAAACAGGGAGAATCCCGGATCAAAGAATAGATAAAACTTCTCTACACGGGTGTTAAACCAGCGCGCTGGGAAGAAGTGTCCCATCTCGTGTAAAACGATCAATATCGACAAACTCATAATGAGCTGCCCAGCCATAATCAAATACTCCATGTATTAGAATTGTATTTTGATTTCAAAATTAATTTTCGCCGCCTATGCCTTGCAACACAATGCTCTAAACAACAGCTTTTAGCGACTTGTTTTAAAACGCTCGCAAAAGTACGTTTTATTTCGCTACGCGTCAAATTATACAT
>JAHDHW010000180.1:7023-8109 GCA_020631105.1 Saprospiraceae bacterium | reverse complement strand
CAGGAAGAAGGTTTTCTGAAAAATATTGCTGGATAGCATTTGCAAAGAGCGTGGGATCGGGCTGATCAACGACCATTCCGGCGCCATAAGGTTCAACTGATCCTCGGAGACCACCTACATCGGTGACGATGACAGGAAGGTCAAAGTGATAAGAAATAGCGGTAACGCCACTTTGCGTCGCAGACCGATAAGGCAGTACACAAACATCAGCGGCAGAGAAATAGAGTGGTACTTCATCATCGGATACATAACGGGTGACCGTATGGATTCGCTCGCGATTTCGATTTTTGTCGATCAGGGACTGATACGTAGCAAAATCGCCGTAAGGCTCGCCAACGATTAAGAGTTCGTATTCATCATTCAGCTGATCGAAAGATTCAATCAAAATATCGAGACCTTTATAGGCCCGGATGAGGCCAAAGTATAATATTACTTTTTTGTCACTAGAGATTTTTAGTTGTGCTCTGGCTTTGTCTTTTTCTAGTCTGGCGCCAAACTGATCGTATAAAGGATGTGGATAGAATAAGTATTTAGCACTAGGGTAGACGCGTTTTAAATCCTGCTCCACGACATCGCTCATGACGACGAAGTCGTCACAACGCTTGAGGAAGTATTGAGTCAGTTGATCGTCACCAGGGCGTTTTTCGTGAGGGATGAGGTTATCGATGACCGCTACCACACGTGTTCCTTGCTTGCGGAGCTTGTTAGCGACGTAGCCCAGTGAAGGCGCAAAAAAAGGCATCCAGTAGCGTAGCACCAGAATATCCGGGGCGAAGGCCTTGATGGCTTTAATGGTTGGCCCAAATGTCAAAGGGTTAATGCTACTCAAAGTCCGCTCGCTTGGGATGGGGTCTGCCTGGTCGCTGTCCTGGACAAATTGAGTTGTGCCCGGAAAAAGTAGGGCGGGATATTGCGTCGTAAAATTCCAGACTTTTAATTCATGTCCCTGTCGTTCAAAAGCACGGTAAATCTGTGCATTGGATTGAGCAATGCCGCCACGGAAAGGGTAGAATACGGAAAGGAAAGCAATTTTCAATAGATCAGATTGTTCGGTAAAAATCGAAAAAATATAAGGCTTTACCAAAC
>JAHDHW010000180.1:3429-6923 GCA_020631105.1 Saprospiraceae bacterium | reverse complement strand
CCATCAATCTTTTTCTTAGTCTTAAGATCTTTTTTGTAACTGTCCGCAGTCGCACGATCTGGAAATGGCCCTAAGATCAATTTATATAATGTCTCATCATCCTGATTCTTCTCAACGCTGATCAGGATATTATTGAACCATTTGCCCTGTAAGTCAGCTACCTGCTTCATTACATTTTCGTATTGACTCATGGACGCTACCTGTACGCCGAAACCATCTTTCGCTGGTCGCATCAACTGAATCTTATAAAGATCATGTACTTTGAAGTTTTGTGGAGTAACCAGCTGACCTTTACTCGTTGTCTTTGCGACCTCCTTCTTGACGGGTGCAGGTGCAGGTGTGGCTTTTTTGGCCGGGGCCTTAGCCTTTTTAGTTGCTCCTTTAACGGTTAGGTCCGGAGTGCTAGGCTTGATATTCGTTTTAGCAGGTTCTTCAGGCTTAGGAGCTATCCGACTTGCCGTGTTGTCATTAAAAGATTTTGGGATGTCTTGTACATTCGCTTTTGCTTTTGCCTCTTCAGCATCCTCTGATCTGAGATCTCTTAAATCAGGAATAGCCTCTGCCACAAGTTTTTCTTCTCCTTTTGAGAGGATTTCAATTTTTACACGTGCTTTTCCGTCAGTGATGAGGTCTAATTGCTTTGCAGCAGCTTTTGATACATCAACAATTCTTCCTTTGATATAAGGTCCGCGATCATTGATTGTAACCTTTACGGATTGCTTATTGTCCAGTCGGGTCACCCGAACGACCGTACCAAAAGGCAGGGTTTTGTGCGCAGCAGTAAGTTTGTCTTTGTGATAAAGCGCACCACTTGCGGTTTTTCTGCCATGAAAGGCATCAGAATAATAAGAAGCGATGCCGAACTCTTCCTGAGCTTGCATTGCCATCAATTGTACCATACTTAGACATAGGAATAGTCCGAATAGAAATCGTTTTCTCATAACAAAGTTTTTAGTGTATCATATGTGATGGACGAAGTAAATAACTAAAATAGTTGATTAATTATTTTAATCCGTCCCTTAATTGCTTCAAAATTAGGGATTTGTATCCAAGGAAACAAGCTAATAACATCCCGCATACTGTTAAATCCTACTTAAAACAGGCCATAATCTGGCCGTAAATTAAACATTTTGCGATTTGGGAAGTTATTCTCCCTTGTTTAATAGCTAAATCCGCAGGTATTCGGAAAACAAGAATGAACTTAAATTCGTATTTTTGCGGTTTAAATGACGGATGTTTCCGTCAGACTATTTAAACGTTAAATGTTTAATCTAAAATCAAACCAAAAATAGATGAGTAAGCTTGGACGTGTTCTGGTAGCAATGAGTGGGGGTATAGACAGTACTGTTTCGGCAATGATGCTACATGAACAGGGTTATGAAGTGATTGGTATCACCATGAAAACCTGGGACTATGCGAACTCGGGTGGTTCAAAGAAAGAAACGGGCTGTTGTAGTCTTGATTCGATCAATGATGCCCGAAGCGTTGCAGTAAAGGTTGGTTTTCACCATTTTATAGTAGATATCCGGGAGGAGTTTGGTGATTATGTCATTGATAACTTTGTAGATGAATACATTGCAGGGCGTACACCCAACCCTTGTGTGCTCTGTAATACGCATATTAAATGGAGTTCTTTGTTGAAGCGGGCGGATGCTTTGGATTGCGAATTCATCGCAACGGGACATTATGCTGTCATTAAGGATCACGAAGGACGGAAGTTTGTATCCAAAGGAAAGGATGATCGTAAGGATCAATCCTATGTACTTTGGGGCTTAAGTCAGGAGTGTTTGGAGCGTAGTAACTTTCCAATCGGCGGATATACCAAGCCGGAGGTACGACAAATGGCCAAAGATTTTGGCTATGAGGAGCTTTCGAAGAAAGCGGAGAGCTATGAGATCTGCTTTGTTCCCGATAATGATTATCGTGGATTCTTAAAGCGACGAGTACCTACCTTGGAGGCTCAGGTGGCCGGAGGTACTTTCGTTGATACGCAGGGAAAAGTACTTGGACAACATCAGGGCTATCCTTTTTATACGATTGGACAGCGTAAAGGACTTGGGATTGCAATGGGAGAACCAATGTATGTTACCGAAATTCGCCCGGATACGAATACTGTGGTGCTCGGAAGGGTTGATGACTTACTGCGCAACGGGATGACTGTTGCTCAGGTGAATAGCATGAAATACCCGGAAATTCCTTCTGGTATCGAAGCAGTTACTCAGATTCGCTATAATGATCCTGGTACTTTAGCCAAATTGGATAATATTGGTGATAATAAGGTGCAGGTGGAGTTTATGGCCAATGTCAAGGGCGTAGCACCTGGTCAGTCAGCGGTATTTTACGAAGGGGACGATGTGATCGGAGGTGGTTTGATCTATAGTAGCAATAATAATTAGTTGTAATTAGTTGGGCGGAATCCTGCCTGCCGGCAGGCAAGGTATCAATAAGTTATTTTCTTTAAGGTCTCCCAAAATATTCAACGTAATTTCCTCCCAATAGCTATCGGGATCAATTACTTGTGAAATTTCAGAAGACCAAAATAGCTTATTAATAATTTTAATCCGCCTTTAAGACGTATTACTCTTGGTAAATATTGAGGAGTAGATTAGATTACAAGCTAGCAGATTGCATTAAAAATCTGGCTCATATTTTGCACCGCTTGATATAAAACCCGAATTCAATGAAGCAGCTATTTTCCCTATTTTTATTGGCTTCTCTTTGCTTGTTTTTCTTTACGGACTGTAAGGATAAAACAACTCTGGATGACTTTTCTGTAGATTTTGGCTATGATTATTTCCCTTTGGAAGTAGGAAAATATCGCGAATATCAGGTGGATTCAACGACCTATGATATTGGTCCGAATGAATCGGTAATCGTTCTTAATTCAACGACCTTCGTTCGAGAAGAAATTACAGATACAATTACAGATAATTTAGGCCGATTGGGTTATAAGGTGGAGCGATCGGAGCGTGCTAGCGCTGAAGATTCCTGGCAGATTAAAGATGTCTGGATGGCGATCAGTACGGATGAACAAGCCGAGCGCCTGGAAGAAAACCTGCGCTTTATCAAAATGATTTTTCCATTGAAGGAGGGCGCTATTTGGGATGGTAATCGTTTTATTGATGAATTTACTACAGTACAAATTGCCGGAGAAACCGTTGAGGTCTTCAAATCCTGGGAATATGAGGTGACATCGATTGGCGAACAGGCTGTAGTGAATAACGAACTTTTTGATGATGTGATAGAAATCCAACAAGCGGATAATGAAAACCTGATCGAACTACGCGAATCTAAAGAACAATATGCCCGTGGCATTGGGATGATCTACCGCGAAATGCGCATCCTGGATAGTCAGTGTATCTCTGGTTGTAATGGTGATCCTACTTGTATTGGTATTTGTGAAAGTAGTCCTTGGGAAGATATTGCGGAGAAAGGCTTTACGCTGAAGCAGTACTTGCTGAAGTGGAATTAGATGATAGAGTGATAGAGTAGCA
>JAHDHW010000180.1:0-3329 GCA_020631105.1 Saprospiraceae bacterium | reverse complement strand
ACTGTTCCACTGTTCCACTGTTCCACTGTTCCACTGTTCCACTGTTCCACTGTTCCACTGTTCATTGCTCATTAATCGAAAGTATCCCTTCCGGAAGTTGCATTTTTATAATTCGCTGATCCTGATCGATCGCTGAAACGAGGGCTTCGTGCAAGGGTATCATGACTTCATTTCCCTGGTAGTTGACCAAAGCCATTAACTGTTGTGGTAATTCAATCAAATCATTAATCGTCCCTACCGGTCCTGAAATTTCATCTATAATTTGAAAGCCGATTAGTTTTTCGAATGCTGGAGTTTCTTCTGACTCATCGGCAGAGATATTGATCGCTTCTTTGCGTACAAAAAACTCCTTTGAGGTCAAGGGAATTGCAGCTTCTGGACTGTCAACATCTTCAAACTTGACCAATAGATGATTTGTAAAATCAAAATGCTCAATAAAGTAGGGGACCAGCTTACCGTGGATCTTTAAAAAAGCAACATCAATCTGAAGTACATCTTCTACAAAAGCATCTTTTACCGAAAGCTTCAGTGCGCCTTTGGTACCATGCGTTTTTTTAGTCATCCCAACTTTTACCGTATCGGCTTCCCTCATATTTTCTTAGTCTTTCTACTGGAGTTATAGTTTTATGAACTTGGTTACTTCCATCGTATTACCTACTTGGATACGCACAAAATAAATACCCTGAGGTAAATTTTGAGTCTCCAGGCCAAAAGAATTACTTCCATCTTGTACAAAGGTAGTTTGATTCATTAAAACTTTTCCACTAATATCTCTGATCTCAATATTTGCATCACCACTGTGCTGGCTATCCAGTAGCAGGGTAGTATTGCTACGCGATGGATTTGGTAATAATGCTATACTAGTGATGCCTTGATTAATTCTGGTAGTTCTAATGTCAGAGTAAGCTATACTACCATCCAGGTCAAGCATTTTCAGACGATAATACATCGTTTGGTTAAACTCCGGACGCTCATCGATAAAATGATAAAGTAGCGCTCCCGTGCCGGATACTTTTCCGATATTTTCAAAGGTGCTTCCGTTTAGAGAACGCTCCACTTCATAGTGAGAGAAATTGATCTCATTGGCACTGGTCCATTGTAGTTTTACTGCTCGTTCACTCGGGTGTATTTCAAAACTACTGAGTTCAACCGGGAGATTAACCAACTCATCATTCACCCAAACGGCATAGGATCTTGCTGGTACCTGTATTGAAACCTGATTGCTATTATCAACCGTAAGTGTAGCCGTATTGGTGCTACCAGCAACTGCAAATAATTCATCATTGACAGCCAGGTCATTAGTATTGATAGCATGAGTTACTTCAAGCGCTTCTCCAGCAAAGTTGATCGCCACAATGACTTGTTTTCCGGAAACCCCTCCACCAATTTGATAAAGTAGTGTCGTGTTTGGAAAACCACTATTGTATGTACTGGCATATGGAGTAGAGAATCGATTTAGATAATCTGCTGACGGCGCTCCAAAAATGTAATTCTTATGTACTTCGATTAGCTTGTCAATTTGGGCTTGAAGATTAACTGTAGGTGCATGTGGAATCGTTGCTCCAAAATAATCCGGATAAAAGATAGAAGGTAATCCGATTTGATTATTGGTTAGGATGTAAGCATAAGCAAGCATCGGGTCGTTTTGAACAGGTTGCCCTTCATCACGGAAATCATGATTGTTGACAAAGGTAACCGCTTGAAAACTATTGGCTCCGGCACCGTTGACCATACCGGAATTAAATACATTTCGAGTATCATAACCAAAGGCATCGCAAGCATCTTTCAATGCCTGACGCATCGCAAAATCAAAAGCGCGAAGATTCATCCCGGCAGGTGTACTTACACTATTGACCCAGTCTTTTAAGGTTGTGGCATTATTGTCAAATAATTCTCCAACGAGCATACCCGGAAAAATACCTTCACTACTCAAATGATTGAGAATCGAACTTAGAAGAGCAGGCTCAAAGTGTTTCACCGCATCCATACGGAATCCGCGATAACCTACATCCGTCCATAACCATTCGGAAAAATCGGAATAAACTGAAGACGTTGTAGTATAGTCTTCTTCAATATCAAAAAAGAAATAAGGAAAATCGATATCTCCACTTAGACAGGTTGAACTGATCCCGTTAGGCTTGAAGTTTAAATAATTCATAGCCCCTTGCCCGGAGGGTAAGCTGGAAAAATCCGTACGGGTCTGTACTTGTAAATCTCCGATTACATCTGCAGCAGCACTCGCATTCCAAATTCCGTAAGGACGGATGTCAATCCCTGTTCCATCTCCTCCATCCTGGCTTAAATAGATATAGAGGAAATCCCCGGCAGCAGCAAAATCAGTACTGCTTAGGGTAACTTTAAATTCATCGGTATTACAGCCAGTAGTGGTTTCCTCCACCGCAATTAGATCAACCCCCAGATTCAAATCATTAGAGGATTGTCCGCAATCGCCACCACCATTTGGTTCGGATTCATTTTCTTCGGGTTGATCTTGAAAGCCAATGGTATTCGTCTCTGCATACAATTTATACCCTCTACCCTGGAATCCGGCATCTCCGGAAGCGGAAGCAAACTTGAAATAATAGTCTCCGGCATTATTCCCGCTGGCACCGCCTAAAGGAAGAACATAACGAACCTTACCATTGACTGGATAAGGAGTGGTACCGCTTCCGCAGGTAGGGTAGTTGAGTATATAATTTTTAACGGCAGGGTTGTCTTCCCATTCACCACCATCCCGATGATTATAGACCACATCCGCTACTGCATTTATTCCACTGGAAGAAAGTGCACTAATCAATGCATCGAGCTCTGTTCGAGTGCCTAAGCCAGTCGGCCCTAGTCCGAATTCTCCCAGATCATACAAATCTTTTGGGTCATAACCATTACTACACTCCCCAAAGCTGGCCCGAGAAGAGGGAGGTAACCAAAGATAAGTGATGCCTCCGTTAGCAAGGTCATTGACCTTGTCTTGAAGATTAACTGCCCAATTCTGGCTAACATCCTGATCACATGCTGCTTTTGGATAATCCCAATACCAGCCCTGCATCATAAAATCCTGGGCAAAACTAAAAGTGAAAGAAATAAAAAAAAGAATAATTAATAGCGTATTCCGCCGTGCGAAGTAGATTCGTTTCATTTTCTCCTATTAAGTAGTCGTAAATTTTGTTTGGCTAAAGTAGCACTAAGTTATTGGTTTTTTATATTTTTGACAATACATGACCCCTCTCTTATAGTTTACTACCAATCACATCAAACTGATTTCATTTCCGATACCCCAAAAAATGAAAAGTATTAAGTGCTTTGTTTGTTACAAAGGCTATTTTGTTATG
>JAHDHW010000179.1 GCA_020631105.1 Saprospiraceae bacterium | reverse complement strand
TTTCACTCATAAGATGTTTTAACTTCCGCCTTTGCCACGGAGGCCGAGTTCGATGACTTCCAAATCCTTGAGTATCGCATCTTCAATACTAAAGCGGACAATTGTCCTTACCTTATGAAAGCCGTGGATACCGCATGCGCCTGGATTAATATGCAGGAGATCATGCTTTTTATCCGGCATCACTTTAAGAATGTGAGAATGTCCACAGATAAATAAATCAGGTGCATGCTCTTGCATTAATATTCTTACTCGCCGATTGTACCTGCCCGGATAACCTCCGATGTGTGTCATCCAAACCTGCATTCCTTCACATTCAAAACGCAGGTCTAGTGGAAACTCTGTCCGCAACTTTCCACCATCAATATTACCATAGACGACACGTAGTGGCTTAAAGGCCTCTAACTGCTCAATAATCTCCATACTTCCGATATCTCCGGCGTGCCATATCTCGTCAACTTCTTCAAAATATTTGAAAATCTTAGGATCAAGATAGCTATGGGTATCAGACAATAGACCAATTCTTTTCATGAGCGCAAAATAACGCTTTGAACTTAATAATCAATAGATATGCTTGGAGCGCTGAGCTACATTTCGGAGTTGTTGAACTTATGGAAGAGTGATCATAGCCGAAGCTCAGCGAATAATAATATCATATAATTTAGGCTAGTCTAAAAATATGTTTAAATTTGTCTTATTATTAATTAAAGTTCATCAAATTATGCGAAGCATATACCTTACTATCTTTCTTTCCTTTCTTTTTCTAATTTCATTAAGGGGCCAATCCATCATTACTGATCGTCCTGATCAAACAGAAAGCTCCGTTGCGGTCGGAAAAAACCGTTTCCAGATTGAGACGGGTATTCTGGCCGAATTTACTGGTGAAGAAGGGGAGAGCTTCCTTGATTTATTTTTACCAACGACCTTATTCAGGATTGGGGTTCTAGATGGTTTAGAGCTACGGGTTGTTCAGGAAGTTCAGCTTGCGCGGGATCAGACAAAAGACCTTGGAATAGGTGGAATAGGTGATTTGCAATTGGGGTTCAAAGTAGAATTATTCAATAAAGAGTCTTCGGGGACTGAGATTGGATTTATGTCTCATGTGATCATGCCTACGGGGAGTGAGAAACTTAGTACGGATCAGTGGGGGATGGTCAACAAACTTTTAATATCTCATGAGCTGTCTGATCGTTGGAGTGTTGGGTATAATTTAGGCTATGATTTTTTTGAAATCGACAAAGGAGATCTGACTTATTCACTGGCTTTGGGTTATGGGCTTTCGGATAAGATAGGTTTGTATGTTGAGCCTTATGGAGCGATAGTAAATTTTGATGATTTGGTCGCGAATTTTGATGCCGGATTTACCTATCTGGCGAATGATCGATTGCAATATGATTTCTCTTTTGGGTCGGGAATCAATCAAAAGATGAATTATGTCGCCGTGGGGCTAAGTTTGCTCTATTAAGTTTTAAGTTTTAATCAATACCTGACATTTTGCGCACGTACAGGATTGTACATTTACGCAAATCAAAAAACAAATTGAAAACTTAGAATTATGATGAAGAATGTAAAGCTTACCCTATTGTTATTATTAGCTGTTGGATTTATTTTTAGCTGTGGTGATGATGACCAGGAAATGGTAAACCCAGAGTACAGTATTATGGTTATGCAACCTACTATTGATGATAAAAATTTAAATGACAGTATTCATATTCATGTTGAATTTGCCAGTGCGACGGAGCAGACGGTTCATCACGTTAACGTGAAAATCTATGACAAGGCAGATAATAGTAATGTTATCTTTGATGAGCCTGCGGAGGCGCATGTACATGCCGAAAGTGGAAGCCATGCCTTGCATGCTGATTTAATGTTGACAGAGGCTAATGGCGTTGCTGCAGATACAGATTGGATTCTGGAAGCTAAAGTTTGGGGCCATGAGGCAGGAGTTGCTGAGGTGGTAGAAACTATAGAATTCCATGTTCATCCAGAATAACCGAAAAAATTAATTTTTATACCGTAAGCTAACGCTTTTAACCACTTTTGGCACGGTCATTGCCATTATCTAAGTGTAAGTTTTGGTTAAAAATTGTAAGATTCGTTTCCTAAGTCTGTGTCCTCGAACTCAGACTTTTTTTTATGCCCAAACTCAAGGTTTTCGCCTTATTTAGGGGAATAAACCTAGTAAATCGTCCACAATCCCAGCTGCTTTTGGATGTGCGCTGGTAGCAATTAAGCTTTTTACCTCAAATTCACCACCATATACTTTCATCTTAGCATTTGGATCAGCACCCGCTTTCAAGAGAAAAGTGGTTATTTCTACTAAATTCGAAGGTACTACCTGACGATGGATTTCAAAACCATTGCTACTAACGTAATGGAGCAAGGTTGCTTGATGTGGGTATTGGGAAGTTTGGTGGATGAGCTCCGGGTAATTACTGATGAGAATTTTCAATGCTTTTATGTCTCCTGAAAGTAAGGTATCAATAGCTTTTTCGAACTTGTAGTTCTGTTTTTCATTTCCTAATTGCTCAACCTTTTTCCAAGATTCATATCCATATTCCTGGGCAATGGTTTCCAGTATGTCCTCAAATGACAGCTTAGCATTAAATAATTCCGCTGGCTTTTTTCCCAGGTGGTCTCGATGGTAATTATTGATCTCAATACAAGCAACGTTCTGATGAGTCTGAAATGCTTCCCAGAGGATTTCTGCCTGCCTTCGAAGACGTACTACGATCGTTAAATCATAGTCATACAGTATTCTAGCGTATAACTTTATTAAATCTTTAAGTAGGGGAGCAATATAGATGCTTGGCATATTGTAGAAAATAACATTGGTCATTTGTAAATAAGGCCCTTTAAGGTAAGCACATAATTACGAATGACCAATGACCTAGGTTCATAATTAATAATCGAATAGCACTTTACAACTTTCGCATCTTATCTGGATAATCCCAGCCTTACTTTTGTTGCCTTTAAGCAGATAAGCACCCGTATCGTCCTCCTTTTTTGTTTCTATCAATCCTTTCGGATAATCATAACTAGTAAAAGGGTTATTGAAGACTTCTATGGTATAGTCCGTTGTTTCCTCGACACCGAGACTAATGGTACTAAAGGAATTGTTTAGTTGTATTTTTTCGAATCCTTGTTTTATGTAGTCAACGACGATGTCTCCACTGTTTGCTTTAATGTCAAGATTTTTGAAAAGATTAGTTATTCGAAAATCCGAGAAGGTACTAGCTGTTGAACGAATATCCTTCACTTCCTTGATGCTAAAGTTGTCGCTGGAAGATTTTTCCAGGATGAGCTGATCAACACTTCCAAGAATGTATTTTGAGAAAGAGGAAGTAGCTTGTAATTTATCAATATTTTTAATCGATAACTGACTACTTTCAGAGTCGAGTTTTAACTGATTGATTTCCTGAAGTCTTACGGTCGAAAAAGCGATCTTGAGATCAAGTTCATTCACGCTTTCCGAATTAAACCCAGCATTATTTAATCTTGCTTTTACCTTTCCAGTGTGCTCCCCAAGAGTAGTAGAAATAAACCTCAGGTCGAGTTCCAGGTCGTTGGTTTTAGGAATAAATAATGTAGCGGATACTTCCAGTTTTTTAATATCATAGCTACTTCCATCTTTAAGGCTCAAGGTAGTACGATCCTTTCGGAAAAAGCCATTAACAATCTCTATTTTTTCCATTCCCAAATTACAGTTGATGTTTACAATACCAGCTGCATTTTCTTCGAGTGTTAGTTGTAGTTTTTTTAATAATTCTTGTCCCTGATTAGGGTTAACGGTTTCTACTTTTAACTGGATAAGCTGTTTTACTTTGCTTTCATCCCAGGTATTGATTTTGAAATCCTGATCAATCTTAACGATCGGTTTCCAGTCTTTACCTTTGATAACATACTTTTGATCTTCACTTGAAATAGATAAGGTTCCATGCCCTTCAATGTCAAAATTTTTTGGTCCGTTGACAAAGATCTTTGCATTTTTTGAAATGTCGATTTCACTAGTGTAAACCTTTTCTAAGACTTGGGCATTATGGACTCCGATACTAATAATCAAGAGACTAAAGCTTAAGCTTAACTTTCGGACTGTTTTTATCATATTCGTTTTCATAGCTTTCTATTCTTTTAATTTCTGATTGAATTTTATCTAATAGTTCTAGCTTATTTTTGTAGTAGTTTAATATCTGTTCTCCGATGAATTCCTGATAACCATTGGCCTCAATGTAGCCGAGGTAGTTTTCATATTGTTGATCTAAGAACTTTAGTTGAGTGACCAGAATCTGGAAATCTTTTTCTTTATCAACAGGGATTTTTGCATCAGAAAGAGAGGCTTTTTTGGTGTTTATTTTTTGAGGGAATTCGTATTCCTGCAGATTGTAAAGTTCAATTAGCTGCCGATGAACATCCTGGTTTTCACTTTGCGTAAACGTATTTATTGCTACAGTTAGAAATAGTAAAACCGCTGCCGCTGCTGCAATTTTCAAGTACAGGCTAACCCTTCGGTTTTTCTTTTTTAAAACCTCATTTTCAATGGACAGCCAAACCTCCGGACTTACTTTGTCGAGATCTAATTTGTCTTTGTTGTTTTTAAGATGTTGCTCGAAAGGATTCATTTTTGATTATTTGAAAGCTTGTGTTTTAATAATTGAAGCGCGTATCGATATTGGCTTTTTGAAGTAGAAATTGAAATGTTCAACATCTCTCCAATCTCCCGATGTTTGTAATCTTCCATTAGATAAAGGGTGAAAATCTGCCTGCAGCCATCGGGTAAGGCCTGAATAGCCGTTCTTATTTTTTCTAAGGGAATACCTTCGTACCAATCTTCCTCAACCTGATCTTCTGGCTCCGGGACATTTTCTATGGATTCAAAACGGACCTTTCCCTTTATCTTATTCAGGCTGGTGTTAATGATAATGCGCTTCAGCCATGCTCCGTATTTGTTGACCTCTTTGAGTTTATGGATATCCTGAAACGATTTTAAAAAGGCCTCTTGAATAATGTCTTCAGCATCTTCCAGATTATTTGTAATCCGGTAACTTATGGTCAGCATACTTTTTGAATATTGTTCGTAAAGTACTTTCATCGCAAGCGTATCACGATTTTTGACTCTATTCACAAGTTCTCCAATATAGTTAGCTGTTTTCAACATTATATTTTGAGGGTTCTATAATACAGACTATAGAAAGTTGAAAAGGACGGAAAAATAAAGGTAGAAATTAAAAAATTAGATAGAAGACATCTAAAATTTCTATTTAAAGGACTTAATCATGATTCCAGTTATCAGGATCATCACTATCATTAGGAGAGAGGCCAATAATGTCCCCATCCGTATTCACACCGAGACCAAGGACCGTCCGGTTGGCATAATTAAAATAACTAACGACCTGATTGATTTCCAAGATCTCTCCATCATCGAGGCCCGCAGATCTTAAAGGCGTTAAATCACTTTCGGTAATGGAGGAGATATGATTAGTCAGTTTTTCAGCATAATGGAAGCCAGCAAGAAATTTGCCTTTAAAGGATTCTTCAAACTGATTCTCTGAAATACATTTTAGAATGGCTGTAGTTTTTTGGTCATCATTAACCAGTCTCTTCATGCCTGCCGAATGATGTTCTACACAGTAATCACATTTGTTGAGATGACTAACATAAACGCCCAAAGCTTCCAGGTACCACTTCGGTAAAGTATTATTCGAATTGTGCAGTACATTTTTGTACAAAGTCATATGCCCAACCAGGGAATGCGGCCGCAGACTATGCACCGATAATACATTATCTACATTATCGTTTGGTCCCTTTATTCTTTCATAGATTCTTCTAAGGCGACCAGTGGCGTTTTCGTAAGAAATTTCTTTAATCCATGACATGAGGTAGAAATGTAAGTGGCTAGGTAATAGGGTATGAAAAACAGACAGGAGTAAAGAAGAAATATTACTCCTGTCTGATCAGATATTTACAGTGGTATATTGCTATGCTTCTTCTTTGGTAGTTTATCCACTTTATTCTCCAACATAGAAAAAGCCTTGATCAATTTGCGACGGGTATTCTGAGGAAGGATCACTTCATCGATAAAACCGCGAGAAGTTGCACTATAAGGATTGGCAAATTTCTCCGCATATTCTGCTTCCTTTTCGGCGAGCTTAGCCGCAGGGTCATCGGCTGCTTTTATTTCTCTTTTGAAGATGATTTCTGATGCACCTTTTGCCCCCATCACCGCAATTTCCGCGCTTGGCCAGGCGTAGTTCAAATCTGCACCGATATGCTTAGAGTTCATCACATCATAGGCCCCGCCATAAGCTTTTCGAGTAATCAAAGTTACCCTGGGGACCGTAGCCTCACTAAAGGCAAAGAGTAATTTTGCGCCATTGACAATGATGCCGTTCCATTCCTGATCCGTACCAGGCAAAAATCCCGGGACATCTACCAGCACTAAAAGTGGAATATTAAAGCAATCACAAAAACGAACAAATCGAGCTGCTTTTTTCGAACTATCAACATCCAATACACCGGCCAGACTGATCGGCTGATTAGCAACAATTCCAATACTACGACCAGCGATACGGGCGAAGCCCACCACAATATTTTCCGCGTAATTTTCGTGAATCTCAAAGAAGGAATCTTCATCCATCGTACCATTGATCACCTCTCGCATATCATAAGGCTGATTGGCACTTTCAGGAATGATATTATCTAGCTCAGGGCGAAGTTCATCTCCTAATTCGTAGGGAAGATTTGGAGCTGTTTCTTCACAGTTTTGTGGCATGTAGCTTAAGAGCCTTTTGGTCTTTTCAATGCAGTCGATGTCGTTTGCTGCTGTAAGATGAGTGACGCCTGATTTGACCGAGTGTGCACTTGCGCCTCCGAGTTCTTCGGCAGTAACCGTTTCATTCGTAACCGTCTTGACAACATTGGGTCCCGTAACAAACATATAACTCGTTTGCTCTACCATAATCGTAAAGTCCGTCATTGCTGGAGAATAAACTGCACCTCCTGCACATGGCCCCATGATGGCTGAAATCTGAGGTACCACACCACTTGCCAATACATTGCGGTAGAAAATATCTGCATAGCCACCCAGAGACTTTACCCCTTCCTGAATACGTGCGCCACCAGAGTCATTCAATCCGATCAATGGCGCACCATTTTTCATAGCCATTTCCATGATCTTGACAATTTTCTCCGCATGAGTTTCAGAGAGTGAACCACCGAATACTGTAAAATCCTGTGCGAATACGTAGACTAATCGTCCCGAAATAGTACCATAGCCAGTGACGACCCCATCTCCGTAAATAATCTCTTTATCCATTCCGAAGTCTCGGCTACGGTGGGTGACAAGCGCACCAATTTCTTCAAAAGAACCTTTATCAAGCAAAAAATGAACTCTTTCTCTCGCGGTTAATTTTCCCTTCTGATGCTGTTTTTCTATTCGCTGAGTTCCACCTCCCAAACGGGCCGCTTCTAACTTCTCTGATAATTGCGCTATTTTGTCTTGCATGGTTTTATTTTGATTATAGCTATTGAGCTTAACTTTCTTGATATTATTCCGTAAATAATTATAAACCTACATTAGGTATAACCTTCACGTGATGATTTGGTTTCAAAGCGTGAATATACAGCCTTTTGGAGGATTGCTAAAATTAACAAATAGTATTTCATGTCAAAGTCTCAACAATTTGATATTGTTATCATCGGAGCAGGAATCGTAGGACTGGCAACAGCATACAAATTATCCAAAAAGTATCCTCAAAAAAAGATCGCAGTGCTCGAAAAGGAAGCCGTCGTCGCTCAACATCAGAGTAGCCATAATAGTGGGGTGATTCATTCTGGAATCTATTATCAGCCGGGGAGTCTAAGAGCTACCAATTGTAAAAAAGGATATCAACTATTGCTGGAATTTTGTGAGCAATACGAAATCCCCTATGAGATTTGCGGAAAGGTAATCGTTGCTACTAACGAATCCGAAAGGCCAACCTTAGAAAAAATTCTGCAAAAAGGAATTAAGAATGGCTTAGAGGGGATTCGTAAGATCAGCGCAGAAGAAACCAAAGAATACGAACCTCATGTCCAGGCAGTTGAATCCATCTTTGTACCTCAGGCAGGAATCATTGATTATCTGGACGTTGCCAAGAAATATGCGGACCTGTTTCAGGAAGCTGGGCATCGGTTATTTTGTAATCAAAAGGTAGTGCGTACCGAGGTGAGAAGAGAGGAGATTATATTAGAAACCGAGACTGATACCTTCAAGGCGAAACAACTGATTAATTGCGCCGGATTGTATTCTGATAAGGTTGCGCGTCAAAACACCAATGATGTTCCTCTGCAAATCCTTCCGTTTCGTGGAGAGTACTATGAACTCAAACCCGAGAAACAATACCTGGTCAAGAACTTGATCTACCCGGTACCTAATGTCAATTTCCCATTTCTTGGAGTTCATTTTACAAGGATGATTAAAGGTGGAATTGAGGCTGGCCCTAATGCGGTTTTAGCTTATCGAAGAGAAGGGTACACCAACAAACAGTTCAATGGTAAAGAACTTTGGGAAACCTTAAGTTATTCTGGTTTCCATAAGATTGCGTGGAAGTATTGGCGAGATGGACTAATGGAGCTTCGACGGTCATACTCGAAACGGCTGTTCGTTAATGCACTACAAAAGCTCATCCCGGAAATTACAATGGATGATGTTGTACCAGGTAGGGCAGGAGTCCGTGCGATGGCCTGCTATCCAGATGGTGAACTGGCCGACGATTATATCTTCGCAGATAAGGGGCAAGTGGTTAATGTACTAAACGCCCCCTCTCCGGCAGCAACATCTAGTTTGGCGATTGGCGAAACCGTAGCGGCAAAACTAGATACCGAATTTGAACCTAAACTTTCTAGTTAAATTATTTTCTTGGAATGGTCAGAATATTCTCCATTCTTCCGTCCAGGAAAATAAACTGATCACCAAGGAAAACACCATCTTCTTCGAGCATGATCCGAACAATTTTGCCCCATTCCGGGACCTCTGATGCGGCGAATAACTCTATAGAATAACAGGTGTTTGGAAATAACGGATAATCACCTTTTCCTTTTACGCCTCCTTGTTGATCCCATAAGCCTATCGTAGGACCAGCAGCATGACCATGTGCCCCAATCGGATGGGTATAGATCGAAGCCTGAATGTTTTCAGCGGCCGCTTGCTTCAGCGCATCAGCAAGAATTTCATTGCCTGATTTACCAGAGACAAACTGTTCAACGAGAATATCCTGCAATCGATTTCCATTCGCAAAGGCTTTCCGTAAACCTTCAGGAACTTCTGTTTCTCCAGGTTTCAATACATAGAAATGTTGTTGTTGGTCAGTATTCAATCGTAGATAAGTAATCCCGAAGTCAACATGTAATAAGTCACCATGCTGTATGATATCATCTTCAGGCCTTTTTGAAAAAGATCGTAGGAATTCTTTATTGCCCCGGTCTGCCCGCTGAATAGAAACGCTGGGATGAAACCAGGTGTCCAGGCCAAGACTAGTAACTCTTTGACGTAACCACCAGACTACATCATCTGTAGTTGTAATGCCCGGGTGGATTACCTTTTCAGATAATCCTTCTTGTAGAATGGTATGACCCATTTTACAGATCATCGGATAAATCTGAAGCTCTTTTTCAGAGCGCGTTTCTAACCAGGCAATGGCCAGGCGCTCTGCAGATACGACTCTGTTTTTATACTTCGCAGGAAGTTTAGACATAAAGGTTTCATATTCAGAATGTACCAGACCATCCGCTAATGCAAAATCTTCGGAGTAATTGAGCCCAATTTTTTCTGGATTTTTTTCTTTGATGATATTCATTAATGCTTCCCATTGATCAGGGTAGACATCAACGTTCCATTCTCCTTTTAGTAATTTCCCAACACTATAGCGAGCGATAGCCACTTTAGATATTTCTCCATCTTTGGGTTGGTGAAAGACCATGATGGTACGACGGCGAGCTGAAAGCCAGGTACTGGGCAGAATGGTTTTCATCACCGGATCTTCATTATATTCTCGAGAGATGAGCACCCACATGTCAATCCCTTCTCTCTTCATCAACTCTGGTAATAGATTGTCAACCCGGTCTTCTAGAATTTGATCAACTACTCTTGCCCGTTCTCTTTCATCCAGTAAATCCGGAAAATCAGATTGAGCAAAGGTGAGTATGCTAAATAATAAACAGAGTAGGGTACAAGTCGTCCTGATCATAAGTAAAAGTATTAATTGGAATAATGACGGAAGATATTAAAAAATTAAGAGGTGCTCTAAATTTTTTCTACTTCCTATAGAAAAGCCTGGCCCTGGCAAGGGTAGGAGCTTGCTTAC
>JAHDHW010000178.1 GCA_020631105.1 Saprospiraceae bacterium | reverse complement strand
CGTCAATTCGGGCTTTTTTATGATTAAAGTAGACTGGACTACATTGCATCCATTGCTTTTACAAGATAAGTCAGAACGAAAGGAAGGGCAACCCAAAACCATTCATTCATCCAGATCAACATTGCAATACAGATTACAAGAGATACAAAGAAAAGTATCCAATCCATTCTACGAGAAGTATTAGCTGTGCTCATTATATTAAATTTTGCACAAATGTAGGGTATAATCAGGAAAAGCGAAAGTTTTGAGCCCAGAAAATAAGGCTGGATATTTGTTGGTCAATTAGACGTCGATAATAGTTAGAATTTATCCTTAATTTCAAGCTTCCTTGGAGGAAAACAGAATAGCTTGAGGTTTTATAGCTAATCTTCCTCCAATACTATTTTATAGCCTTCATTTAATTTCATGAAAAATATATTTCTTTTCTCTTTTCTTTTTCTCGTCAGTCATTTTTCTGGATTTGGACAAGTAGACCATTGGGAAACAGCAGTCTTTGCGGACAATCAATGGACCTATCGTCTTGGTACTTCCGAACCTCCTGCGGATTGGATGCAAGCCAGCTTTGATGATAGTAGCTGGATGGTCGGAGAAGGTGGCTTTGGGTATGGAGATGATGATGACAATACTATTATAAACCCTACCCTTTCATTATACATGAGAACTTCTTTTGAAGTAGTTGATCTCGCTGCTATCGAAAAGGCAGTATTGCAAGCGGATTATGATGATGCTTTTGTTGCCTACCTCAACGGAGTGGAATTTGCCAGAGGTAATTTTCCAGCGAATGACCCTACTCCAACCTACGATCAAATACCGCCTACGGATCACGAAGCAGGACTCTATGATGGCATCCTTCCAGAGTCATTTTGGATTGCGGATACTGACCTCTCGACACTCTTGCAAGAAGGTGAAAACGTACTGGCCATTCAGGTCCATAATTATCTGATTTCTTCTTCAGACATGAGTAGTAATTTTTTCCTGACTTTTGGCATAAATGATAATTCAAATAATTATGGAGAGACGCCAGATTGGTTTTTTCCACCACTGGAATATACTCGACTTCCTTTAGTGCGGATATTGACCAATGGACAAAACATTGTCAATGAACCAAGGATCGTGGCAGATATGTATGTCACGGATAATGGTACTGGTAATCTTAACTACTTTACCGACCCTCCAACTGGTTATAATGGCAAAATTTCGATTGAAATAAGAGGCGCTTCCTCTCAATTCTTTCCAAAGAATAATTATGGTTTTGAGACGCAGGACGAAAATGGCGAAAATAATAATTATCCATTACTCGGTATGCCTGCCGAAAACGATTGGATTCTACATGGTCCATTCTCTGATAAAAGCTTAATTCGCAATGCTCTATCCTTTGATATTGGGCGAAGTATGATGCCTTATGCCTCTCGTACCCGATTTTGTGAACTAGTAATCAATAATGATTATCGGGGGATATATTTGATGATGGAGAAGATCAAACGAGATCCTGAACGAGTAGATATTTCAAAGCTTAACCCTGAAGATATTGAAGGAGATGAACTAACCGGAGGGTATATTTTTCAACTAGACAGAGACAACGAAGATGTTGAAGAAGATGGTTGGTACTCTCCCTATGGATCAAATCCTTTTTATGCTTATCATCATCCGGGCTATGATGACCTACTTCCTGTTCAGCGGATTTATCTAAGATCATGGATGAATGCTTTTGAGGCAGCCATGGAAGCTTCAGACTTTGCAAGCACCTACGAAGAGTACCTCGATATGGAATCCTTCGTCGACTACTTTTTAATCAATGAGTTAACCAAACATATAGATGCTTTCAAGCTCAGTTTCTATATGTATAAACGAAAGGATAGTAATGGTGGAAAGTTGCACCTGGGCCCAATCTGGGATTTCAATTTAGGCTATAGTAATTTTGATTTCGAATGCCAACCAGAGCCCGTTGGATGGATCTTCCCATGTACTTCCCGAGCTTTCTGGTTAGATAAATTATTAAACGTATCGGCAGTTCAAAACAAGATAGCTTGCCGCTGGGAAGAATTACGTCAGTCCACTTTAGCAACTACTGTTTTGATGAATCGAATTGATGAGATGGTGAATGAGATCAGTCCTTCGGTTGAGGAGAACTTTACACGGTGGAACATCCTTGATGAATACGTATGGCCCAATTATTTTGTAGGTGAAACACATCAGGAAGAAGTGGATTATCTAAAAGATTGGTTGACGGATCGTCTGACCTGGATGGATCAAAACATGTTAGGCAATCCAGTTGATTGCATTTCTTCTGACGATATTATTCCATCTACATTTAGCTTTGAAATGCTCCCGAACCCAGTAAGCACCAAAAGTAATTTCACCTTTCGTTCTTCCCATGGTTCGCCCGCAAATCTTACTATTTATGATAGCTATGGACGCATCACTGAAGAACTTGAAATTGATGCAAACAGCACTTACGAATGGGTACCAAACAATATTGGCCCCGGTGTCTATTTCTATTCTTTACAAAGTGGGCAGCAACAACTAAGTGGAAAACTGATAAAACTATAGGTTTGTCTGCAGCGCTTTTTGTGCTTTATGCCTGTCTATCGCCAGATTTAATAATTGCTCGATTAAGTCCGGATAAGCTAGCCCTTCCGCTTCCCACAACTTTGGATACATGCTAATACTTGTAAACCCTGGCAGTGTATTAATTTCATTCACATAGACTTCACCATCTTCCGTCAAAAACATATCTACCCGGCTTAGCACTTCGCATCCGAGGGCACGGTAGGCTTTTTTCGCCGTAGCTCGGAGTAATAATAATTCTTCTTCTGAGACTTCGGCAGGTATGACAATTTTAGCAGCGGTCTGACTTAAGTACTTTGCTTCATAAGAATATTCTTCGTCCGTCACCACCTCTCCTACCGTAGACGCCTGGGGCTCTTCATTCCCCATCACCGCACATTCCAGCTCACGTCCGACAATCATTTCTTCAATCAAGATCTTGCGATCATATAGAAAAGCATCATCAATCGCATCTTTTAGTTGCTCTGCATTTTCGACTTTATTTACACCAACCGATGATCCCATATTTGCGGGTTTGACAAAGACCGGCATACCCAGTAACTCCTCCACATGCTCAAAGAAAATATCTTCATGATCCTTGGCCTCATAGACCAAACCCCGGGCAACTCCAATACCAGCTTCTTTCAACAAACGCTTCGCGAATTCTTTATCCATAGCTACCGAGGAGCCTAAGACATCAGGACCAATAAATGGCAAATCCAAAATCCTTAATAATCCCTGTACGGTGCCATCTTCCCCCATCGGACCATGCAAAATTAAAAAGACCGCTTCCGGTTGAGGAATCGCTTGCTGATTATGCAATTGAATAATTTGGCCCTCAGCACGTCCGGGAAGAATTGCAAGCTCAATCCCTAATCCCGGTTCAATAGATTTGTCCAGCTGAGTTTCTTCCAGTAATCGCCAGGAGCCACCACGATCAATCCCAATCACTGTAACAGCAAATTTTGTTCGATCAATTGCGGCTAATACTTCCTTAGCTGAACGAACAGAGATTTCATGCTCAGGAGATTTACCCCCACAGATAAGTGCAATGTTTTTCATAATTCTTTGTGCTTAAATATTTTACAGGCCCAATCCGGCCTAAATGCTCTTTTTATTCCCAGTCTTTGCTGGTACGGTACACCGTTCCTTTGAACAAAGCTACAACTTCCCGTTTTTCATTGGTCAGTTTTACCGAATATATTCCAATTTTATTCGTCAGGCTCTCTTCCACAGCTTCTGCCTGAATCCACTCTCCCACTTGTACCGGTTTGGTGTGGGAAATAGAGGTCTCTATCGAAACAGCTCTGCGGCCATGAGAATTCGAAGCAAAGGCCAAAGCACTATCCGCAAAAGAAAAGGTAATTCCGCCATGAGCAATCCCAAAGCCATTACACATCTCTTGACGTATTTTCATTCGCAGAACTACCGTCCCGGATGCCTCCGCTAAACGCTCCAGGCCAAGCCATTGACTAAAAGCATCGGTCTCCATCATCTGATCGATAATCTGTGTTACTCGTGATTTTGGAGACATAAGGTTAAGTACTTTAGTAAAAAAATTAATAGGAGGAGAAAGATAGAAAAGATCAGATAATTATTGATGCAAGCTTGAAAGATAATTTTTCAAAAAAAAACCGAAGACTTTAAAGTAATTTTATCACATAGCCGTCTTCTATAAAAAAAGACAGTTGGAAGCACCAAAATCTATGGCAGAAAAACGGGATCGTAGCATAAGGAGCGCCATCAATGAATATGGCAGTCGCCTTTTCCAGTTTATCCGGGGAAGGGTGTCCTCCAATGCAGAGGCCGAAGATATTAGCCAGGATGTGTGGTACCAACTTAGTCGAATTACGGATTTGGACTCGATCGAGCAATTAAGCGCCTGGCTTTACCGGGTAGCACGAAATCGAATTACCGATAACTATCGAAAAAAGAAACCGGAATATATTGAAGATCAGGTCTATGAAGATGAGGAGGGAGGGCTTTTATTTGATGAATTCCTGTTAGCGGACAGTACCAATCCGGAAGACGAGGACCTCAAAGAAATATTTTGGGAAACCCTTTATGAAGCCTTAGCAGAACTTCCTGAGAACCAAAGAAATGTATTTGTCTGGAACGAACTGGAAGATCAAACCTTTCAGGAGATCGCAGATCGTACCGGCGAAAACATAAAAACACTTATTTCCAGAAAAAGATATGCAGTCCAGTTTTTACGTAAAAGACTCGAAAGCCTTTATCGTGAATTTATGGAAGATTAAATGACAAACGAAGAACTATTGGATAGATATCCAACAATTTAAGACTCAGAAAATAATTAGTTATGTTCAATAAAAACAGATTTTCCGGACGGCGATTTCACCCGATGAAAATTGTTTTTTTCATCTTAGCCGCTGCTGCTTACATCTTAGTGTTTGGGGCAATAGTGATGTACTTATGGAATTGGATCGTCCCGGACCTAACCGGATTTAAACCAATAAGCTACATCAAAGCAATAGGATTGCTCCTCCTGTTCAAAGTACTCTTCGGAGGTTTCGGAGGGCGTAACAGAGCAGCCAGACGAAAACACTGGAAAAGTAAGTGGAACAGCAAGTGGCGCAGCAAATGGAAAGAAATGAGCCCGGAAGAGCGAGCAGCATTTAAAGCAAAGTGGCGAGAACGCTGCGGAAAGGACAATGATAAAGCATAAGCTTAGAATAATATAAAATGAAGGACAGTCAATCTATAGCAATTAGGTTGACTGTTTTTTTATTTAAGTTCGATTTATACAGCATCAAAAACTACTCAAACAGCCTTAAAAACGGGCTTTTTAATTTTTTTCAAAAAAAATCAAAAAAATTTAAAGTAAAAGAATAAATGGTCCGTCTACTATAATAAAGGAGTTATTCTAAATAGAAAAAGCTCTTATTATTTAACCAAAAAATAGCCAGTCATGCGACCATTCAAATTATTTTTCGGCTTATCATTAGCCTTTGTAGTTTTCTTTTTCCTGTTGCGATTTGTAGTTATCGCTTTTATCGCGGCCGGTGTTTTGAGTCTGATTTATGCGGTATTCCGCAGACTAAAAGATTTCGTCACCTACGATCGATTTGGGCAACCTTACTTTGATCGTTATCAGGATCATCCCCGATTCCAAAGATATAACCAGGAAGATTTTGTGGAGCCATTATTTTATAATGCTCCTACACACAGAACGTCAATGCCAACGGGTAATGTACAGTTCGTAAAAATCAAATAGCCAAAAGGCTATACTTTGCTGCACATGAAGCAGCTCATTTTTTAATCTTTAAATCAATTTATTATGTGTCATAGAAAAGCATTTTATCATCCAGGAGCACATGCATCCATGGAAGCATTTAAACGAAGTAGACGAGGTAAAGCCAGAAAGTATTGGAAAGAACAGTTTAAACAGTCTATGAGTCAACCACCAGTAAATGTACTGGAAGAAGATGGTCAGTTTTTACTTCATCTCTACGCTCCGGGCTTTAACAAAGAAGATTTTCTGATCGCGACTATTGACAATACACTAAGTATTTCAGTAGATGCCAAAGAGGACGATAACACCTGGAAACGTCAGGAGTATGTCGCAAAGAGTTTCAAACGACGCTTTGAACTAAGTGATAAGGTAGACAAAGAAGCCATCAGTGCAAAGTACGAAAACGGAGTATTGATCGTGACGTTACCTAAGTTAGAAGGGATGGAAACTACTCGACAGGAAATCCAAATTGCCTAATACTACTCACATTCTATATAAATCCGTTTTTCCGATAGATCAGAGTATTGCATTTTAAAACTATCGGATAATTAAAAGTAATCCGGTGCGTGAATAATTCACACACCGGATTTTTTATGTCGATTAATAATATAGATTACTGGATGACTTTCTATTAACTCAAGTTGCGATGAATCAAACAAAATCATCTTCTTAGAAACAGATTCATCCCTGGTGTTGACTTGAGAATAATAAATCATTACTACTATTCATTTCCTTCCCTCATTACTTTTATGAAAATACACTGTTATTCTTTTGCTCGTTCATAATATTTTATAGCTTCCTTCTTATTCTCGATAAAAAGTTTGAACTTCGATCTAAGCTCCTTCCAAATATCTCTTTGCTCTGTTTTATTATTTTTTTCTCTGAAGCTATAGCCCTGAATTTCTACGATTCGAAGGTAGCAATATACTTTATTGTTCTGCTGAAATTAAAATAAGGGAGAATAATAAGTCTGGAATTTGCTAGATTTAAATCTAAATATATCTTAAAGTAAAGAATTGAAAATATTTTAAAATGTATAGGAACCAACTACTTACAGATCACAGTTTATTGAACTGGATCGGATTAATTGTCATCATTCTATTTGGAGGTCCTTTATTTAATTGTAACACTTCTGAATCGAATACTTCTTCTGATACGAACGCTGTGTTTACCTTATTAACTGCTTCGCAAACCGGCGTAGATTTCGAAAATAAAGTTATCGAAAAGGAAAGTCGCGGCACACACAATTATGATTATTTCTATAATGGCTCGGGGGTTGCGATTGGGGATATAAACAATGATCAACTTCCTGATCTGTTTTTTGCGGGTAATGATGTCCCAAGCAAACTTTACTTAAACAAAGGTAACTTCCAGTTTGAAGATATTTCAGCGACGGCAGGCTTTAAGAATGGAAAATGGTCTACTGGAGCAGTGATGGTTGACATTAACAAGGATGGCTTACTTGATATATATGTCTGCAATTCGGGCCCCTACATAAATGAAGCCTACACCAAAAATGAGTTATACATTAATCTGGGCAACAATAAATTTTCGGAACAAGCCGAGCGATATGGAATTGCTGACAACTCCCGTTCGACACAAGCCTCTTTCTTTGACATGGACAAAGATGGTGATTTAGATTTATGGGTAATGAATCATGCATTGAGAAACAGAGGTGGGCTATTAACCGAATGGTTCAAACTTTCAACTGAAATCCCAAACGAAGATTATATCAGAGAGTGTAGTACTTTATACCGAAACGATGGGAACGGTAAATTCACAGATATTTCAAAAGCTGCCGGAATACAAAAAATAGGTTTTGGGCTTGGCCTCTCCATTCGGGACTTTGACGAAGACGGATACCTGGATGTTTATGTAGCCAATGATTTCTTCATCCCTGACTTTTTATTTATTAATAACGGGGACGGCACTTTTACAGATCAAAACAAAACTTACTATAGTCATTCTCCCTATTATTCTATGGGCTGTGATGCAGCGGACATTAACAATGACGGTCATACAGATATGGTAGTTGTTGACATGACACCTTCCGATCATGTGCGAAACAAAACCCTCATGGCTTCTATGAATGTTAATGCCTTTAAATATTTAACGGATTATAAAAAGTTTACCCCTCAGTATATGTTCAACAGTCTGTTTATCAATAACGGATCAGGCGTCATGAGCGATATTGCTCTTTTTGCCGGAGTGTCTCAAACGGATTGGAGCTGGGCACCATTACTTGCTGATTTTGATAATGATGGCTTAAAGGATTTAATGATCACCAACGGCTTTCGGAGAGACACTAAGAATAATGACTGGAAGAACGGACTTGCAGAAATTCAAAAAATAAAAGGTCGAAATTATACTCCGAAGGATTACTACGATCATCTCCAAAAAGCCAAGGTCGCACCAGTTCCAAATCAAATTTTTAAAAATAAAAACGGGCTGACTTTTGAAGCAAAAACAGAAGCCTGGGGTTTTGACAAACCTTCTTTTTCTAATGGTGCTGCCTACGCGGACTTAGACCAGGACGGTGATCTTGATTTGGTCATCAATAATTTTGATCAGCCAGCTTTTATCTATAAGAATAACACGCAACAAATCAGCAACAACCATTTTATTCGTTTCAAACTAACTGATGGGAGAAACTATAATGATGTATTACACTCTAAGGTCTGCATTTATTATGGCGATGAAATGCAATGTAATGACTTTGCATTTACAAGAGGGTATCAGTCTTATGTAGAACCCGTTTTACATTTCGGATTAGGTCAAGCAGAAAAAGTTGACAGAGTTGTTTTTAAATGGAAAAAAGGCCAGGAAAGTGTTTTAATCAATCCTGCAATTGATCAAGTCCATGTGGTGAATCAGAAGGCACTGAAAAAAAATAATGTATCTAGTAAAATGGCTCAAGGATTATTTAAGGATGCAAGCGACGAATATTTTAGTGTTCCTTTCAAACATACAGAAAACGATTTCGATGACTTCCAGAAAGAAGTACTGCTCCCCCATCGTCAATCTATGCTAGGCCCTGCTTTGGCAGTTGGAGATATTGATGGAAACGGCATGGAAGATTTTTTTGTTGGTGGGGCTATGAATCAGGCAGGAGCTTTCTACCTGCAAGATAATGACGGGAAGTTTAATCTACATTCTTCTAAAGCTTTACAAGATGACCTTCCCTACGAGGACTGTGGCGCATTATTTATAGATATTGAAAATGACGGGGACTTAGATTTATATGTTGCAAGCGGAGGTGGAGGTGAGTTTGAAGCGAGCCCGGAGTTATTACAGGATCGTTTATACCTTAATGATGGCAAAGGGAATTTTGCTAGAGCACCTGAACGTCACTTACCTGAGATGCTTAGCAGTACCCAGGCAATAGCGGCAAGCGACTGGGATCAAGATGGCGATTTGGATTTGTTTATTGGTGGTCGCACCAGCCCTGGCAAATACCCTAGCGCTCCAAACTCTTATTTACTCAAAAATAATAATGGCCAGTTCACAGACCTTACAGATCAGTTGGCCCCTGAGCTAAAAAATCTGGGAATGATTACTGGTGTGGAGTGGTCAGATATAGACAATGACCAACGGGAGGATCTTATCATTGTAGGAGAATGGATGCCGATTAGCGTTTTCAAAAACACCAACAATGGCTTCGAAAATGCTACCGAAGATTTACGGCTTAACAAAACTAACGGCTGGTACACAAGTTTACAAAAATCAGATATTGATCAGGATGGAGATGATGATTTTATAGTAGGTAATATTGGCTTGAATAATAAATTCCACCCCTCAGAAGAAAAACCACTTTATGTATATGCGAACGACTTTGACCAAAATGGTACTTTAGACATTGTCTTAAGTAAAATATATCAGGGCAAAAAAGTCCCAGTACGTGGAAAGGAATGTTCTACTACTCAAATGCCTTTTGTCTCCGAAAAATTCCCAACCTATGAAGGTTTTGCAAATGCAAGTTTAGAAGCTATTTACGAAGAAGAAAATCTTGAAAATGCAATACAATACGAAGCTTATACTTTTGCAAGTACGTACTTGGAAAATCTGGGGAACGGACAATTTGAATTAACAGCACTTCCTACGGAAGCACAACTTGCTCCTGTAAATGGAATAATTACTAAAGACTTTGATAAAGATGGTCAAGTTGATATTGTGCTCGGCGGAAATTTGATGCAGACGGAAGTCGAAACGCCAATGTACGACAGCGGAAAAGGCCTGCTTTTAAAAAGAAATACTGATGGTACTTTTTCAACAAATTTAGGAAAGGGATATAGTGGCTTATACTTAAATAAGGATGTGAAGGATTTACAACTGATTCATTTAGGTCAGGAAAAAAGACCTGCAATTTTAGTTGCAAACAATAACAGTAATCTAAGTTTATTCGTTTACACAAAATAAAAAAGTGTTGAAACTTAGACATTTTACGGTCAAAGTTTCAACACCATCCTTAATAAAGAATTTGCTCGGAATACTTTAAATATCCCAAGCAAATTATCTTCATTAAATCTAGTCGATAATAATCATCTTCTTAGAAGCAGAATCATCCTCAGTATTGACATGGTAATAGTAT
>JAHDHW010000177.1:7757-10494 GCA_020631105.1 Saprospiraceae bacterium | reverse complement strand
CGATCATACGCAGCCTGCTCCATTCTAAAATGATGAGTATAGTGTTCCATGACCTGCTCTCCAAAAGCATTTTTCGCAAAATCACTCTCCGCGAATCTATCAGTAGCCGCTCGAAGACTTTGTGGTACCTGAGGTAGTGATTTCGCCGCATAAACATCTCCAGTAAAAATCTTTGACGGCTTAATCTTCTCACGAATACCCGCTAAACCACAGGCTAATAATGCTGCATAGGCTAAATATGGATTACAATCAGCTCCTGGGATTCGGCATTCAATACGCAAACTTTGGCCTTTCCCCACAACCCTGAATCCAGCTGTGCGGTTATCATAACTCCAGGCCAACCGAGTAGGTGCCCAGGAAGCATCGACGTAACGTTTGTAAGAGTTGACTGTGGGTGCAAAGAATGGCATTACATCCCCTGCGTACTTCAACCAGCCTCCAAGGAAATACTGAAATGCCGAGGAACAAGCAATACCACTCAAGCTTCTTTTACCGGGGAAAGCATTTTTATCTTTTTGCCAGAGGCTCATATGAATATGGCAACTAGATCCTGCCTGGTCTTCATGGTATTTGGCCATAAAAGTAACAGAGAGTCCTTGTTGATCTGCAAGCTCTTTTAGACATTGCTTGTAAATAATATGACGGTCCGCCATTTCCAGCGCTTCCGCATACTTGATATTCAACTCATGTTGTCCTAAGCCCCATTCTCCTTTTGAGTTTTCTACAGGAACGCCAGAGTTTTTGAGGTGGCGTCGCGCAGCAGCATGAAAGGGTTCAGTCCGGGTACCTTGCAGAATATGGTAATCCTCCAGGTACCAGCCTACCGGGCGTAGATCATGGAAATGTTTTTCCGCGGAGCTCCGAAAGGAATCTTCGAATAAGTAATACTCGAGTTCAGAGGCTGCTAAACAAGCGAATCCTAAATCATCTGCCACTTGTAATTGCTTACGGAGTAAAGTTCGAGGGGCAATATCAATTAATTGATGTGTCTTGTCATCCTGCAAATCACAAAAGACAATTGCGGTTTTGTCCAACCAGTCTGCAATTCGGAGCGTTCCTAAATCCGGCACTAAATGAAAATCTCCATAGCCTAGTTCCCAATTTGCAAATGAAAAGCCAGGAACAGGTTCCATCTCCATATCGGTGGTCAAGAGGTAATCACATCCATGCGTCCCGTCTTTAACTGCAGACTCCAAAAAGAACTCCGCATCAAAGCGTTTTCCGACTAAGCGACCATAGTGATCGGTAAAGGCGACCACGACCGTTTCGATCATCTCAGTACTGATTAATTGCTTTAATTCGGTGATGGATAATTTGCCTTTTAATTGCATAAGGTTCTTTTGAGTAAAGATAGTAAGTGGGAATAGCGATATGAAAATAAATTATAAATATTTTTAATTCAATTAGTCCGTAGTGTGGGATAATTTAAACCATCCGAATGCAATTAATAAAAGTGCAAAATAAATCAAGGCCAACATTGGATTATAAACGGTAATGGCTACTAAGGCAACCGAAGCAATAACCAAGGCAACTATAGGCGTTACCGGATATAATGGCACCTTAAATGGACGCTCCAACTCTGGCTCTTTTTGCCGTAACTTTAGCAATGCAATCATAGAAACAATGTATAAGGTCAATGCTCCAAAACAAGCAATCGTAATAATCTCAGCTGTTTTCCCAGTGAACAAAGCGATGATGCCAATCGCCGTATTTAACAATAAGGCATTACTTGGAGTTCGGAATTTAGGATGAATCTTCCCCAGCCATTTTGGAGCAAATCCTACTCTGCCGAATTCAAAGGTCGCTCGCCCGGCTGCAAGAATAATTCCATGAAACGAAGCGATCAACCCAAAAAGCCCAATCGAGGTTACCAGCGTATACAGAATATGCCCTTCCCCATAAAGTCTTTTTAGTGCTAGTGGTAAAGGAGAATCCGAGGCAGCAGCTCCCGCTTCTTCATAGACGACCGCCTCCCATCCAGCTACGCCCACTGCACCTGAGAAGGTCAAGATACAAAGTACGACCAAGGTCAAAATTGCACTACCAAATCCAATTAAAATATTGCGCTGGGGATTGACCGTTTCCTCCGCGACATTTGCCACCCCTTCGATCGCTAAGAAAAACCAGATTGCAAATGGTATGGCGGCAAAAACTCCGGCGTATCCGTTAGGCAAAGCGTTTCGCTCTAAATTTGCCCATTCAAATGAGGGTAAAGAAGCTCCGGCGAATATTAATAATTCGATAACTGCAATTACCGTAATGATCAGCTCAAAACTCGCAGCTGCTCTGACACCATAGATATTTAATCCCGTAAAAATAATGTAGGCCACTATCGCGATCGCGATGATTGGAATAGAAGGTAAAAAGAGATTCAGGTAGGCACCAATAGCAAAGGCAATCGCGGGTGGTGCAAAAATAAACTCAATATTCTGAGCCATTCCGCCCAGAAATCCCCAGTTTTTGCCAAGACCACGCATGGCATAATCGAAGGCTCCACCAGCTTTAGGAATAGCGCAAGCTAATTCCGTATAGCTAAAGGTAAAACACAAATACATAATAATAATGAAGAAGGTTGCAATGGCCAGCCCGAGTGTTCCGCCTTGTTCTAAGCCAAGGTTCCAGCCAAAGTACATCCCTGAGATTACATAGCCGACGCCAAGTCCCCAGAGCATAAGAGGGCCCAGCGTTTTTTTAAGTTGAGGTGATTGGTTTTCCATTTTTAAAAATAGAAAAAAAA
>JAHDHW010000177.1:0-7657 GCA_020631105.1 Saprospiraceae bacterium | reverse complement strand
TACACTTCTCATATCGTCAGCCAGTAATTAAACTTCAATACCAGAGCTCTACTTTTATTACCAAAATTTTCAGCGGTATAATTATCTGTGTAAACTAAAAACAAGTCAGACATAGGTTGATAACGCCATTGTAATCTGGAGTTAATATTAAAATTGTCCGCCTGAGTATTATACTGAAGGAAAGTTGTCCAGAAAATATTCTTTGAGAAATTTATTTCTATTCGCGGACCTACGAGCCAGAGTTTGGCTTCGCCGTATTCATCCGGAAGGGAGAGAATGCTACGTTCAAAATTGAGTGCAAAGTTTCCCCAGGGTTGTTTTCTGTAATTCAGAGAACCGCCTAATTGAAATAAAGTTCCGTTATAAAATCCTCCATAGCTTCCATTGAGCTGAACTGAAAATAATTTACGTCGATTTGACTCAAAAAAGAAACCTGCACTAGAGAATTCATAAGTAGCCGCAGGGAGGTTTTCATATTCATCCTCATCCGTGAAGTTAGTTTCGAAGGGTAATGTCTCTCGCGTATTCGTAAAGTTTATTCCAAGGAAAGAGGTATTAGCTAAAAAGATATTTCCTCCCAATTCTGTATTTCGGAGGGTCAATCCAAGTCCATCGTTCCACAGCATATAATTTTCTACATTGAAACGAATAAAATTAAATCCAGCATCTTCACTTTTTGGAAAAATGGAATATTGATAAGTCTGAAACCAATGTTGATAACCTATACGAACAGTTGTATCCCGTGCGGCATCATAATTATCCAGACGATTAATAAACCCTACATCCGCAATATAATTCTCTCCTAACCTTACATAGGATTGTAGCGTTGTAAATTGTTTGGAGTTGTAAGCAAAGCCACCACTGTAGAAACCATTATCCGAAAAGTCTTCAGGTTTCATGGAGGTATGTGCTCCAATCCATGCTTGAAAAGAGCCATCTTCAGTAACGTAGTCAAACTCTCCTCCTGCATTACGTCCAAAGTCATCATCATCAATGGCACCTTCACTAAATGCCTGACGATTGATAAATATTCCTTTAAGAGAAGAACGTTTAAATAACTGCTGTTGGACGGTCGCTACGGAATAGTTTTGTGCTTTGACATTATCTGTGGAAGCTGTTTGCATATTCATAATCCCGATACGAGTATCTTCGAATAAGTTACCACTCAATCTTGCTCCACCAATAATCGGAATCGCATTACCATCATCATCCAATCCAATTCTTCTGGAAAAGAAAGGTCGAATCGGACGGATGCCATAGTCGGCAAAAATATCGCTATTTTCTAAAAAGAAAGTCCTGCGTTCCGGAAAGAAGAGACTAAACCTTGTAAGATTCGTTTGTTGAACGTCTACCTCAACTTGTGAAAAATCGGGATTAAGTGTAAGATCAAGATTAAGAGAAGAAGTCACGGCAACCTTAGCATCTAAACCTGCATCAAAATTTGCGGAGGTCTTTCCATCATTTTCTTCATCATCTCTAGAAACGTCTCCAGTAATGTATGGAATAATTGAAAAATTAGATTTGGTTTCAGGTGGAGGATTATCCCAAACCATTGTTCCCGCCCATGCTAAATCAGGGCCATTAAACTGCAAGGGAATAGAAGTCCAGGTAGAGTATCGATTATTGCCGAGATCACATCTGATAAAGTTAATACCCCATTCTTGAAGTCTCGAATCGTAGCGTAGCGTTTTGAAAGGAATTGCCATTTCTACGGACCAGTCACCATTTTCAAATTGGTAAGCCTCGGTGTACCATTTATTATCCCAATCCCGGCTCATCCCTTCATCATTAGTACCAATAAATCCAGAGATCAGGCCTTCCGTCTGAACACCATAAGCATTGGTAAAAAACGCAAAGCCGTTGGTTTGTTGATTAACAGGATCGATAAATACTCCAAATCCATCAGAGCGCCAAATTACATCATCTCTTTTTAAAGTTTGGATGACGTGATCCTGGTTTTCTTCAGAGCAGCGTGCACCAATGTATAAAAAACGATCATCATAGGTTACACGTACCTTAGTTTGGAGATCTGCTTCGCCTTCATCAAGCGGCCATTTATTTAGAAAAGGTGTAGTAATATCCGCTTCTTGCCAGGCTTCCTCATCCAATTTTCCATCAATAGTAATATTGGAAGAAGCACGCTTAATTGCCAGCCGGAATTTTTCTTTGTTAATCCCGTTTTGTTGTGCGAATAGTAATGACGCCAAAGACAGCATCACAAGACTTGTAAAGCTTCGTTTCATAATTCAGTTATAAGGGCAATAAATTCATACGCTTGAACGCCTGAATTCATTTTTGAGTTCTCCGAAATCTAAGTTTATTTATTTTTCAGAGATCTTTTAATCCAAAGTATTCTTAATGACCGGCTCTTTTACTTTTAAACCATTAAAGATCATTCTTAGATTAAAGAAGGTTAGAATCACTACAACTGCCAACCAGATATACATCCACATTTTCTGTGGGAAGATCACCATTTCTTCAGCGTACATTTGTAAATCTGATGTTGGTCCGACATTAAAATCCTGGATTATATAAACGATTGAGGCTAAGCCCAAAAACATCAGGATATCCCGATCCAAATTGGTTTTACTGGCGATAATATAAAGTGCCAATGCGAATACCAAAAGGAAGGTAGTCGTGAACATACTATTAAACCATACCACAGCGGCGACGGCCATAGATAAAGCTAATGCATAGATAGTAAACTGAGCACCTTTTGGCCAACGGGCACCAATCAAAAACAGAAGATTTCCAAAAATTGCACTACCGATATATCCTCCCATAATAATTAATTTACGGGATCCCCCACGAGTTGTTGTCACTCCACTGCCATCCTCATTCACCTGCAAAGCTACAACGTCTCCACCAGTCACCAGCGCACCAAAGGCGTGGCCAAATTCATGTAAATAAGTCACGAAAAGATTAATGGGCTTAAGGATCATTTGCCCAATTTCTCCGCCCAGATAGCGAAGTACAAGATAAATCCCCAGTACAATCAGGATACGGATGAGGGTTTTATTTTTCATAGTTTTTGTGTTACTGATTATTGCTCTGCAAAATAAGTTTTAATCTCGTTGGCTTCACTTGGTTTTAGTCGGCCATTCAAGATCAAACGTAGTTCACGGCGCCTGGCAGCACCTTCAAATAAGGTTTGTTCGGTACGAGTTAAAGGTAATAATTGAGGGACGGGGACAGGCTTTTTGGTTTCGTCATTGACTGCAACAAATGTAAAATAGGCATTATTACATCGGCGGTTAGCACCACCTTTGATATCGGCAGCAAACACTTCAACGTTAACTTCTACCGAAGTATTAAATGCTCTTGTTATCGAAGCTTCTAAAGTGATTACATCACCAACGTGGATAGGTTTTTCGAAAGAAACATGATCAACCGAAACGGTTACGATATGCGCTTCGCAATGCTTACCTGCACAAATACCACCTGCAATATCCATCCATCGGAGTAGATTCCCTCCCATAAGATTCCCAAGTGGATTGGTATCATTGGGCATGATCATCTCGGTCATGATCGTCTTTGATTCACTTACTTTTTTTTCTTTCATTACTTGCTCATTTTACTGCCACAAAAGTAGCCTTAATATCAGCGAATAGAAAGAATCTTCGACCAAATTTAATCTAGTCCTAATTACCAGTAAGTAAAATCAGCTCAGCACGGCGATTTCTTGCTTTCCCATAAGCCGATGCATTCTCCGATTTTGGTCTGTTTTCACCAAAATGATGCATGGTAATGGAAGTATCCGGTGCGCCTCTTGCGATCAGATATTTTCTAATTGCATTAGATCGATTCTTACTCAGTTGGATATTATAGGTCGCACTGCCCTCATTGTCCGTATGACCTTCAATTACTAGTTTGTAATTTGGATCAGCCTCCAATAAACCCGCTACGCGGTCTAGCATTTCGAAGTAATTAGACTTGATAATATATTTATCAGTATCAAACTCGACGTTTTCGATAGACAATCGTTCCTGCGTCGGTTCAGAGAATATCATTTTTGGCGATTCGGGACATCCTTTTTTATGCTGCACTCCTTTTACGTAAGGGCAATCATCCTGAAGATCAGAGATCCCATCTCCATCCGTATCCGGACATCCATTAAACTCCACTAATCCTTTAATATAGATACATTGATCATAGCGATCCATGATACCATCATCATCACTATCAATTCCTTGAATTTCTACCGGGCAGCCATGATTTTCAATTTTACCTGGCAAGCTCGGGCAAACATCAGCATGGTCCCAAATTCCATCATTATCAGAATCGTTACAGCCTTGATATTTTGCATAGCCAAACTCATAAGGGCAAATATCATTGACATCGAGGATACCATCTTTATCAAAATCAGGCCCTGTCGGTTGTTCTACTTTTTCTGCCATTTCTTCCGGGCAGCCATTTAACTCTTTTAAACCATAAACTTCAGGGCAATCATCTTCCTCATCAATTATTCCATCTTTATCTTTGTCGTTTGGTTTTTTCTTTTTCTCCGAAGCCTTCAATGGAATATTATATATCATTGAAAACTCTATGGCATTATTGAATGCAGCAGCTCTGTTTAAATTCGATATGTTGTAATCGAAGCCGATTCCGAAGTCAAATCGGTTCCATTTAAAAATTGCGTTGAACAGAATCGCATCATTGATCCGATTAGCTACTCCAATCTGAAATCCAGAACTATCTGTCATCGAAAAACCTAGGTTAATTCCTGCTACGATTTCTCTGGCAGTCATTTGCTGAGAATACATTACATTAGGTTCAAGCGAAAGGTTTTCTCTTACTTTTGCTCTGACCCTGCCGAACAAGATCAACCTCCGAGGTAAAGCTGTCTCTACTCCTAATATGCTATTGTGAACTGGTTCATTTATATGATTAAATGAGGCACCAATACTCCCATCCAAAGGTACCTGACTCTGCGTCTGAAAATGATAAGATAATCCAACATTGACATCCATCATTCGGATACTTGGATTTACAAAAACCTCCTGATTATCCAAGGTCTGATCAAAGCCCATCCCTGACACATACTGATTATCAAAACTTAGCGAAGTGGTATTGATGGCAATCTGATTCATACCAATTTGAGCACCGATTGACAAGGCATTCTGACCATCGCCAAGTGGTTGTCGGTAGCCTAAACCTGCAATCAAATTAGATTTTTTATATCCTTTATCTCCCGCCTTATTCTGGTTAGAATAAAAATTAACAGAAAGGTTTTTGAATCGGGCATCTGCAAAAACGCCAAAATTACTGTATGGTGATTGGATACGCTGCCATTGCGAACGATAAATACCACCGATCCTGATCGCCTCCGGCCCAGTCCCACTAAGGCTTGGGTTTAGGAAAAGAGGATGTTGGGTAAATAAAGTATAGTGACCATCCTGCGCAAAGAGCAAGCCGGTAAAAAATATTAATGTTATTGTATATAGTGTTCTCATGTTGTTTGTTCCTTATCGAATTATTGAAACGTGACCGGCTTTCGTTATCTTTTTACCTCCTACGGAGGTTGCTTGTACGAGATAGGTATAGGTACATGCAGAGGCATCTTTCCCTTTATAGGTTCCATCCCATCCAGTATCCAGACTAGTGGTTTCGAAGACTCGTTCTCCCCATTGATTAAATACGGAGAAGGTAAGATCATCAATAAGTTCTCCTCTGACAAAAAGAAAATCATTTATCCCGTCTCCATTGGGAGTAAAGGCATCAGGTACAAAAATAATCTCCTCGGGTTCAGTAAATTCGTACAGGATATAGTCTGCTTTAGTTAAGGTATCTGTACACCCTTGATCATTCTCAACCAACAGTGAAACCGAATATGTACCGGGCCCGGAGTAGATATGACTCGGACTGGCAAGAGAAGAGAAATTATCTTCTCCCGAATCGGGATCCCCAAAATCCCATTGGTAAATAGTAATTGAAGAATCTGCATCCGTCAGGCTGAAATTGACTTCGGGATTGGAATTATCAATCATGAGTTCATCTCCTAAAAAGTCATTGAACAAATTATCTTCAACAATTACCGTTAGGAAATTACTATATAATAAGCCAAAGTCATCCGTAGCTATTACCTGGATCTCCAAAGTATCACTATCGTAATCCGTTAGGGTCATTGTCCAGGTTGGACTCGCCTGTACCTCATTGCCATTTACATAAAAGAAATAATTATTCAGTGTATCCGGCGAAGCAATAACGTCAATTGGTGTCCCCGGACAAACCTTAACAGGCACTGTCGGATCAAGATTTCCACCTTGTGCACCAATAATAAAAGCGCTCACGGTTGGACGATCAAATCGATCGATTCTACGGATTAAGTTGTTATATGCATCGGCTACAAAAAACGTTTGCTCTACGGGCCAATAATGAATTGCTGTAGTAGAGTTGAACGTAGCATTAGAACCAAAGCCATCAATACCGCCAGTTACTCCAGGAGTACCTGCATAAAGCGATACTTCATAAGATTCTGGTACCGTTCCTTGTGGCTCCATAATCCTGATAACTTCATTATATCCATCACCAACATATAAGTTACCATCTTCATCCACTGCTATATCCCAGGGATAATTAAATTCAGCTTCTGTATCATATCCGTTTACATAGCCAATGTTTCCATTACCACCGATTGTGGTAACATAACCATCTGGCGTAATTTTACGAATTCGATGATTCCATTCATCAGCAACCAGAATATTACCTTCATTATCCAGCGTCAGTCCATATGGACGGTGAAAACGTGCATTATTACCAAAGCCGTCTTGGAATCCTGCAGAACCTGCAACTCCAGCCACAGTACTAACCACACCTTCCGGCGTAATTTTTCGAATGACATGAGTTAAATGATCTGCGACATAAAGATTGCCATCTTCATCCATTTCCAGTCCGGTAGGATTGCCAAAGCTTGAGTTAATGCCTACTCCATCAGAACCTCCATAATTACCAGAACCCGCAAAGGTGGTTACTTCCCCTTCCGGAGATACTTTACGAATTAAGTTATTTCGGGTATCCGCCACATAAATAAATCCATCCGTACCTACGCAAACGCCCCATGGTTCATTGAAAAATGCACCAATTCCAGTACCATCTGCATTACCTTGGATTCCATTGCCTGCAACAGTGGATACTTGACCATCTTGAGTATATTTTCTGAGTCGATGACCGAAACGGTCGGCGATATAAACATTACCTTCTGCATCTGCAGCTATACCATGTGGATTGGTAAAGGTGGCATTTCCCAGTGCATCACCATTATTGGCTCCGTCTACTTCCAATTGACCAGCAATGGTAGAAACGAATTGGGCTTTTGCACTAAAAGCCAGTATTGACAGGATTACTACTATTGAAATTCTTTTCATTTGAGGGTAGCTATTATATATTATTTACTATTCAAGTTTAGTACCAAAAGGTTGGATCGATTCAAGAATTCATTTTGAGTGAGTGGGTTCCTTTTCACTCACAAAATCATGATCGAAATCACCTTTTTTGGATAATTTTGTTCGAATTGCCCTAAGAATTCTATTAGAGGACGAATAGGAACAAATTTTTAATATTAAGCTGGATTTGTTTTAGTAGCGGTAGGTCTATAGTGAAGTATAAAAAGAAGGAGAAATTAATACCTCTCCCCTTCTTTTTAACTATACTTATTAAG
>JAHDHW010000176.1 GCA_020631105.1 Saprospiraceae bacterium | reverse complement strand
CTTGGAATATCAGGATTGCAGCAAGTTTTCAACTTGCGTTGCCAAAGAGTTATTTCAAGTTTCCATCTTACGCAACTATTCAAATCATCCACGACTTCCATCAGCAAGCCCACCTCAATCAAAATCCAAGAATAATCAATGAGATAACGTTAAATTTTTCCTAAAGACTCAGCGTTTTTCCAGCCATAGTCGTATGGATTAATACGACCAAATGTTTGAGCTATGAAAAATATTACAACATCCTTCCTGCTGATTTTTGTATTACTCAGTAGCGGTTGTATTGGCTATACCGTCAAGACAGCTTCTCATCCGATGAGTAAATACAGATTAAAAAACACCAATCCAGAGAAAGACTGGAAAGCATTAGAAATTTATGCTTCCATTGATGATGAAGAACAGTATGAATCCCTTGCACGTATTACCGTTACGGGCACTGAAAATACTATTTCTGAAGAACGTCTGTTAAACAAACTCAGAAAAGAAGCCAGTCGATACCGTGCCGATGCCATTCTGCATGTTGAAACCAGAGAAGTAGAACGCACTTCTTTCGATGGAATTTCTGCTACTCTGAATATTGCAAGCATATTTTTTGCTGATGGAGAGGAGAGTTATCTCGATATGGGGGGCGATTATTACACCCTGCAGATCGAAGCCATCGCGATTAAGTTTTTGGAGGAGGATTAAATATCAGGGTTTAATAAAGGCGCCAATCCTTTCTTCTGTGGACTAAAATGTATTACCTTTCATTTCAAATTCAAAACGAAATGATCAATCTTAAAAAGTACTTTGGTCCCAGTACTTTGGTAGCTGCGGCTTTTATCGGCCCGGGTACCTTAACCACCTGTACAATGGTAGGAGTACAAACCAGCTACTCTTTACTTTGGGCAATGCTTTTTGCAATAATCGCTACCATCGTTTTGCAAGAGATGGCAGCCCGTTTAGGCTTTGCGACTCAGCAAGGCTTAGGAGAAGCTTTTAATAAACAATTCAAAACTGGCATCTCTCGATACCTCGTTTTCTTTTTGGTGATTGGTGCTATTCTGATTGGTAATGCAGCTTACGAAGCCGGTAATATTTCAGGAGGCGTCCTGGGGCTGGATTTAATTGCCGGAGAATTTAAACTCTGGCCAGTGGTCATTGGAATTTTTTGTTTTTTACTCATGTACTTCGGCCAATATAAATGGATCGAGCGTATACTCATCAGCCTCGTTATTATCATGAGCCTTTGCTTTTTAATTACGGTGATTATGGTAAAGCCAAATCTCTCTGATGTTTTAAAAGGCTTTATTCCTACCGCCGCATCTTTTGATAACTTCCTCTTAATTATGGCTGTGATCGGAACGACGGTGGTGCCTTATAATTTATTCCTGCACGCATCGACGATTTCCAAAAAATGGTCAACAAAAGACTCCCTTCGGGATCTTCGAATCGAAAATATAATTGCCATTGTACTTGGAGGCATTATTTCGATGTTGATTATTATCACCGCAGCAAGCTCTAGCGGCGCTGTAGAAGAAGTCCGTTCTGCAAAAGACCTGGCAATTCAGCTCGAACCCTTATTCGGGCAGAGTGCCAAGTGGTTCATGGGAATAGGTTTAATGGCTGCAGGAATTAGTTCTGCGCTGACCGCACCGCTAGCCGCCGCTTATGCCGCTAAAGGATTATTCTCCTGGTCCGATGATGAAACCAATATCAAATTTCGTAGCGTTTGGATGATAATCTTGTTGATCGGGGTATTAGTCTCTATCACTGATGTAGAACGAGTGCTGATCATAAAGTTTGCACAAATTACCAATGCCCTCTTACTTCCATTTATTGCGATTTACCTGCTGTACATTTCCAATGTCAAAAAACTGATGGGCCAGTATACCAATGGTATGGTCTCAAATATCTTAGGTGGTATTGTTGTCTTAGTGGCAATTATGCTTTCGCTAAAATCGCTAAATGGTATTTTTGGATTTTTCTAATGTGTACCTTAATCCTCATTCTCAAATGAATACTATCGATCTCAATTGCGACATGGGAGAGCTGAAATCCGGCCAGCTCAAAAACTACGATGCCGAGATTATGCCTTACATTTCTTCCTGCAATGTAGCTTGTGGATTTCATAGTGGACGACCAGAGATTATTGAGCAGACCATACGTGCGGCACTCCGGCATGGAGTAGAGGTTGGTGCGCACCCATCTTATAATGATAGAGAGCATTTTGGGCGACAATCAATGGATACGCCGATTAATATTTTGATGGCAGAACTTCGTTATCAAATCAATGCCATCAAAGGAATGGTAGAAAGTATGGGCGGTAAGCTTAACCATATCAAACCACATGGTGCACTCTATAATGATATGGCTGCAGATCGTAGTTTGTCAGATCGGTTTGTAGCCTTAGTCAAAGAAATTGATCCAGGCATAAAAGTATTTGCCTTGGCGCACTCTCACCTGGTAGAAGCCTGTAAGGCAGGAGGCATAAAATGGGTTAGCGAAGGATTTGCTGATCGGCGGTATCAAAAAGTTAACCAGTTGAGGAGCCGACAATTGGAAGGTTCCGTTCTGCATGACCCTGCCGATGTGCTTCGGCAGATTGACGGATTTCTGGAGAATAGAGTAGTGCTCCATGACGGCTCTAGCGAAGAGATTACAATTCAAAGCCTATGTCTGCATAGCGATACGCAGGGAGCGGTTGCATTAAGTAAAATTATTCACGAACATCTAAAAGCCAATGCGGTCAACATCACTGCGCTTATTTAATACAGATCTTCAGGTCGAAAATTATAATGATGACTTTTTGCTGTTGAAAGCAAAAGACAGAGATCGCTTGATTCAAATTGGGAATGCCATTTATCAACAAGAGTTTAATTTTATTGATGAAGTGATTGTTACAGAAGTAGAAGTTTGCTTAAAGCTCAACAAGCATTTTGAGGATAGCAGTTTGACTGACTTAGAGCAAATAAAAATAAGTGAAGAAGCGCTTGCCCGAACGTTTAGATTACCAGTGTTTTTTAATGATCATGAGGATTGGGAAGCAGTGCTGGAATATAGCAATTTGACGAAACGCGCAGTGATTGAACAACTAGAGCAATCAGACTTGAGCTTAGCGATGTTTGGGTTCTTACCCGGTTTTTTATACTTACGTGGTTTACCGGAGCAATTACAAGTCCCACGTAAAACAGTGCCCGCAAAATATGTCAAAGCCAAGTCCATCGCCATTGGAGGGCAGTACCTCGGCTGTTACACTTTGGACAGTCCCGGCGGTTGGTACGTGATCGGCCAGATGCCACTGCAGATTTTAAATGTAGAGGAATTACCGCCGATCCAGTTAAAACCAGGCGATAAAATTAAGTTGGAATCCATAGATCAGGAGACCTACGATGAACTCCTTAAAAAGTCTGTTACCATAATCGATTATAATGCCTAGCCTCGAAATTCTAAAACCCGGTTTACTGACCAGCATCCAGGATATTGGAAGGCAAGGTTTATCTTTTTTTGCTATTCCCCGAGCTGGCGTCTTAGATCAAAACGCTGCTCAAATCGCGCTATTACTCCTGAACCTCCCTATGGATCATCCTTTGATTGAATGTACCTCCATCGCTCCGCACATTCAGTTTAATGATGCTGCACGCATTGCAATCAGCGGTGCAGATTTCAATTGGAAACTCAATGATGCCGCTGTCCACCCCAATCAGGTCTTGCATGTAAACGAAGGAGACATCCTCCGGGGACAATTTGCCAAACAAGGACTCCGGGGCTACATTGCCATAGACGGAGCGCTGCGAATAAATAAAATGTATAATTCCTTTGCCACCTATTTACCAGCGAAAATGGGCGGCTATCAAGGACGCACTTTACAAAAGGGAGATATTTTAGAATGGGAGGAACAACCTGCTCCGCAAGATGGAATAGTGTCGATTTCCGTTTTACCCGGCCCGGAGTTTAACTGGCTTAGTAATGCAGCGAAAGATGAACTAAGGGAAGTCGTTTATGTCGTCAGTGCGGATAGTAATCGAATGGGATTAAGATTAAAAGGAACGACCTTGACTGCTAGTTCCTATCAATTACAAAATAGTGCGCCGGTCTTGCCCGGCTTTATACAATTACCCCCAAGTGGCCAACCGATCATTGTCTTACAAAGTGGTCAGACCACAGGAGGTTACCCACGGATTTTGTATTTGAGACCTAATGATTTGCCTATGCTTAATCAAATCCCCCTTGGCGGAAAGTTGAGGTTAAATTTAATGTAATTTGTATCTTGATCTTCGAGTTTAAATCTAAAGCGAATCGATATTATGACTGAAAAAAATGCATACATTCTTGGGACTGATCAGGAAGAACTTTACCGACTTGGATTACAACATCAGGTATGGGCAAAGGAAGCACAAACCGGATGGGCGCTTGCCGCATTTACAGCAGGACAGACGCTTTTGGATTTAGGATGTGGTCCTGGTTTCTGTAGCAAAGAATTAGCCTTTATTACGGGTCCGAAAGGGAAAGTTATTGCTGTTGATAAATCCCAACAATATATAGATCATTTGGATAGGGTAGCGGCGACTCACCAACTTAATATCGAAACGAGGTCAGAAGATTTTAATGACCTGAAATTAGAAAATAATAGCCTTGATGGAATGTACTCTCGTTGGGCACTAGCCTGGCCGGGCGACCCGCTCCCGATTATCCGCAAAGTTTATGATGCCCTTAAGCCGGGCGGAAAAATGGTCCTGCATGAGTATTACAACTGGAGTACACACCAAACAGAACCAGAAATGCCTCACCTCAAAAAAGCAATTGCTGCAGCCTTGCAGAGCTTCCACGATGCAGAAGGCGATATCAATATTGGCCGTAAATTACCAGCACTACTTGCTGGCTTAGGAATGAAAATAGATAATGTCCGTTTGATGGCCAAAGTAGGGAGACCATTCGAATCTACCTGGCAATGGCCAAAAACTTTCTTCGAAGTATACTTTCCCAAATTAGTGGATCTGCAATATCTAAGCCGGGAGGAATTACAATTAGCGCTAAAGGATCTACAGGAAATAGAGCAGAATCCTAATGCCACATTATGTTGCCCGCTGATGGTTGAGGTGATTGCTTCGAAGTAGTGTAGACGGTTTTTTTAGCTTAAGTTTTTAATACGCTCTATCTCTGTTAATACTCATTTAACAGCCCCTCCTCTCTATTGAACTTAATAAGTATTGTTACGTTCTGGCGAGCCATAAAGCTCGATGAATCTTGAATTTTCAATCTTGAATAAAAATCACACTACTAAATATTCGAGATTCAATATTCTTTCGAACAGCTTTAATAAATAGCCTTGAAATAGCTCAGTAATCCCTGTTAGATTTACTGATTTCTAAGTTTGATATGGAAGGAATAGATTGTCTAAAGAGCTTAATTATTTTTTTAACAATAAAATGGAAAAGCACTTTTTAAGGCCATTTACACCTTAATTATAGCATGCTGAAATAACAATTTACTTACGAAAAGTTAATGGTGCTAATTAAATATTTTTTGGTGACTAATCATTTTTGATATCGTCTAACAATCATTCTTTGCCCCATAACAAAAACACTAAAAACTTTAATTATGAAAAAGATTATTATTCTTTTGTTTGTTGCGCTAACGATTCAATCTTTTGGGCAATTATCTACCATCAACTACGAAGGAGAGCTGAATCAGTTGAATAATGGATTACCACTACCAGCAGAGCAAAAGCTGCTCTTGGTAGGCGATATTCCTGTTACCGTCAATTTGGTAGAATTGGATCTTTATACCACAAAAGGTAAAAATGATCGTGACGCTTTATACGAAAACCGCTGGAAGCGACCCGTAAATAATAACGGAACTCAGTTTCGTTTACCTATCAATTATCAGTTGAATGCTGGTAAATCCTATGATTTTGTATTGTCCTATTACCATAAGCTTTCTTCAGAGCAAACGGTACAGCTTTATCAGCAATTGGTAAAGAATCTTGATAATTATGTAGAGCAGAGTTTTCAGATTGGTAATAAAAAGGTTTTGTTTTCTAAAAAGACAAAACGTATGATGAAGGATTTAGATGAAGTGGTAAAGGTAGGCTTGTCGAATTATCGTACGACGAATCAAAGTACCTTCAATGGTTTTTCTGATATCATCGCCGGACAATTAGAGAAGATTGATGATGCTTCATTAAATAAAGCGGAAAGAGTAATTGAGGAAGCGGACAAAAATAAAGCAAAGCGGAGCTATCAGGAAAAAATGATTGCGGACCTTAAAGATATGATTCATACAGAGGTGCAATCTGTGATGAACGATGAATGGAATGGTTTATCTCAGCAGCATAGAGTCGATGCAGTAGAAACGGAAAAACGGAATGGCTACTTTTCGTTAAACGTAGGTTATGGTGCAGTTTATCTTGATGGCGATATCGACAACTTAAGTTACGGCGCTGCTCCGTATGTAGGATTGGCATTCCCATTATCTACCAGTACCATTGCACCTAAGTTTTTTAGAAATGCTTCGGTAACGGTTGGCGTATTTACTAAAAATTTTGATGGTGAGAATGAAAGTGAAATCACCGGACCAATTATCAAACGACCAGTATATCTTGGCTTGGATTATAAGCTGTTTCAGTTTGTTCGCTTTAATGCTGGTGCCGCTTTTTTGGAAGAAGTGGGAGCGGATAATGGTCAAGTCGGAGGAATCGAGAAACGTGTGTTTATTCGACCTTTTGTTGGGGTCAGTGCTAAGATTAATATCTCCGTAGGATTAGATAAATAACCTAAACCAAAAATAAAGCGAAGCTTTATGCTTCGCTTTTATTGGTAAAAATAATGATGATGAAAAAAAGTATCTTTTTAATTATCGGGTTATTATTTGGTCTGTATGCTTTTGGACAACAAGATCGAAATAAATGGCGCCTCGGACTTCATTCCGGGATAATCTCCTATAAAGGAGACATAAATAATGAATGGCTAACGCCCAATAATTCTTTGAATAACCTAGACGATAATCTTGATTATCTCAGCTATGGTATTTCATTGGAAAAGAATCTGACGAATGATTTTGGGATTCGCTTGTCCTATACAGATGGTCAGTTTACCGCTTTTGACAGGTCGGTGAACTGGGATAATCAGCTCCAAGTAAATGCTGACAACTTTAGTAGAGCACTTAACGTGAGGACCGAGTTATTAGATTGGTCACTATTGCTCACTTATGCTTTTGATAATGGTTATTTACTTCCTGCCGATGCGATTGTTGCACCATATCTTACAGCCGGAATAGGGTATACGGAGTTTCAGACCTACGGGGATTTATTGAGATCCGATAATGCACGGTATTATTATTGGGCAGATGGTACGATTCGGGATGTAGACGAGTTTTCTGGTTTGGAAGGTCAGGAGGTTTTGTTGGATGGTAATTTTGAAACGAAGCTATCAGATATACAAACTGAAGGGAAGAAGTACGAGACTCATCTATTTCATGCTACCGCTGGAATAGGACTAAAGGTTCGCCTGGGTGCACGGTTTAATTTAAACCTGGAAACCTTGTTGAGATTCACAAATTCAGATTACCTGGATGATGTTAGCGGTGATTATCTATTGAGTTATGATAATGAATTTCAAAACTATGCAGCTGTTCCTGGTACACAACTTAGTGGCCAACGTGGTAACTCAAACGGGAATAATGATGCTTATGCTTTTACTTCACTAAGTCTGCACTACAACTTTGGTCGTAAAAGAGAACGGGTATATTTTCCAGAGATTCGTATTGGACTACTCTCAGATCCGGAAATAGAAAAATCAGAAGTATTAGCAGATACCTTGATGTATGATGACGTATTGACAACAGTTGCGGATACTGATAATATTGAAGAAACGATTGAGAAAGTAGAAGCGCCGATTGATACACAGGCTATCTATGTCATTCGAGAGCGTGTAGATACAACCTTTTTGTTGACAACATTGGATACAATACATTCCACAATGACAGTGGATACTATTCAATTAATAGGAGATAGTATTTATATTTTAGATTCGGCTATTGACAGTATTAATTTTTCCAGTGATCAGTTTTGGGTAGAACAACACTTAGTAGAGGGGCGGGATTCTTCTTATGCCTTGGATAGTATAGCCTTACTGGTTCAGGATACACAATTACTTTTTGTAGTAAGAGAGCAAATTGATACACTTAGGCTACTTAGAGATGCTCAGCTAATGGATAGTATTTTGTTGGCCGGAAACATAGAAGTGGATACCTTTTACCAAGTAGGAGATACACTTTTAAAAAGCAACTTAGAAGCGCCCATTACCGAAGAAGACTGGGATATACTTCGTCCGGAAGTTATTGATATAAAGGACTCGCTGGAAATAGCTCAGAGCTATGAGGCGTATTTGATTGCTGAATCGGAAAAAAAGAAAGATGTACTCCAGTTATTGGATACTGCGCTTACGATACAAGATACTACGGTCCTTGATTCAATCACTAATCTCGTAACAGTGGAGTCAATACAGGATACTATTATAACGGATGAAATAAGCATTGAGCCTCCTGTACTTAAAGATTCTATTATTAGTGAAGTGGTAGATATAGAAAGTACGAAAGCTAATGCGGTGGATACTGTTTTACTCCAAAGAATATCGCAGATGCAAATGGAGTTGGACAGTTTAAAAGAGACTCGTAAAGTTGTTGAATCAAATCAAGAAATTGCAGTAGAGTCTATACCATTGTCAGCAGCACCTTTAGATACTAGTAAAGACAAAACTGTCACGCTATTAATGGATCGTGTCGCACAGTTAGAACAATCAGCACAACAACGCGACAAAGAAGAAATTAGTCAACTGAAAGCTCAAATCGCTGAATACGAAGCAAGAGAACAGGAAAGATTATCTCTCGAAAATACTAGACTTAGAAGTGAAATACTGGAATTGAGAAATGCTAATTCAAATCCAACTCCTGTTGTCATACCTGCGCCCGCTGCCTCAGTTCCGGCAAACACTGCCGAGATGAACCAACTCAGATCAGAGGTAGCAAACATGAATCAGAACATGGAATTGATGAAACAATTGCTGCTTCAGCAACAGCTTATAGCATCAATGAATAAGCAACCAGCACCCGTAGTAGATACTACAGATGATTCAGTAGGAACGGCAGCAGAGTTAGCACTATTGCGCGCAGAGCTAGCGGAACTGAAGACGGGAATAAAGCAACAGGATACGATTAAGCAACAACAACCCTTAGTGGTTACCATGCCGGTGAAAGGCGATAAAGCAGAAGTTGATAGCCTGCGAAACGAGTTATTCCTTATCCGACAGGAGCTAAATAGACTTAAGAATGCGCCAAGCCCAGAGCCCATTGTAGAGAAAGTAATGGTAGAGGTACCAGTCGAGGTAGAGAAACCTTTAAATGTAGCAAGCCTGATTAAAGGAAGGAACCAGCAAATTGTATTTTTTACTATTGGTTCGTCAAAACTCTCTAGTGCTTCGCAGGTACAGGTACAATCAATCGTTGAGCTCCTGGAGGAGTATCCTGAACTAGAGGTTAAGCTAGATGCATTTACGGATGCTAGTGGTGACGCAAGTAGGAATCTTGCCTTGTCAAAGAAACGAGCAGAATCCGTAAAAGCTGCACTAATGCGTTCCGGGATATCCAGTCAGCGCATACAAATGAATTTCAACGGAGAAGATGAAACGAATGATCAGGCTTTTGGTCGCCGGGTTGAAATTAAGGCTTTTGTACCGCTACGGTAATTAAAAATTACAGGCGTAAAACCCTTAGTTTTCGTTCGGATTAGCGATCGGAACTTACGAAAACGGAATACGCTGGAGAGAAGAAATATATAGGCGCCTTGCACTGATGAATAATTGGTGTGAGGTTTTTTTTTTATTTTATATTTTCGCTTAATTTATATTAACGATATTGTATCGTTGATAACTACCGGGAAAGCCAAACGAGATTTCTAATTCCACTTAAGTAAAAAACATGTATACACGAATTTATTTATTGCTGTTCTTTCTTCTTCATATAAGCTGCAATTCTCTTAAGACTAAAAATCAGGATACCTCAGAAAGTTGTTCTAAAATGAGGATAATAAGCGAGTACGGTAAGGGTAGATCTGTCGATGGAATAGCGCTCGAAAATGCGGTTGAATACTTTGAAGGGTTAACGAATATAAAATCCGAATATGATGGAAGCACTTTAGGATTGAAAACTCCTTCAGGAAGAACTATAGAAGCTTGGAAAAATTGGATATTAAAAAACGGTCATGATTGTGAATATTAACGATATAAATTGCCCCTTATAATAGGGCTTTCAAAATGATTTATATTTACAAAGTAAATTAAAATAAACCTGTGTGAGGCTAATTATTTTCTTGTTTATTATTTGTTCAAACGTCAACATTGCTCTTTGCCAAAATAATAAAGGTAATGCTACAGTTAAATTTGGGGTGTACAAAATAGATGGAAATGGTTTAAGCTCAGCCTTTGATTATGGAAGTGCTATTTCAATCGGTGTCGAAAGTAGTGAACGTCACATGCTTTACCTAT
>JAHDHW010000175.1 GCA_020631105.1 Saprospiraceae bacterium | reverse complement strand
GAACCCGCTCGTCTAACGTTCAATAGTTTTTCGCCTGGAGCGAAAGACGGGATTCGAACCCGCGACCCCGACCTTGGCAAGGTCGTGCTCTACCAGCTGAGCTACTTTCGCATATTTCAGTATAAAAATACTTCGCCTTTCTTCAAAAGCGATGCAAATATAAAAGATTCCTAATTAAAATGTCAAAGTTTGCAGAAGAAAAAATACAATTTTTCTTGTAGCCTACTTAAATGCTTAGTAATCAAAGAGCTAGGGTATAATCATAGTCAAAACCATAATCTTCTCCCAGGCTTACGAGCAATAAACCAGCTCCTTGCGCACTTAGTTCCGACTGGATTAAGTTTCTGGCGATTTCAATATTTGCTGCGTCTAAATGACTGAAGGGCTCATCTAATAAAAGAAAATCAAAGGGCTGGCACAAAGAGCGAATAATGGCGATCCGTTGACGCTGTCCATAAGATAAGGTAGCGCATCTTTTATTTAATAATTCTTCTACTCCTAACTTACTTGCCATTGCTTTAATGGTAGACGCTGTATGGTGGCTCGTTAAATTGTTTTTTAACTGAATGTTTTCCAGTGCTGTCAATTCGGGGAATAACCTAAGGTTCTGAAAAACAATAGACATTTTAACCTGCCTTAGTTCAGACCAGGTATCCATACTGAAGGTCTCACTTGATTGTTGATCAAGGAGTATAGACCCAGTATAATCCTTACGCAGGCCATATATTAAATGGAGTAGGGTAGACTTACCTTTTCCTGAGGGTGCAGAAATGAGGTAAGTCTTCCCTTTTTCAAAAGTTCTTTCAGTTGCCCAGATATCAGAGTGATCCGGTGGATTACTATCGTAAATCGGTGCAGGCTTAAGGTCTTTTAATACAATCATTAGATTAGATGCTTCCGTTCTTGTTCGCTAGGTAAATTTCGTTAATGGATTCAAACAACTGTTTGAGACTATTAACATTTTTATCTTTAAAATTCATATCAAAACTAGCATCTTTTCGATTAGTTGTAAACTTCATGTCTTTGAATTTTACATTGAGGTCCTTTGTACCTGAGATAGATTTCAACATTTCGTCATAGTCCATGAAGCCAGCGAATATGTTACTTCGTAAATTCTTGATTTTCGAAGCATCAATACGCTCATTACCACGGAAACCTCCGGTTTTGACCGCTTCAAGGGTCGCAGGATCAGCGCCAATAAAAATCATATCATCGAGGATTAGCAATTGAGCGTCACCAAAGTTTCGGTTACCAGCAAGGGTACGCATATTCTTTAGGGAGTAAGTTTTATCATCTATTTTTTCCAGAATATCATATTCTGTTGCTAATGCTAAAAACTTATTGAGCTTATCGGTATCCTTGACTGTAGTGGCAAAACTTCCCGGAGCAGCCATATCTCCATTGGCAGTAGAATATAGCAGAATATCACCATCAAAAGTATTTGCAATATCTGCTACGGAGAGTCCATACTCCTTTAGCCCGAAGTCAATCATCATTGATGCCTGAGGTCTTTTACTCAACATCTGTTGGACGCCTTCAAAATCAAGCGCTACCGTCATTACCGAATTGGCACCTGCGGGTACATATTTAGAAAAGTCAGTGCTTACTTTATCTTTGAATAATAAGTTGATATCGGCCATTAAAGCATCTTGTAAAAACAGATTGGATCTGGCTTCAATATCACCATCATTAAAGTCCACATAACTATGTACATAATTATCATTGATCGCATTGGCGTCAATGCTTGCCATAATAAGTACATTCTTTAACATGGGGCTTTTTGCGAAGGCATTGGAGCTAAACCAACTGGCAATATCATGTTTGCCATTTATAGCTTTGCCTAGGTCTTTATCCGCAGCGATGGAATTTGCTTCTGTAGTTGTAAAGAATTTTTCAATTTTTGGTAATGGATCAGAATAGGAGTTGGTCATCCCCAACAGTACTTGATCTCCATTCCACGCAACAGATTGGCTGCCGCTCATTGCTACGTCAAAATCACCGTGTTTGCTGACTTTGAATTTGCTGTTGGATTGAATTAACTTTTCTAGGGCCGCTTTATCTTTTACTGCTGCAGTGATGCCTATAAACACTTCCTCCGGATTGTCCGGGTCGAAGTGATGCGCCATGTATATATTCTTTGAAAGATCAATTCCTGAAGCTGCCGGATCTACGAGTACTTCTCCTAAAGTAGAGTTATATCGTTTAGTTTCCTTGATCATTTCCTGATAAAACTCCATATTTTTTACTTGCTCAAAGTCCGCTTTTTCTAAGATTGCATCAGCATCAATTGAGGTTACCATTGAGACATCCTGCGGGATACTTTTTAGTAAAGCATCCTCTGCTCCTGCGCTATTAGAACAAGAATAAACGGTGAGGATAGATAAGAATAGGAGGGTGAAAATCAAATTGTTTTTCATACTAATATGTTTTTGGTAAAATAGCCAATAGTAAAATACAGAATAGAACGGATTCATAAGGCCTGAAGCCTATCGGAATCGGTATTTAAGCGCAATACTAGGAAATTTATTGCCTATACGAAAACATATTCGGATGAATACAGGAACTACTTCGATGAACTCACCTACAGATAAGAAATGTCCGGATGATTAAGCTCTTTTCGCTTTTTCCCACATTACGGATTGATTACCACTGATTATTCTCAGAAAGCCTCGATATACCGCATAATTCATTACACAGAAATAGTAAGGGATAAAGAAAGCTTTAAACTTAATCTTTTGCCGTTCTAAAAGGTATCCAACTAATGCAGCAAGATAAAAGAGTACTTGTAAAACCAACATGATTTTGAAGAAAGGATATCCTTTTACAGCCAGAATGGTATTAATGATTAATAAAATCGGCAATGCTATTGGAGTCAATGTCCATCTTAGGACCCGATGTGATACGTATTGAAAGGTCAATAGACCGTATTTAAAAATATTCAGAAGAGGGGATAAGCGATAGATTGCTTGTAAACCTCCAGCGGCTATGCGAATTTTACGTTTGAGCTCTTCATGAATAGAGGCAGATGAATTTTCAACGGCATAAGCTTCTGGCTCATACATTACCCGATAACCTTTACGAGAAATGGTTAGCGTCAAAAAGAAATCTTCAATGATGGTGTCGGGAGGCACGGGGGTATACAAGTCCGTTCTAATGGAGAAAAGTTCTCCGGCGGCACCTACAACCGAATAAAGTTGAGCATCCCACTTCTTGAGTAATGACTCATATTTCCAGTAAAAACCTTCCCCTGCCGCGTTTGCTGCATCTTTAATGTCCATTGAAATCCTTTTCTCTCCTGCAACTGCTCCAATCGTCGGGTCACTATAATGGCGGACTATTTTACGAATAGCTTCTGGGTTTACATCGGTATTAGCGTCTGTATAGATGGTAATTGGAGTATCAACAAATTCCATGATTCTTTCTACCGCTGCAATCTTTCCTCTTCTCTCCGGGCTGTGATAAAGTTTCCAGTTGACACCTTCAGGATAATCGAATTGCTCAATTAGGTCCGGTGTACGGTCATTAGATCCGTCTGTGACGAATAAAAATTGGATTTTGTCTTTTGGATAATCAAAAGCAAGATTATTCCTGATCTTGTCTTCAATGTAGTCTTGTTCGTTGTATGCCGCTACTACGAAAGTGACTTTTGGAAGTTTATCATCCTTCAAATCAGCAGAAACAGGTCGCTTAGAAAAGAGATTTCGTACTTTCAAAAGAAGATATAATACTAAACCGTAGCCTAAATAGGTATAAAAAACAAGCCCGAGACAGGCCCAAAAGGCTATTTTTAGAGCAAAATCCATATTAATTTTGAGTTATTTTATCCAAATATATAGGGTTTTGGCAGGGTAAAAGCACTTTGCCAAATTTTTAAAACTATTTTATTGTTCCTGCCTTACAAACACAATGTTATTGGCCGAAAAGCAGCACATAATTCGAAACTGGTCAAGACCATTTTTATTAGTTGCATAAATCTTGCCTGATTTACCTCCGTGAGCTTAGTTTTATCTGTGAACTATTTTTAGTTATCACTGGTTTTTATAGGCGCTGATCAATGGGGGAGATGATATAGTTTTTTAATTACTTTATAATAATTAGTTGATAAACAGCCTGTTGGGGGTGAAATAGATTAAAATAAGTAAATTTGTAATATGATAAATACCTTTAATCAGGTATATCGCACTTCATATCCTAGTCTTACCTTTGCAATGTAATAAATAAGTTAATTATTACTCTTTCCCAACGTATACGTTGGCCCCCTCGAAAAAGTTGTTCAACTTATTGTTATTAATAAGATTTATTGTCTAACTTTGTAGTAGATTTCTTGTTAAGCAGGAAACGAGCTTTAAGACAAAAGAAGTCCCGTGAACATGGGAAAGTGAATACAAGCACACAATAACTTACAAATTTTAACCAGAGCTTGATTCCTTTCTATTGATCCATCCCAATTACTGTTTTCCCTCACAACCTACTACCGTTTTGACTTCTTTTGATAGTTGAACTAAAAAGTTATTGTTACTTTTTATGAAAGTTACTGTCTTAAGTGAAAGCTCAGAATCTTGTCCCGAACCGATTTGTTAGTAATAACAAGAGGGTAGTCAAATATCTACTGCCTATTTATGTAAAACGGAAACGATGAATTCTAGCCGAAAAAAGATTCTTGTCATAGAGGATCATGATAGTGTGCGACTCCTTCTACAACAGTTCCTTCGAAAAACCTTCGATGTTACCTGCAAGGTAGATGGCTTTGATGGATTAGCTTGGTTAAGCCAGGGTAATATTCCTGATTTGATTATTCTTGATATGTCAATGCCAAAGCTTAGCGGCTTAGATTTTCTTAATAATATTCGAACAAGCGGAGTCTTTCGAGATATTCCTGTATTAATCGTATCTGCAGAAGAAGAAAATGCAGTGATTAATAAGTGTTATGATCTCGGGATAGAAGGATATGTCCCTAAGCCATTCAATCCAATAGAACTTAACCAAACCATTTATAAAGCCCTCAATCAGACTGCTGTTGCCTAAGGCCAGCCGAATTAACCAATTAAAATAGAAGACCATTTGAAATCGAGATTCGATTTTTAACCAAACCACACTTACTACTATGAACCAAACTTCTACAATTGATGTCGATGTCAAGGAGCTGCTTATAATCGGCTTTGAGGAGGATTTTGTGGAAACACTTTCTAGATCCGAGGACTTTAACGAAAATCTTTACGATGTTCATACCATGGACAATTCCGTAAAGGCTTATAACTATTTACTTCAAGCTAGTAAAAGAGGGGATTCTTTACCGAAAGCAATTATCTGTAATCATGAATATCTGGTTAAGGATAATTATTTCCTTTTAGATAACACCAGAAAAAATAGCAATCTTCAACTTATACCTTTTATCCTTTTTGCTAACGATAAAAAAGAATTTGATGCTCAGATGCTATTGAAGCGTGGAGCAGATGATTGTTATATTGAGCCAGTTGCATGGAGAGACCTTCGTCGCAGGATTGAGTTTCTTGAGCGGTTTAAGTCTGATATGATTAGTTATGAATTGGGAGATGAGAAGAATCAGGTAAATATTCCTTTAGGAAAACGACTTTTTGATATCGCTTTTGCTTCTGCTGTAATTCTTGCTTTGAGTCCAATTTTAATTTTGATTGCTTTGTCTATCAAATTGACTTCTAAAGGACCGATCATATACCGATCTAAACGAGTTGGAACCGGATATCAAGTATTCGATTTCTTGAAGTTCCGTTCAATGGTTCAAGATGCGGATGCTAAGTTGAAAGACCTTGCTCACCTGAATCATTATGGTGATACAGATACAGAAGAGGAAGTAACTGGATTCTTCAAATTAAATAATGATCCACGTATCACAGGCATCGGTAAAATTATCCGTAAGACAAGCTTAGATGAATTACCACAGTTGTTTAATGTCCTAAAAGGTGATATGTCAATCGTGGGTAACCGTCCATTACCTTTATACGAGGCAGAGCAAATGACCCGAGATGACTGGGCAGCTCGTTTCCTTTGCCCAGCAGGAATCACAGGATTATGGCAGACTTGTGAGGAAGGTAAGGATAATCTTACTGTAGCTCAACGCGCTGAATTGGATGTTGAATATGCGATGACTTATTCTTTTGCACTGGATTTCAAAATTCTCTCCCGAACGCTTCCTGCGATGATCCAAAAAGAATCATAGAATCATCGGTAACTTTCCGATACAAATTCGTACAATAATATATAACTTCTGAACCAATGGCTGTTTTCGATAATCCAATCGAAGCTCCATTGGTTCAGCGGTTTATTCCGATATTTATCGGAATGCCTCAGAGAAAATAAAATAGCTTTGGCCGAAATCCTGATAAATAACATTGTTTTGATCAGGATTAGGTCAGTATTCTCGAAAGATTTTATTTTGAGCATACTATTTGAAACATAGATCCAAAAACTGAGCTTTACAGCATGGACCAAGAACTAGTCTCGCTTATCACAATTAATTTCAATTCGCTGGATGTTACGGTTGAAATGCTTGAATCTGTGCGTAAACTATCCTATTCCAACCTGGAAGTAATTGTAGTAGACAATGCTTCGAAAGAAAACCCACAAGCTTTTATAGAAAAGAATTACCCGGAGGTGGTCTTTATCCGTAGTGAAGAGAACCTTGGCTTTTCAGGAGGTAATAACCTTGGAATAAAGGCGGCAAAAGGAGCATATTTTTACTTTATTAATAATGATACGGAGTTGATTGAAGGCTCTATTGAATATTTACTGGATTGCTTCAAACGAATAGACCGTCTGGGAGCAGTAAGTCCACTGATTTATCATCATCCGGAGGTACATAAGCAAAAAGGAGAGCTTATTCAGTATGCCGGAACTACTGCTGTAAATCCAGTGACAGCGCGTAATCGCACGATTGGCGCAGGAGAGATTGATCAGGGACAGTTTAATCAGGCGACGCCCACTTCTTATGTACATGGTGCCGCAATGATGATACCCCGGAAAGTGGTCGAGGATGTCGGGATGATGCCCGAAGAGTTTTTTTTGTACTACGAAGAATTGGATTGGTCAGCACATATCCGAAAAGCAGGTTATGAAATATATATTGAGCCTAGAGCAAAGATTTATCATAAGGAGTCGGTTTCGGTAGGGAAAATGAGTACGCTGAAAACGTTTTATTTAAACCGAAATCGAATTTTATTCACCAGAAGACATCGAAGTAAGTTACAGGTTTTTCTGTTTTCTTTGTTTCTGATATTTGTCACTATCCCCAAAAATATATTGGTATATTTGGTCAAAGGAGAATGGGCACATGTAGGTGCATTTTGGCGTGCAGTCACCTGGCACTTAGGACCAGAAAGTAAGTTGGCCTTTCGAAAACTACCACAATTAAGCGCCTCAACTAGTCAATCAAAAGTTTAAACCGATGAGCATTTTGTACACTGTATTTGCGGTTATCTGCGTCTTAGTAGCGTTCTTCTTATTGCTACCATTTTTGATGACCTTTATTACAAGAGTGATTCCGGAGCGGGTCAAAGCGATTCCTGTTACGGATCCTAATTACAAATCCTATGACTATGGGTGCATTATTACTGCATATAAGAATGCTGAAATTGCAAAGCCTTTGGTGCAATCTTTACTAAAGCAAAAGCATACTAATCACCATATTTATTTAGTCGCTGACGAATGTGATATAAGTAATTGGGACATAGAGCATGAGCAATTTACCTTGCTCCATCCTAATCCATCCTTACGATTAAAGGCGAAGTCAATTATTCATGCGGTTGAAAATTTTGTCAGAGATCATGACTTCATTGCAATATTTGATGCGGATAACGTTGCTCATCCGGAGTTTTTGACGGTAATTAATACCTATGCTAACAATGGACATTTAGCCATTCAAGGGCAAAGAACTGCAAAAAACTTAGATACAACCTATGCTTGTGCGGATGCCACCGGGGAGTTTTATAAAAACTATACTGATCGTTATTTACCTTATTTAATGGGTGCTTCTGCTGTAATATCCGGATCTGGAATGGCGGTAGAATCGGACTTGTACAAGGACTATTTAAGTAGCCCGGAGATAGAGCAGGGAAAGCATCAATGGAAGAAAATGTTACAAGAAGATAAAATTCTTCAGAACAACCTGTTATTCAAAAATGCACGAATCGTATATGCATGGGATGCAATAGTGTATGATGAAAAAGTAGTATCCGGAGATCAGGTAGCTACGCAAAGGTCAAGATGGTTGTTTTCCTATTTTCAGAATTTACCAAATTCATCAGGTATATTGCTAAAAGGTTTATTTGGTTTGAGCTGGAATCAATTCATCTTCGGATTAGTGACGATAGCACCACCAATGTTTATCCAATTATTTTTGGGTGTAGTATTGATGGTTATTAGCTATTTTGTTGACATTCGCCTGAGTGCACTTATGTTTATTGCTGTAGCGCTTTGGGGTTTAAATATTCTTTGGGTACTTTATCTTTCAGCAGTTCCGAAGGCTATCTGGAAAACAATATGGAGCCTGCCGATGTTTGCATTTAATCAATTCAAGGGCCTATTGAAAATGGGTAACCCTAACAAGAATTTCAAGCATTCGGAACATACTCGAAAGGTATCCATTGATGAAATTTTAAATTCAGAAAAAAAGGGGTAGTCCCCCATAAGAGTAATATATTCTGACTTTATGCAAAAGATACTTCTCTACAGTTCTATTCTATTAAATATCCTTTTGCTCTTTCTGTTTTTTTATATTGTGCAGTCATTAGGCGGCTGGACCTTTCTTCGGTACAAAATGAATAACCGAGGTTTAGGTTCGGAATATGATCATCGAAAATCACTGTACGAAAAAATGCCAATCAATAAGGGGGATATTGTTTTTTTAGGCAATAGCATTACTGCTCAATGTGATTGGGCAGAGTTATTCAATAAGCCTAAGATTAAGAACCGGGGAATTCCCGGAGATTCTTCTGACGGGGTTTTAGAGCGTTTGGGGCCTATACTGGACAGCTTGCCAAGTGAATTATACCTGATGATCGGTGTAAATGATCTATTATTCCACCCGCCAGAATATGTTATCCGAAATTATCAAAAAATCGTCCGTGTAATCCAAGAGAAATCTCCGGAAACAAGGCTTTATTTGTATAGTATTCTGCCAGTGAATCCTCAAATCAGAGTGATTCCGATCAAAAACGAGGATATCCGTATAATCAATACTTCAATCCAAAAAATTGCTAAGGATAATGATTTGATTTACATAGATTTGCACACCCGCTTTGCGAATAAAGATGGCGCTCTTTTTGCAAAGTTTACAAGCGATGGCATTCATTTAAATGGTGAAGCATATTTGCTGTGGAAAGGTGAGATTGAAAAATACATAAATAAGTAGTTGATTGCCAACACTTTTTGAGAGACGAAAGAGCATTTTGATGCTTGAAAATCGATCAAAATCCCAACAAATATAACCACTTTAATTGATAAAAAACTGAGGAGTTTGCTGTTGTACAGCGTTGGCTAACAGAGTGAAATGATATTTAATAGCGTAGCATTTCTGGTATTTATTGCAGCGTTTTTACCCTTGTATTTTAATTTGAAGGGTAAAGCAAGGCTATTGCTATGTCTTTTTGCGAGTTATTTCTTTTATGGATGGTGGGATTGGAGGTTTCTTAGTCTCATTGCCTTTTCTACCTTGGTTGATTACAGCATTGGTTTACAGCTTGATAAAGTAGAGGAAGCTGTACGTCGTAAACGGCTGTTAATCATCAGTATGGTGGTTAACTTAGGTTTTTTGGCCTTCTTTAAATATTTCAACTTTTTTATTGGCTCTTTTCAAGAGATGTTGGTCGGCTTCGGTTTACAACCATCAATGTCAACGCTCAATATCATCCTACCGGTAGGTATTTCCTTTTATACTTTTCAATCGATGAGCTATACGATTGATGTGTATTACAAGAAAATAGCAGTAGAGAAAGACTTCATACGTTTTTCGACATTTATTTCTTTCTTTCCACAGTTAGTTGCTGGTCCGATTGTTAGAGCAAGCGATTTCTTACCTCAATTCCAAAAAGACCGTGAATTTAACTGGGATCGTACCATTGCTGGTACTGGTCAGATACTATGGGGCTTCTTCAAGAAAGTGGCGATTGCAGATTCGCTGGCTCCATTTGTTGACCAATGCTTTGATGCACCGGGGAATTTCTCTTCCATGCATTTGCTCATTGGAGTAATTTTCTATTCCTTCCAGATCTACTGTGATTTTAGTGGTTATTCAGATATTGCGATTGGATTAGCGCGAGTAATGGGTTTTGATTTTCCGATGAACTTCAACAAACCTTACTTCTCCAAGAACTTTAGCGAATTTTGGACGCGATGGCACGTCTCTTTATCCAGTTGGTTAAGAGACTATTTATATATTCCGTTAGGTGGTAGCAGAGGAGGGAGTTTTGGCTCTTATTTTTTCATATTACTATTTATGGGGCTGGCGGTTGCGGTTACCGGATGGTGGTGGTTAATCCTCGTATTCCTGGGGATTATTGCCTATGCTTATTTTTATATGAAAAAAGGGGAGCGAGAGCAGGTGAAGATGTATACCTATATGAATAATATGGTAACAATGCTCCTTGGAGGTTTATGGCATGGTGCGAGTTATGCTTTTATCTTCTGGGGATTCTTACATGGATTATACCTTATCATCCAGCGATTACTTGGCCCAATATGGAACAAGTTTCTTAATGCTATTCGGAC
>JAHDHW010000174.1 GCA_020631105.1 Saprospiraceae bacterium | reverse complement strand
CTCACCTTTTTTGTAGGCAAGTACCAAACATGGGCACTGGATATTTTCTTCAACAAATGATAGTTCCACTTCTTTACGATCACCATACACCATCCATTGCGGACGATCGTACTTTTTACTTCTTGGATGGAAAACTGCTATGTCATACCTGAATGTGCCCATAGGAGGTAAATCAAGAGAGGCTTCCTTTCGTTGCTGACCAAATAGCTCACCAGATTCATTGACAAAAACACTAGGTCTTTCTAGATCTGTAATCTGATAATACGAGTTTTCGTAATCCCTCTTACCCTTTTCAGAATAAATGGTCTGACTTATGGTTAATGGGTCGACTCCTGTAAATTCCGTCAATCTCCCTGCCATCGCCTTTCCCCAACCCATGGAATTGTTAGGCATTTCTCCTTCGTACACATGATCAAAACCACAATGAATTAATATCTTTTCGTTGGGGTATCGATTTAGATAGGATTCAATATTCCGGGCTTGATTAATTTCTCTTTCCTTCCCATTAGCATGTCCACTGCTTTCGTACCCAAATATATTGAACCCCATATCAAAGGCAGTTCTTATTAAATTGCCAAATTGAGGTTCTTGTGTAAAATATCCAGAATCAAGAATAGGATAACCATTGGCTTGCATAATTGAATCTGCTTGAGGCGTATTAAAATATCCTTCCATTCCTAAGTGCTTAAAGCCTCTTCTTTTGAGTCCTTCAAGTAGTCGAGTGGTAAAAATTCGATGTTGGGGCATTTGATGAGCTTCATTTATGATGACTACTTGGTGCTCTTCAGCTTCATTCAATATGTAATCTATTGCATCCATTGCTTTGTAGAAGCCAAAACTATCTCGTTGTTCCTGCGTAAGTCCAATTTCAATTGATTCTCTCGTATCCCAAATCTCATGCATCCTTTCTATGTTTCCGATTTTGGCAAATTCCCATGCTGTTCTATCGACAATTGTAGGAAAGGTATCCCAATATGAAGAAAAATTGTACGGCATCTCATTTGACTCTGTATCAAAATGAAAGTCAAACTCCACAAAATCTAACTTTTTCTGATCTTCATTTTTGGTATTACAGGCAATGCTCAGCAAAGTAATAGCAATAATAAATAAGTGTTTCATTAATTAGTTTTTATGCCCGACATTCCATCGAGTCCAGTTGTCTATAAAATGGAAAGTTTTTCATTATTTATATTTTCGGTGTTTTTGGTTTCATCACACATAACTCTTTTATATCCGCACCCGAATCCCCGGGCCTATAAGATAAAAGAATTTAGATTCGGAAAGAAAATATCCACCACCAAGATATAAGGGGAAACTTAATTTACTCCTATTTTTACTCGGGACAGGGTAGAGGCTTCCGAGTAGAACAACACCGACATCCCGGTTAGATGCATTCTCTGAAAAATTAAATGCGTTGAGCGCAAGGAACCCTGCTCCAACTTTAAAGGGACGAGTCTTCGCAATCCTTTGTGGATGATAAAAACTAAACTGGGCAATTATAGCCATACTGACACCGCTCAACGAACCGAAGCCATCTTCACCTACCTTTTTCGTTACCAGTCCTGCCGGAAAGGACACGTCCAGGTCAAAGGTGGAAGACCGGCGAAGGATGATTTCTGCTTTTTTGTAAAAACCCTGCCCTCCATATTTACTCCGGTCATGTTGAATAACGATCTCAATCCGGCTCCAGGCTTCCAGGTCAAAAGTTTTTTGTCTCAGGTACTGATTAAGCGCAATATTCGCATGCCTGCAATTTCGATCATCGTAATAATCAAAGCGAGGAGAGTTTTTACCCGGGCAGACCACGATATCTTCAATAGTATGGCGATCGAGCAATTGATTGTCTTTCCCGCTTACGGTAATGTCAATTTTCAAATATTGCTTGCCAAATAAACGCTGACGTGAGTCAATTTTTTCTTCATCAAATTTGATGATAATATCCGGAATCGTATGCTGTAAAAATATAGATTGATCTATTTCTGAAATTTTTATTTGCTTAAGTTCTTCTGTTTGAAGGAATACAAAATCGAGCGGATGTGCAATTTGATACTCTTGCACCTTTAAGCTTGGTCCAATGGCTTTGCCATAATTCAAAACAGCAATAGTACTCGTACTGATATTCATTGGTACAAGTGCCTTAAAATGAATTTCGTCTTCATTATCTCCAATGCTGTCTTGTGTCACTTCTGTCAATCCGTCAAAAGTAAATTGCGCTTTTCTTAAGCCTTTGCCTTTGATACTGATCTCCACTCTTTCTCCGGGGTATAGGTTATTGCCTTTGCTCATGTTCCCTTTTTGAGCAAGGACATTAATCTGATCCACCTGCGTCTTTGGAGTAATATTTAGATTTGTAATGAATCGATTATCGTCTCCGTCTTTGATATACAGATAGCCATCCGATTGACGATGGGTTTGGTAGGTGCGGAGCCAGCATAATACCCGGCCATTTGAAAGGATACTACGGGTGAATATTTCAGCGACTAAATAACCACCACTTTTTTCTTGTGGCTCAACTCGATAGGTTTTGTTTAATTCAAGGCTAGGGTGGTAGTCCATTTCAATTTCGACGCCTTCCCTTTGGTTTAATTCGTTTTGGGTGATTTCCTTTTTATTTGTACTAAGATAAATCAACTTGCTCTCTTCAACGTCGAAATCAAAAGTGATCGGCGTTAAGTCATATACCAGCGAATTATTTTTATCATCATAGTCCGGTACCTTTGCGCGTAATGGGATTTCTAGTTTATGCCTTCCAGCTGTATTGGGGAGTAATTGAATGTAAAGCGCACCTTGCCGTAAATTGAATTTGTAATTGATTTTTTCGTTTCTGGTCCACTGATTAGGATAACGGATATTGTTGGGGCGGTTGGTTTCAATGCGGAATGACTTCTCTTCACCTACAAAAAGCTTTGGGTCTTTCGGCTGTAGAAACGCATCGGTACTGGTGGTCTGTAATAGATTAACCTCCTGGATATAAGGTTTGATAAATACATCGGTGGTAATGGAAAAAGTGAGTTGTAAGAAATCACTTTTGGTCAATTGCTTAAACTTAATCTTAAATCTAAAGTGGTCACCATTGACATTAGTGATGCTATCCAACAGCTCATAATCGGACGAGGGCAATAGCTCAAGTTTTCTCATGGGAAACAAATCCTTAGGGTAGACTTCTATTTCCGCAGTAGCCCTAACGTCCTCATAAGCAAACCTTAGGTGCTGCTCGCCCAGGATACGGAGCGTATCGCTTGAATATCGGAAAACCTGATTCTCGATTTTAAATATGATCTCCTCAAAACAATTGGTATTCGGTAATTGAGCGGAAAGATGAATGGAGAAGATCGTTAAAAATAATAGTAGAGTTGAAACTTTGGAATCACGTAAGTGCATTGGGTGTTGAGTCGTTTTGTTGTAAAAATAGAGAATCCTAAACAGAAAACTGATCATGGAATATGCTAAGTGATTGTTTTGCTTGCTGTTTACAATAATGATTGATTGATTCGGTTGTCCGAATCAACTTTATTAAGCAGGATATAAAAAATTACGGATTTTATTTGGTCTATGAAATAGAATCTATTCATAATGCTTATGTTTTGGAAAGTATTGTTTTTATTTCTAAAAAGTTTTCCACATCACTAAACTATTTTCATAGATCAGCGTTTCCAAACTGTAAATAGTTGCATCTGCATCTAATTTCGTAAAAAATTGAATTATTCAAAAAAAGTACAAATTATCTTGGATCTACCTGATTTAGAAAAGTCGATAATGCCCTGGATCGGAAAAACCGGAAAATGGATCGGTTTGTACATTATGGATAAATTCAAAGAACACGATTTGAATCTGACCATCGAACAATGGATTGTTCTAAAGGTGCTCCACGAGCAAGATGGTCTTATTCAAAATGAGCTCGCAGATATCACAAATCGCAATAAAACTTCTTTAACCAGGCTTATTCAGACCATGGAGAAGTATCATCTCATTGCGAAATACCCAGACAAAAAAGACAAAAGGATCAATCGTATCTTCTTAACGAAGAAGGGGAGTGAAGTGTTCAAGTCGGCCTTTCCGATTATGGATGAGATCAAAGGGGCCTTGCAAAAGGGCTTAACGAAAGCGGAGGTTCAAACAATGATTCACTTATTGAAAAAGGTACAAAAGAATATTAGACCTGATTTATAGTAATAATAATTATTTGTTGTAGTACAAACTAAATGAATATGCTCAGAAAAATTATCTTAGCACTACTTGGAGTCGCACTTATTGTCGGATCTGTAATGATCTCCCGAAAATTATCTGCTGCTCGCAAAGCTCCTAAACCCCGGGAGCAAAAACAAATTACCTCCATATTTACGGAAAAGGTTAAAAATACCACACTTCCAATTACGGTAAAAGCGAGTGGAAATCTGATGGCCAAAAACCGTCTTGAATTATTCGCTGAAGTGCAGGGTGTTTTTGAAAATACCGGTCGTTCCTTTCTCCCGGGTGAACAGTACAAAAAAGGTGCAACACTTATCAAGATCAACAGTGAAGAACATCAGGCAAATATTCGCTCTCAGAAAAGTAGTCTGTATAATCAGATCGTCAACTTCCTGCCGGACTTAAGATTAGATTATCCGGAATCATTCGCACAATGGGAAACTTATGTTCAGGGATTTGATGTGAATGCTCCTCTTCCGGCTTTTCCGGAGCCAACAGATGACCGAGAGAAACTTTTTATTGCCGGCCGAAATATTCAGACCGCATACTATAATATTAAAAACCTGGAAGAACGCTTAACGAAATACAGAATCATAGCGCCATATTATGGAATCCTGACAGAAGCGCTTGTGGATAAAGGGGCTGTGGTAAGAGCTGGTCAAAAGCTTGGAGAGTTCATTTCTCCGTCAGTATACGAGCTGGAAGTAGCGGTAAATGAAGGATACGCTGATCTACTTGCAGTAGGCAAAAAGGTGCAGCTAAATAATATTGATAAAACTTCTTCGTGGAATGGAACGGTCAGCCGTATCAATGCAAAGGTTGATCCGGCATCTCAAACTGTACAAGTCTATATTCAGGTTTCTGGGAAAGGACTCCGAGAAGGAATGTATTTAGAGGCAGATGTAAAGGCCCGGGAGGAAGCAGACACTTATGAAGTTAATCGTAAACTCCTCTTTGATGAAAACAAACTCTATGTCTATAAGGATAGTGTGTTAGTGGTTGCCAATGTTGAACCTGTATTCTTTAAAGAGAAAACAGTAGTGGTAAGAGGGCTGGCAGACGGAATTGAATTATTGAGTCGCCCCGTCCCCGGAGCTTACGCAGGAATGAAAGTAAGTGTTTTTGAAGCAGCTAAGTAATGACCCAAAACTCCAGAAATGAAAAGTATAATTACCTATTTTATTAAGTATCCGGTAGCCGTAAATGTGTTAATGCTTGCGGTGGTCGTCTTTGGTATTTTGGGAGTGCTTAATCTCAATTCCTCCTTTTTTCCATTAAACGAGTCCAATATTATCACTGTAAATGTGGTATACCCCGGAGCCTCTCCAGAAGAAATTGAAGAAGGAGTCGTCCTAAAGATTGAAGATAACCTCAGAGGATTGGTAGGGATAGATCGGGTTACTTCCCGCTCCGCTGAAAACTCCGCCACGATTACCATTGAATCTATTGAGGATTTTGATATAGATATCCTGCTAGCAGATGTTAAGAATGCGGTTGATCGTGTACCTAACTTCCCGACAGGAATGGAGCCACCTGTAGTTGCAAAACAGGAAATACTTAATCAGGCAATATCCTTTACGGTAAGTGGCTCTGAGATTTCACTTAAGAATCTCAAACAGATCGCCAGAAATGTAGAAGATGACTTACGGGCAATTGATGGAATCTCCCAAATTACTGTAACTGGTTTTCCGGAAGAGGAGATTGAAATCGCGGTACGCGAAAAAGACTTGAGGGCTTTTGATCTTACCTTTAGTGAAGTAGCAAGATCCGTTTCCAATGCTAATATCCTTACGACTGGTGGAAATATCAAAACGGATAGTGAAGAGTATTTGATTCGTGCGAATAATCGATCGTATTATGGAGATGAATTGGATTATATAGTCGTACGAGCTAATCCTGATGGGACTATTATTCGCTTAAGAGATGTGGCGGATGTAAAAGATCGCTGGTCGGAGAATCCTGATCGACTTTATTATAATGGAAACACTGCTATTCAAATTGCGGTATCTACGACTAATAGCGAAGACTTGATTGCTGCAGCTGATAATACTTTGGACTACATTGATAAGTTTAATCAGCGTTATGACAATATCCAATTAAACGTTACCAGAAATGCTTCGATTACACTAAAGCAAAGAACACAATTATTGATGGAGAATGGCGGGATGGGAATCTTGCTTGTACTCATTTTGCTATCCTTGTTTTTACGACCTAGTTTAGCTTTTTGGGTGGCAGTTGGACTACCGTTCGGTTTCTTTGGGATGTTTATTTTTGCGCCTGGATTGATCACGATTAATGTACTGTCTTTATTCGGGATGATTATCGTGATTGGTATTCTGGTTGATGATGGTATTGTCATCGGTGAAAATATCTATTACCATTATGAGATGGGTAAGAATCCCATCCGGGCGGCTATTGATGGGACTATGGAGGTAATCCCTCCGATTGTCTCCGCAATCTTAACTACAATTGTCGCATTTTCCACTTTCTTTTTCTTACGTGGTAGAATTGGAGACTTCTTTAGTGAAGTATCCGTCGTGGTGGTCTTAACGCTTGGGATTTCTTTAATTGAAGCATTGATTATTCTGCCTTCACACATTGCACACTCTCGTGCTTTGAAGAAAGGATCTCAGCGATTTTTGGTGAATGAATATGCGGACAGAGCCCTGAATTGGATGAGGGATAAATTATATGCTCCGGTACTAAAATTCTTTTTAGCAAATAAATTCCTTGGGTTTGCCATTCCAATTTCATTTCTGATTGTCACTATTGGAGCAATGGGAGGTGGGATTATCAAACTTACCTTTTTTCCTTCGATTGCATCGGATCAGGTTTCTATTAATTTGAAGATGCCTCAGGGAACCGCTGTTGAAATTACCGATTCGTTGGTGACAACGATCGAAGACGCAGCCTGGCGAATAAATGAAAACTACAAAGAGCGGCAGACCGGAAATAAAGATGTGGTTATTAATACTATCCGAAGGATAGGGCCTGGTACTTCAAGTGCAACACTTTCAGTTAACCTTCTTCCAGGAGAGGATCGGGATTTTCCTGCATTGGAAATTGCGAATGCAATTGAAGCGGAGGCCGGAAAGATTTATGGCGCGGAAAGTTTGGAGTTCGGCTCAGGATCTAACTTTGGTGGCAAACCGGTGTCTGTATCTCTGGTGAGTAATAATATTAAAGAGATCAAAGGTGCCAAAGAAGAATTAAAGAAATTACTCGCCGACATGCCTCAGTTAAAGGATATTACCGATAATGATCCAGCCGGTATTAAGGAAATAAAGCTCAAACTCAAAGATAATGCGTATCTGCTAAACTTGACATTAAATGATGTGATGGCGCAGGTGAGAAGCGGTTTCTTTGGACAACAGGTGCAGCGATTCCAAAGAGGCAGAGATGAAATTCGAGTGTGGGTAAGATATAATGAAATGGAACGAAACTCGATTCAAAATTTGGATGATATGTGGATCGTTACGCCGTCTCGTACAAGGGTTCCTTTATCGGAGATTGCATATTATACGATCGATCGGGGAGAAGTGGCGATCAATCACTCTGACGGACAAAGAGAGATTAAGGTAGAAGCAAACCTAAAGAGTCTAAAAGAAAGTGCAACGGATATGTTGGCCGTCGTTAGACAAGATGTAATGCCAGAGATTTTTGCAAAATATCCAAGTGTGAAAGCGGTTTATGAAGGACAAAATCGGGAGGCCAGTAAAGTTGCCAGTAGCGCACAATTGGTATTGCCAATCGTATTCATTTTGATTTACGTGATTATTGCCTTTACCTTCCGTTCTTACAGTCAACCCATATTATTATTCATAATGGTTCCTTTTAGTTTAATCGGCGTAGCGTGGGGGCATTATCTACATGGGTTCCAAATTAATATTCTCTCCTGGTTAGGGATCATCGCTTTGATTGGAATTGTCGTGAATGATGGACTGGTGTTGATTGGTAAGTTTAATCTCTTCCTCAAAGAAGGAATGTCTTTCGATGAAGCACTCTTTAGTGCAGGTAAATCCAGGTTCAGGGCTATTTTTCTGACTTCTATCACCACCATTGCCGGCTTAGCACCCTTGATGGTTGAGACAAGTCGGCAGGCGCAATTTTTGATTCCGATGGCCATTTCAGTGGCCTATGGGATTGGTGTAGCGACCTTCCTGACTCTGCTAATGCTACCGCTTTTATTGTCGATTAGTAATTATATCAAACTTGGCGGTCGTTGGTTATGGACGGGTAAAATGCCGAAGAAACGAGAAGTAGAAAGAGCAATCAAAGAGCAGGAGTCAGAAAGAGAAGCGGTGATGGATATGTAATATCCATCGGGATAATAATTAGACCTATGGTCAATGATAATGTCAAAATAAATTTAATGATGCAAAGAATCATTTTTCTTTATACGTTCCTATTTGTTGTTGGATCACTTTCGGCGCAGGATCTTCTGTCGAAGACAGAAGCGATAGAAGTCTTACTTCAGAATAATTATGGAATTCAGGTTGCCAAGAATAATATCCTCTTAGCCGAGAATAATACGAGTAAAAAACTCAATGGCTATATGCCAACCGTTGATGCAACAGCGGGAGGAACTGCTAGCCTGGGTAGTTCGAACCAAACCTTTAGTAATGGTAATGAAGCAAATGTGCAAAATGCTTTTACCTGGGGTGGAAATGCCAGCGTAGCGGCTAATTATACCTTGTATAACAAAACCAGGGATGTACGTCTGGAACAGTTGAAAGAGCAAATTGAACTGGCAGATATGCAATTGCGGCAAACAATGGAACTCAACATCTTGCAGATGTTTAATGCTTATTATGAAATTGCGCGATTATCTGAAAACTTAGAGGTGATCGAGCAAACTATTGAGCTTTCGGAGCAACGAAAATTAAGAGCTGAGTACGCCTACGAATACGGTCAGGGAAACCGTCTGGAAATCTTAAATGCTCAGGTGGATATCCAGCGCGATAGTATCAACCTGATTAATTTAGAACAACAGATCACCAATGCTAAACGGAACCTGAATTTTATCGTCGGAAGAGATGTATCCACGGATTTTGCTGTTGATAAAGAAATTAATTATTCGCAGGCCCTAACGCTCCAGGATTTATTGAATACGGCCAGACAAAAGAATAGTGACTTATCGATAACCAATCAGAACATGGAGATTACTGCTTATGAGCTCAGGATTATTGAAGCAGAGAAAAAACCTACGGTAGGGTCAAATGCTACTTATAATTTTTCTTATCAGAATAATGCAGAGGAAGCTTTTATTACGCAGTCGAATAGTAGAGGTTTAAATCTTGGAGTTAATCTTGCCTGGAATTTATTCGATGGAGGTGCAAGAGAAGTAAGGCGGCAGAATACAGAGATCAATATTCAGAATCAACAGATTTTGAAGAATCAGTTACTCAGCCAAATCGAACGTGATGTAACCAATGCCTGGTGGAACTACCAAAATGCACTCCGAATATTACAAGCGGAAGCAGCGGCCCTGGAAACCAACCGATTAAATTTTGAAAGGACGGAGGAGTACTTTAAGAGTAGTCGGGTGACCTCCGTTGAATTTCGTCAGGCACAGTTGAATCTGCTAAACGCAGCAACCAGTTACAATACCGCAAAATACGATGCTAAAGTACTGGAGATTCAATTGTATCAATTAAGTGGTCAGATACTGGATGAAAAATTCTAGTTAATAATCAGAGTATTCCGTAGGATATAGTAATAGTACATCTGCATGTGAAACGGTGTGGACGTACTTCGGTAAATCTACAATTGCTTTCCATTCCGGAGCGGCAACGAATTCTTTCCAGAGCGAGTCTCTGGTCGGTCGATCTTGGAAAGTCGTCATATAGACCAGGTTTGGCATTTTGGCTCCGGAGATGACATCCGCATAGAAGACCGCATTAAATCCAAGTCGATCAAAAAGTTTGACTTCTCCTCCTGCATTAAACATGTCTACTTTTCTTTTGTAATAGTTTTCATTGGAAGATTCATAGCTTCTCAATTCGTAAATGCGTTGTGCTCTGGGACTGTTGATCTCAGGTGTCGCCATGATCGGCATATCATCAAAGGCCCTCATTAGGGTTGTTTCAATTCTGTCATAGGGTGGAGCTTCGTGAGAAGCGGTGTGATAAGCACTATTTTGAAGGACTTCATCACTTAAGGTATTCATCTTATCCTCCGTCTCTAGTACTTGATTCCAAGAGTTATAAGGGATGAGGACATAGGTTTTATCGGTAGAGTCTTTTTCATTAGGAATAGATTTGAATACGCCAATATTCTTGATTCCTTGTGCTTTTAGAGCGGGGAGGTAAATCTGTTTTAGAAAATCATCGGTGATGCCTACTTGTTCTTTGTTCGAGAAAGTATACACTTTTAATTGATAGAATTCTTTAGCAGGCGTTTCTACTGTTTTGGAGTTTGAATCCACTTTGTTTGTGTCGGGTGCTTCGCAAGAGAGGAAGAACAAAACGGAGAGGAGAGCCAGGCCTAAATTTTTCATGGTGTAAGGATTGATTTGATTGTTAGATTAGGACTAAGGTAATCAAAAAATCCTGGCGAACCGGAGTGCGGCGTGAGCCGTTTCGGAG
>JAHDHW010000173.1 GCA_020631105.1 Saprospiraceae bacterium | reverse complement strand
ATCATATGACCACCATCTGCAGTAAAGACACTCCCGGTACAATAGCTGGAAGCTCCTGAAGCTAAGAATACTGCAAGGCCAGCCATTTCATCCGGCATTGCCATTCTTCCGGCAGGTAAATGCTTTTCAACTTGATTGAGGATGTGATCGTTTTGCCAGATGGCAGAGCTGAATTTCGTTTTGACCAAGCCCGGGCAAATGGCGTTGACCCGTATGCCATCGTTACCCCATTCCTTCGCTTGGTTTTTGGTGAGCATAATTAAGGCAGCTTTGCTGACACTGTATAAGCCAAGGCCAAAGGACGGTTTCATACCTTCCACCGATGCGATGTTAATGATACTACCACCTCCGCGTTTTTTCATAATTGGATATACCATGTTGCAGAGTTGGAAAGGAGCTTTGACATTTACGTCCATGATTTTATCAAAGACGCCGTCATCTGTTTCGGAGATCGGACCAAAGGTGGGGTTGGTTGCTGCATTATTAATGAGGATGTCAATACCACCATATAATTCAACGGTCTTATCAACCAGGTTACGCAGTTGATTAGGATCACCAACGTGACAAGCGACTCCAGTTGCTTCGTATCCATCTTTACAGATGACGTCCGCTACGATATTCACGGACTCTTGCTTTCGACTACTGATGATTACTTTTGCACCAAACTCCGCAAGGCCACGCGCCATGCGCTCTCCGATACCTTTGCTGGCGCCAGTGATAACGGCAACTTTGCCTGTAAGGTCGAATTGAGTATTGATTGATTTGCTTGCGGGTTCATTGGACATAGGTCGATAGTTTTATTTGGTCTGCGCTCAATCTTTAATAGATTAGCTAAAGAAATTTTTATTTTGACGATATTACAATTTTTTAGAAGATCAGCCAAAGAATGTGAAGAGATTGTCTGAATTCCGGCGTACTTTTAATCAACTTGTTATACTAGTTTAATTACTTGTTTGCATAAGTATTATTATTGATGAATCAATACTATATCCTTCATAAGCCTTATAATTACCTTAGTCAATTTACCAAGGAAGTGCCGGAGCATTTGACCCTGGCGGATCTGGGAGACTTTCCTCCGGATGTATATCCGGTTGGGCGATTGGATAAGGATAGCGAAGGATTGCTCTTACTGACCAATGATAAGAAGTTGAATCATCAGTTGCTAAATCCTGCGTTTAAGCATCCGCGGACTTATTGGGCACAAGTTGATGGAGTACCGTCGCCTGCTGCGATTGAGCAGCTTCGGAGCGGCGTAGCGATCAAAGTAAACAAAAAAATACATCAGACTTTACCTGCGCAAATACGTATACTGGATCCGGCTCCGCAAGTAGAAGAACGAGATCCTCCCATCCGTTACCGGGCTAATATTCCGACAACCTGGATTGAGCTGACGCTCATTGAAGGTAAAAACAGACAGGTGCGTCGCATGTGTGCAAAGATAGGCTTTCCGGTGCTTCGTCTTTTACGCGTGTCTATTGGAGCTTTAGAATTAGGTGATTTGGAGCGGGGAGGTGTTCGGGAGATGGAGCGAGAGGGGCTTTTTGAGGCGCTTGGGGTGTAAAAGGGAGTGGAACAGTGTAGCAGAGGAGCAGTGTAGCAGTGTAACAGGGGAACAGTGTAACAGAGTGGCAGGGGAACAGTGTAGCAGTGTAGCAGTGTAACAGGGGTGCAGTGTAATAAATTTAAAATAACTCATATGAAATCAATTATCTTTTTACTCTTGAGTGTGGCATGTATTCTTTCTTGTAATCCTACAGTCGAAAAGGAGACAACTTCTGTGGTAGAAGTGAAAGACGAATTATCAATGGATATTGATCCGGAAGCGGCACTGGCAAAACTCGGGATTGAAATCCCTCCGGTTTCTCCACCTGCGGCGAATTATGTCAATGTTGTTCGCACGGGTAATTTACTTTTTCTCGCAGGTAAGGGGCCGAAGAAAGCGGACGGAGAATATATCAAAGGTAAAGTTGGTGCAGACTTAACGCAGGAAGAAGGAATGGAAGCCGCTCGAATTACTGCTATCAATCAATTGGCGGTATTGAAAGCGGAGCTTGGAGATCTTCGAAAAGTAAAGCGTATCGTCAAAGTGCTGGGGATGGTGAATGCCGTTGAAGGATTTGAGAATCAGCCAGAGGTCATTAATGGTTTTTCTAACTTGATGGTAGAAGTTTTTGGAGAACGAGGGAAGCATGCGCGTGCAGCAGTAGGGATGTCATCCCTTCCACGAAATATTGCGGTTGAAGTTGAAATGATTGTGGAAGTTCATCCTTAGGTTTTTATGCTGTTGTTTTTTGACCTTGCCACCATTTCCAAAATTGAAAGGAGACGATTGCAAGAACAAAATGGATGGCGCCATAAGTAAGGCAATAAAAAACAAAGATGACCAGACTCCATTTCATAGGATTTTGGTAGGTGTCGCTCCATTCAATTTGTCCGGCAATGGCTTCTTCGGAATAGCCTTTTGCGGCCCAGTCTTCTTGTGCCGCTGCTAGTGCTTTTTGTCCCCAGTTCGGGTCGAGGTAGCCGGCGTTAATCAAATGTGCCAGCCCAAAGATTAGTGCAGCACCAAGGATGAATTTAAATCCGGAAAACATTATTAAGCCTAAACTGGCTCGCGATCTGTTGCTTTGCAATTGTTGTAAATAAAGGAGCAGCATTGCGCAGGGAAAAAAGGTCAAAAAACTAATCGTACCTATCTTCCCAATATTTAAATGTTGTCCGTTGAAAACACTTAGCCATTGGATACCTAGTAAGATGATGCCAAAGAGTAGACCGGCAAAGAATGGAAAATTAAATACTTTCATAGCGGTGGATTTAATCTATGATTCGACGCATATCTTTGTAGACTACGGTAGGTGTACCTTCTATTTCTTTGATATCCCATTTTAGATTGACGAGTGTTTTGGGGTAACTATAGCCATTTGTTCTACGCATCCCTGCAAGTTTATTCCAATTGTTGACTAAGACTTTTACGCTAAAACAATATTCCTCGTTACGGAAGCTGGTCATCATATAGGTCGGTTCTCCTTCTGTAAAAGTCTCGAATACATATGCGAAATCTTCTGGATTTTTATGCTTTAAAATATCCAACACCGCATTTTGATATTCTGAATTCGATGGTTCGAATTGTTTTTGGAAAGCTTGCTGTTGATCAATACAATCGGGCGTAGGCGGATTGCAGGCGAATAATATTAAAAAAGGATAGAATGCATACCATTTGAAGGACATAGGTTTAAAAATTAAGTGTCATATATGAGTTCAGCCTTTAAGATAAATTTTAAACGTGGTTTTAAGCTATTTGTGTCACAAAGAACGATTTTAAGATTAGAAGGGAATTGTGATTTGATAGTTAGTATCGTCAGTACCTTTTTTGTTATATTGCAAAAATAAAACCCAATCACCTATGAGTCAGATCAAAGTCAAAAGCGGTAAAGGAGAATTACTGCTAAGAAAGAGTAAGAGTCTCGTTGGCCTCAAGTCAGAAGGAGAAAGAGATTTATCATCTACTGATTTCGTAAGAAGTGATGTCTACAAGAATCTCGGAGGTTTCAAAGTTGTTACTCTGGATAGTAAAGGGAAAAATATCGATGACCGACTTGATGAAGTACGTGTCAAAGATGAAGTGGAAGTAGGGACGCATGTCTATTATGCACAGGGTAGTGCAAAACCGATTGTACCAACCGGAGAAATCTATATTATTTTTCAAGATGGAGTAAGTGTAGAAGAGCAAGAGATGGCCTTAGAAGAATACAATCTCAAATTAGTTGAACGTCGGGATACCAACCGGATCATTGCATCTGTCACCAAAAACTCTCCGAACCCACTCAAGGTTGCTAACTTTTTACAAAGTACTTCGCTGGTTAAATTAGCAGAGCCTGATATTGATACTTTCGTGGAAGAATATGCGGTAGCTATAAATGATGATCTCTTTAGTCATCAATGGCACCTACGGAATAGCGGGATAGTGGCTGACGTCAACTGGCCGATAAAGAGAGGTGCTGATGCAAAGGTGTTTGATGCCTGGAATCGGCTGGGGAATACGGGCTCGAGTGATGTTGTCATTGCGGTTATTGATAATGGGTTTGATGCCAGCCACCCTGACCTAAAGAGTAAAATTCATAAACCATTCGATCTCTGGAATCAATCCAGTAAACTGGATCAGGGAGATTCCCGCTTTACACACGGAACGCCCTGTGCCAGCGTAGCGATAGCAGCTTCCAATGGAAGTGGGATCGTAGGCGCAGCTCCGCGAGCAAAATTTATGCCGGTGAGTGGTACCTCATTTAGCTTACGGGCAACGGAGCAAATGTTTGAATACTGTATCAAGAATGGTGCAGATGTGATTAGCTGTAGTTGGGGCTCGACCGATCCGGCATTCGATCTTAATCCGATGAAACAGGAGGTAATTGCCAATGCTGCTCGCAAAGGTAGAAATGGGAAAGGCTGTGTAATTGTGTATGCGGTAGGAAACGAGGATTTGGATTTTGTAAACTTCTACGCAGCACATCCGGATGTAATTGCCGTAGCGGCTTCCACAAGTAAAGATACCCACGCCAATTACTCTAACCGGGGGAGAGAGGTAACCATCTGTGCACCATCCAATGGGGACTGGCCCATTCTGGCTGCGCGTGCCTGGTGGGATGAAGGAGTAAGCTGGGAGACCGGGGCTTACCGTTATTATCGGGATGGGAAAGATCGTGGAGCTTTATACAAACATTTTGGAGGTACTTCTAGTTCTACACCACTGGTTGCCGGAATCTGTGCTTTAATTCTCTCCGTTAATCCTAACCTTACGGCAAAAGAAGTCAAAGATATTCTTACAAAGACTGCGGATAAAATCGGTTCCCCAAGCGAATACGTTAATGGGCACTCTAAAAAATATGGCTACGGCAGAGTGAATGCGGATAAAGCAGTAGCGGAAGCGATGCGCCGAAAAGAACTCGTCAATGTACCTCAACCAGAAGTTGAAGAAAAGATTGCAAGTGGTCGTGGACTCTTTCGCTTCGATGTACGTAAGCAGAGTGCAATAGGATTTGGGGTACAAATCGGTGCCTTTGCCGAATATGGCAATGTCCTGATTCAGGTAGAACGACTACAGGACTTATTCGATACGGATATCATTGTTAGTATTAATGAGCTTAATGGCAAGACGGTCTATAAAGTTGTAGTAGGCGCCTTTTCATCTCGCTCTCAGGCCCAATCCTTACAACGACGTATGAAAACTGCAGGTGTCAATGGCTTTATTCGAAATTTAAAAGATTTGAAGTAAGGGCTTTCGGCGTACCTGATTTGAAAAAGAGGAAGAACGAAAAAGGTCAAACTTTTCCATTGGAACTACTTCATTGAAATAAGTAATTAAAACTATGAGATTGCATCCTTCTTTTCTGATCCTATGTTTACTGACAGTCCTAGCTTGCAGTAAACAAGAAATTCAAGCTGATATCCATATTAAAAATGGAACCGTTTATAATGGTTTAGACAGTACCTCTCAGCAACAAAGTATTGCGATTAAGGGAGAGAAAATAATTTTTGTAGGAGATGAGGCCTCCGTAAATATCATCGCTACAGAAACGATTGATGCCACAGGACACATTGTATGTCCCGGGTTTATCGATCCGCATACCCATGCTGATCAGGATCTTAAAAAACCAAAAACATCTCATAACTTACCATACCTGATGCAAGGAGTGACGACGGTAGTCGTCGGCAATGATGGACGGAGTTTGTTTCCGGTTGATACCTTCCGCGCAGTCTACGAAAAACACGGGATCGGCACGAATGTAGTGATGATGACTGGTCATGGAACCTTACGTAATCTGGTTGTAGGGCGATCGAATAGGAAAGCAAGTGAAGAGGAAATGCTGAATATGCAAAAAGCGCTGCAGCGTGAAATGGAGAACGGATCCTTTGGTTTGACAACAGGATTATTTTATGCGCCAGGGAGTTATAGTGATACCGAAGAAGTGATTGCACTTGCTAAAGTCTCCGCAAAGTATGGCGGTATCTATGAATCACACCTTAGAGATGAGGGCTCTTATTCTGTTGGGCTAAAAGCTGCCATTGAGGAAGCCATTGAGATTGGTAGAAAAGCGGATATTCCAGTTAATATCGCACACATCAAATGCCTTGGTGCGGATGTCTGGCAACAAAGTTCGGAACTTGTAAAATTGATTGAAAAGAGTAGAGCAGAGGGCCTTGATGTCACCGCAAATCAATATCCTTATGATGCTTCATCAACTGGCTTATTACCAGCTACTGTACCACGGTGGGCGGAGAGTGGCGGAAAGGATTCTTTGTTTATTCGCTATAATCAAAAAGATCTCCGTCAAAAAATATTAGAAGAAACGCTGGCAAATATAACCCGTCGGGGAGGGCCGGATAAATTACTACTGGTTAAGGTTCAGGATTCTACTTTATTGAATAAAACCTTACTAGAGATTTCGGAAGCATTAAACTTGCCTGCGGAACAAACGGTCTATGAAATTATGAGGAATAATGACCCTAAAGTTGCCTCGTTTAATATGACAACAGAGGATATTCATGAGTTTATGCGGCAGGAATGGACTGTAACCTGTTCGGATGGAACCATCGGTCATCCTCGAAAATATGGCTCCTTCCCACGGAAATATAGAAAATATGTCAAAGAGGATAAGGTAATAAGTGTCGCCCGATTTATTAATAATAGTAGTGCCAAAACGGCTTCGATTTTTAAGATACCGAATAGGGGCGTATTACAGGAAGGCTACTTTGCGGATGTTATAATATTTGATCCGGAAACCTTTGAAGACAAGGCGGATTATACCAATGCGTTTGAACAATCAGAGGGTTTAGCGTACAGCATTATTAATGGTGATTTCGTAGTGAAAAAAGGATTGTTTAATGGGAAGTTAAACGGGCGAGTGCTAAAAAAATAAACAAAGGGAATCTTCCTGGAAGGTCTTTTTAAATATTCGCTGAGCTAGCGTCATTGGCTGGAGGTTCCTCCTGCTCCCGCAGTCGTTCGACAATGGTTTTATCAAAAACGTCCCTCGGCAAAAAATACGGTCGATTACTCGGTTCCAATTCTTCTTCCCAGGGGGAATGCTTGATCTCTTCTGCTTCTAACTCCTCTTTATAATAATAGGCGGTAAACAAGCCAATCACAAATCCGGCAGCATGGCTTTCCCAGGATACGCCTTCTTCGACCGGAAATAACCCGGCCAGCATTCCACTGTATAATAGGAACACAATCAATGCCAGTACAATGGACCGGATATTCCTACGGAATATTCCATTACCCAGGACAAAACCAAACAAGCCAAAGACAACGCCGCTTAATCCAATGTGAAAAGTTTCTCTGGCAATTAACCATACCGCAAATCCAGTCAATAAATAAATCAATGAAATACTTCGTATCGCAACCGTTCGATAGAAATACAAGGTCATCGTAGACAATACGAAAAATGGAATAGAGTTGTTAAGTAAGTGCGTGAAATCTCCATGAATAAATGGCGCAGTCAAAATTCCTTTTAGCCCGAAGATTGCTCTAGGATAAACACCTAAAAACCCCCATCGTAAACCAAAAACAAATTGAAAAATATGTATTGCCCATAAGACCAATAGAAAAACAATCGGCAGCTTGATGCTTTCCAGTAATTTCCGCTTTTCATTTTTCTCTTCTATTACAGGCATATTTAAGTAGCACTTAGAATTGAATAAAAGTATAACTTAATAATCTTAATTTCTCTTCGACACCTCCATAACACATTCATAGTATTTTAACCATGCGGCTTTTTAGAAGGAGATTTAAGGTCTTTCGGAAATGCCTTCACGGCTTGCCTTGAAGGCATAGCGAAAGCGAAGTCCTTCACGGTTAAGCCAACATCTCCACAAGTTCAAGTAATGTCGGATTCACCTTTTGATGATGCTTGATCGCCTGTTCAAATGGAGTGCAAACGATTTCTTTATGAACCTGGCCAAGCATAACGCTTCGCTTTCCGTCGAGGAGTGCTTTTACAGCTTCCATCCCCAGGCGACTAGCACGGACGCGTTCCATACAAGTCGGGCGACCACCTCTTTGGATGTGTCCCAGGATGGTAACTTTCGTTTCAAATCCAGGATAACGTACTTTAATAGCTTCTGCAATTTTAAAGGCACCACCTTCTTCATCTCCCTCTGCAACGACGATAATATTTGCGCGTTTTTTGCTTTCCTGATTATTATCCAAAACCCGGAGCATGGCTTCGGTATCCGTTTTACTTTCTGGGATAAGAACCGCTTCTGCACCAGTAGCTATTCCACTTCGCAGTGCAATGAATCCTGCATCACGTCCCATTACTTCAACCAGAAATAATCGGTGGTGAGCATTTGCGGTATCTTTAATTTTATCGATCGCATCCATTGCAGTATTGATTGCAGTGTCATATCCAATCGTAAAGTCAGTTCCGTAAAGATCATTGTCAATAGTACCTGGAGTACCTACAAAAGGAATGTCAAATTCTTTGGTGAATATATCCGCTCCGGTAAAGGTGCCATCTCCGCCAATTGCAACGATACCTTCAATGCCTGCTTTTTGGATTTGCTCAAAAGCTTGCTTCCTACCTTCCGGAGTACGAAACCGATCACTTCTTGCAGAATGCAATATGGTGCCACCTCGACTGATAATACCGCTAACGGACCTCCTGTCCATATTGATGAAATTACCATCTATCATACCCTCGTAACCTTCTTTAATTCCGATTACCTCCAGGCCCAGTTGAAGACCTGTCCTAACCACTGCCCGAATACAGGCGTTCATCCCCGGAGAATCTCCGCCTGAAGTAAATACAGCAATTTTTTTCATAGTGTTGTTCTAACTTGAGTTTTAGTTGTAGCGACGTTTTACGAGTTGGATAAAGCTAAGTGCTTTTTTCTTCTTGCCACGATTCGTCCATTTCTGGGTATGAGCAACTCCTTCTGCCAGATAATCTGCAGCTCTTTCAAAGGTGCTGAATGTATTTAGTTTTTTGATGGTATCATCGAATAGTTTGCTGTCTCCACCAAACAATTCATTGATTGTAAATATCTTTTCGTTGAGCCCCATCGCTTTGGTCAAATCTCTGATTGGTGCCATACTAAGTTTCTCTGACAACTCTTTTGCTTCTTTAAATTCAAAAAGCATTGCTTTGTCCTCCAGAGAAAGGCCAATATTAGAAGGTGTAGGTGCGGGCTTAGGAGTCGGAGCAGGTGGTGTTACCGGCGCTGCTGGTTTAGGTGTTTCTACAACTACCTTAGGGGCAGGTGGTGCTTTTGGTGTTTCCACTACTTTCGGAGTCTCCACTACCTGTGGAGTTTCTACTACTTTAGGTGTCTCCATTACTTTAGGAGCGGGTGGAGCCTTAGGCGTTTCCGCAACTTTTGGCACTTTTGGTGCTGTCGGTCTGGGAGGAGTAACTACAGGAGGTTCTTCAATTTCTAAAGGAGGTAAAGTCGGCTTAACTCGTTTAGCAATTGGTTTGTCCGGTGCAAAAGATTCGTATAATTGACGAACATAACTGAGCATCAGGTCCTGCTCGAAAGCATCGATATTGCGCTCATCCAGCTTCATGGACTTGTACAGTCGAGTAATCTTCTCGAGAATGATTTCTGCTTGTTTAAGATTCATAGAGGCTTTGTGGTTAAATTATTAGCGTCTTAGATATTTAATTAAATCGAAAGTCCTATCTTCGTTTCAAAGCATAACTTTCGCGGATTGCTACAAAAATAATCAAAATCAGACTGTAATCCAGTTCTGAATGCAATTCCGTCATAAGAGAGAACAAAGAATAGACCGAAAAGATTTTATGATAAGCTGACTTTTTGCCGGCGATTAATAATCAACTATGTTTTTAGAGCCACATTTTAAGGGACAAAGGAGTGGATGGATCGAAGTGATCTGCGGCTCCATGTTTTCAGGGAAAACGGAAGAATTAATTCGTCGACTTAAACGAGCAAAGATCGCAAATCAAAAAGTAGAGATTTTCAAGCCTAAAGTAGATACTCGATATGATGAGCAAAAAGTGGTCTCTCATGACGCTAATTCTATATTATCGATCCCTATTGCACACTCTTCCCGCCTACTCGAGTTGGCAGATGGAGTCAATGTAATTGGTATCGATGAGGCCCAGTTTTTTGACGGAGAATTACCCGAAGTATGCCAACAGTTAGCTTTAAAAGGTATCCGGGTGATCATTGCAGGATTGGATATGGATTACAAAGGAAACCCATTTGGGCCTATGCCTAATCTATTGGCAGTAGCAGAGTATATTACCAAAGTACACGCAATCTGTCAACACTGCGGTAATCTGGCGACACACTCTTATCGTATTTCAGAGGAAAATGATACCGTAGTATTGGGAGAACAAGATCGATACGAGGCCCGTTGCCGTACCTGCTACCACATGGGGAATATTCTTAACCTAAAAGTCAAAGAGTCGGAAGAAGAGGAACAGGATGAAGCAAAAAAGAAACAAAAGACTTTGCTATAGAATAATGGCATCAACTTAAAATGCCCTGAGATTAATCGTAATCTCAGGGCATTTTAAATTTAATAAAGCTTCATTACTTAGTTTTAATAATCCCGTTGCGATATAGGTCTAGTGCGTCATTTAAAATACCGGTTATTAATTCAATAGGGAGGTCTTCGTTTGGATCAATGGTTAAAGTTTTCATGCGCGACCGATTTCCTTGCTTCAGTTCGGGATGATTCAGGTGCTTTCCCTCAACCATAAGAACATAAGGTTCGTCCGTCTTTTTATCCGTCCATAGATAACAGAACATTTTCTTTTTGTAGCAAAAGCAAGGCATACCATATTTTCGAGTTTCTGTTACATTTTTATCCTGCTTTAGAATGATACTTCTCAAAGCTAAAAGGCAACTTTT
>JAHDHW010000172.1 GCA_020631105.1 Saprospiraceae bacterium | reverse complement strand
ACAATAATACCTGGTGTACTTAGCCCTTTTCGTTTGACTTCTTTTTCAATGGTATCAACTGTACCGAGCGCAAACTGCTCATCAGGCCGGCTTCCATTCTGAACAACCATTACTGGTGTATCTGCCTTACCCTGCGCTTTGAACAAGCGCATAATCTCTGGCAATTTGCGCATGCCCATCAACACAACTACTGTTGCAGTAGACTGAGCAGCTAATCGCATATCTTTACTTAATTTTCCGGATTTGGTCGTAGCCGTAATTACCCAAAAGCTTTCATTGAGTCCTCTTCGGGTAAGTGGCACCTCTTGTAGTTCTGGCACTGCAATACAGCTGGAAATACCAGGTACAATTGTAGTCGGAATGTTGAATGCTCTGGCAAATTCAATCTCTTCATGTCCTCTACCGAAGACAAAAGAATCTCCGCCTTTTAGCCGAACGGCATGCCCATGAAGAAAAGCGCTTTGTACTAAAAGCAAATTAATTTCTTCTTGCTTTAATTTATGCTTGCCTGCTCTTTTACCGACGTAGATTTTGAGCGTGCCCTGCGGAGCTTCATTGATCAGCGCTGGATTAGCTAGCGCATCATAAAAAATAACATCTGCGGTTTGAATAGCCTTGAGCCCTTTCACCGTGATTAAATCCGGATCACCAGGTCCTGCTCCTACTAAGGTAATTTTAGGTTGTTTTTTGTTTGTCATGATCTTAAGCTTTATAGTAGGTGTCAATCACCTGTTGTTGATTTCCATCGTCGCCAAATTGTTCTTTACGGACATCGATGACTTGTTGCACAAAAGCTGCTCCTTGTCCGAGGTAAGCTTTTGCAAATAATTCAGAGGGTTCGTTTTTATTGATTTGAAGTACTTGAGTGGCAAAGTCTGTCGCCAGTTGAAACTGACCTTCTTTGACATAAGCTTCATCAAAATCTTTAATGATTCCAGAGTGGGTATTACACTTGATATCTTTCGAAAGGAGTAATGCTTTAGCTCCGACAACTTGCGCGCTGTAGATATGATAAATCGAGTCCGCGTAAATACCTTTTTCGAATGCTTCTTTGGCGAAATCAATTTTTTCTACTGCATCACTGATGATCGTACCGACCACATCATAAGCAACTCCGGCACACTCTCCTACCCCGATCGCCTGTACATAATCTTTGTCTTGTCCCCAGTCGAAAAAATCCGATTCGGCTAACTGGTTAACATCAGCAAGGGTTTTTAGCAAGTCGTAGAAATAGCGCTTGCCAAAGCGTTGGTAATAATCATTGAAATACTCGTTGGGATGGCCATTATCTTCGTAGTCATTCAGGATTGCACGGAGTGCATCCGGTATTTTTTTAGTGGGCAGCTTAATTATTTTTTCAGCGATAAACCCTTTTCCTGAATCATCAACTCCTCCTCCCAAAACGATTTGCATCGCAGGGATGACTAATGCTTTCTTTTTAATCGAACTGCCGTGGAAGCCAATGTTCGCAGCCATGTGTTGACCACAAGAATTCATACAACCACTGATCTTAATCTTGATATCAGATTCGCTGATTAGGTTTGGATATTCTGTCGTGATGACTTCTTCCAGAATATTTGACAGACCAGTACTATTCGTCACTGCCAGATTACAAGTATCGGTACCGGGGCAAGCAGTAATATCCGCGATGGTATCAAAGCCCGCATCTCCTAGTCCAATCGCATCTAGTGCATTAAAGACTGCCGGCAAATCAGCGTAATCCAAAAATTTAATTACAAAACCTTGATTAACGGAGATTCGAATATCATCAGCAGCGTAGGTCTCCACAATCTTAGCGAATCGACGAGCCCGCTCTGCATCGATATCTCCCAGTCTTACTTTTACTTTTACCGCGTACCAGCCTTTTTGCTTTTGCTCAAACACATTGGTGTTCAACCAGTTTTCATAGCGGATTACATCATGAGGCTTTTCTTCATTCGCTGATGCTCGAGCACCTAAACGGCGCTCTTCGTGCGCTGAAACGGGGTTCGCATCCCAGGCCTCAATCGGGTAAACCTGATACTTAATCGCTTTACGTTCTTCCTCTACTAGTTCCAGGAATCCCTCTAGGCCCAGCGCTTTAACCAAAAACTTCATTCTTGCTTTGAAGCGTTTCTCTCGCTCGCCGTATCTATCAAAAACCCGGATTGCCGCTTCCATAAAAGGAATAATTTCATCCGCTGCGATAAATTCGTAAGCCGTTTGAGCAACAATGGATTGCGCCCCTAAGCCTCCTGCTACCACTAACTTAAAACCTCTTACTTCTTTACCATCTATCTCTTTGATCCTTGGGATAAAGCCAAAGTCATGGAAGTAGGTATATGCCGAATCCCGATCACTCGATGAAAATGCAGGCTTGATCTTACGCCCCATATCCTGACAGATGGGATTTCGTAAGAAGTATTCAAAGACAGTATGTACGTATGGCGTAACATCAAATAACTCTTCCGGATCAATTCCTGCTATCGCAGAGCCCGTCAAATTCCGAACGGTATTTCCACAAGCTTCTCGAGCAGTAACCCCCACCTCGGATAGTTCGGTCCAGATAGCTGGTGCATCGTCAAGCTTTACATAATGGAATTGAATATTTTGGCGGGTGGTTAAGTGTAAATTTCCGTTGGTATACTTTTCGGAAACATCAGCGAGGCGGGTAAGTTGTTGTGCTGTTAATTTGCCATAGGGAATCTTGGTTCGGAACATGTGTACGCCAAGTTGTCTTTGCCCATAGACCCCCCGGGTGAGTCGGTAATGCTTAAATCGTTCTTCTTGTTCGACGCCCGATTTAAGCCCATCGATCCTCCGACGTAGCTCGAGGATATCTTTTGCAGCAGCATCATTAATTTTTGACAGATCTGGATTCTTGCTCATGATTAAAGGTTTGTAGAGGTATTCGTAATTATTCGCTTATTTAATTTTTGACAAAAGAAAACCCCCTCCCGAATATTCAATTTCCGAAAGGGGGTGTTAAAAGTTACACTCACGCAATTGCGTCACTCCGGAAATCCTGGTGGTTCCATACACATACAACAGCAGCAACAACAACATGCGTGAAAAAATTCTTTATGTATCATATCTCTTATTTAAAAACTAAGTGCTTAACCAAAACTAAAAAAGCCTTTCCAGACATCTATCTGGAAAGGCTTTTCGTATATAAAATCTATTATTATTTATTACGACATAGGCATGTTTCCAGAAGAATACTTCATACAACAACAGCAACAACAACAGCACATCATGGCCGAGTTAGCAGTTTGTATGAATCTGGATAAATGCATTAAATTTTATTTTTTTGATAAAATGAATTACTTCGTGTTTCGAGTACAATATTATTTCCATTTTTGAGAATATGCAAGTCCTCCATCGGACATTTCAGGCAGGTCTATTTACTTAGCTACTGTATATTCATCACAAATGTCAGCACTTCACAAATACCCATTTGATAGAACAGCCATACTTAAACAATTGAAAATTAAATATTTAATTCAAATCTAGTTCGTTTTTTACAAATTCTTTTTGGTATGATTTGTGGGACAATAAACAGAAGAAAAATATTTAATTTTTTTTGAAATTAAATTGACTGAGTGCCCGATTTGTATCCTTAAATTACTTTTCGATACTCAGATTTGACGATTAATTCTTGTAAGTATATAGGATTCGCAACCTTACCAATATACTTACGTGTAATAAAGATCGTTCTGAATTAAATAAATTATGGATTTCATGGTTTTCTGTTTTGTGTCAAATATTACTTACAAAAGCCCAAAATCCTCCATAAACCGAAGGCTCTACTAAAGATTGACAGAGACGACGAATGATTCGAAATATTATACTAATATCTTCACTATTTTATTTGATAAGCTGTACTAGCAGCGATCAACCGATTCTGGTGCATGCCGCAAAGATATCACCACCTAAACCTGTAAAGACAAGTATACCTGTACCTGACCTCGAAGCAATCCAAAATTTTAGCAATTTCCTTCAAGATCTTTCTAGTTACCAGATGATAGCCGCTGGTCAGGTAGATATTCAGAATCAAGTCGCTCAATATCTTCCCGATAGCACTATTTCTTCTGGCTTTGATCTACATTTGCGTGAGATTGGAGGTATAGATACATTCAGGCTGGTTTATCATGAGTACTTTGACCTCTATGATGATTGGGCACATGCTTATCTCACTATTTTTTCAACAGATGGCACGGCAATAGAGGCAAAACCATTGCGAGAGTTAAGTTTTGAAGGCAATACTTCCATAAATATCCTAGATGATAAGTTAATTGAGATCGCTTATCATGACTTTTTTGATAAAAACGCCCTTCCGGATGATCTTTTGATTGTACCTACCGTGGTAGAGGAGCAAGTAAAGAAGAAACGAAAAAGAAAGAAAAAGAAGAGATCCTATGTTTCAATCTTTCCAGACCGAGTGGAGGGTACCTTATATGAGTACTATGCAATAAATGCAGTCGGAAAGTTTACGCCTTTAACACAAGCCAATACATTTAGCGGGGGAAGAATATTTCCTCAGGCTAGTTTTCGTCTATTATCAACTGAAGAGCTTGAACAATTGGACAAAAAAGAGCTGAATCTTGTCAAGTTAGAAATGTTGGCCGAGCATGGTCTAATTTTCGAGGATGAGGAAGCTGCAATATATTTTGATAAACAGCCCTGGTATATACCCCAGCATGAAAATGTTGATAGCTTATTGAGTGATATAGAGCGTTATAATTATCAATTACTGGTCAATCAGGAAAAGGACTATTAGTCATCTGATGCTATCCAGTATTATGATTCGCGTAAATGGTCATTTTAAAGACTTAAGCTATTAGACGGAATCCTGCCATTTGGCAGGCACAAGGTATTAAAAGCTATTTTTCTTAGGATTTCCCAAAATAGCTTATTAATAATTTAGATCCGTCACTTATCAATAAATAAATCATTGTATAACGCATTGCATATTAAGGTAATGCGGCTTATATTTGTTGTGTTATCTTAAACTTGTATGTTTAGCAAATTCAATTCGTTACGTCCGCTACTTAGACCTACCCTATTTTATTTTCTATCCAGACACGTTTTTGTTTTTTTCACCAATGGTTGTTCTGACAAAACAGTCATCAACAACTATTAATTTTTCTTTTTTTATTATGAATATTTTTGTTGCAAAATTAGATTACGGAACCACAAGCGAAGATCTACAAACCTTATTCGAAGGTTATGGAGAAGTTTCTTCTGCTAAAGTCATTATGGATCGCGAAACTGGTCGATCTAAAGGTTTTGGTTTCGTAGAAATGCCTGACGACGATGCCGCGCAAGAGGCGATTAACAATCTGAATGACAGTGAAGTGCACGGTCGTAATATTGTTGTCAAAAAAGCAGAACCACGCGAAAATAATCGTGGTGGTTTCAACCGTGGTGGCGGTGGTGGTTACAACCGCGGTGGCGGTGGTGGTTACAACCGTGGCGGCGGCGGTGGTGGTTACAACCGCGGTGGCGGTGGTGGTGGTTACAACCGTGGCGGTGGAGACTACAACCGATATTAAGATATCTCTTTTATCTAAAAGAGGAAGCGGCCCCTTCGGGAGCCGCTTTTTTTGTTTATATATTACCCTGTTTGTAGATAAAATATTAGTATTCAATTATTTACAGCCCTGTGTAACGGAATCAAAATATGACTAAAGAAAAATACCTATATTTTTTTCGTATTATAATTAATTAATATATCTTTACAGTCTATTAATCCCAACTATAGATTGAAGCGTATTTTAAAGCGCTCACTACAACAAATTATAATTCCAAAAAAGCTCTTTCGATTTTTTCGAAGGAGCTTTTTTTTGTTATTATCTTAAGCGTTCATTCAATGTCTCTTAGCATACATTCCTAAGCTTTCAAAATATCCTATCTTTACAAATCAACTTATAACTATGGAAAAACAGCTCTTTTCTCCTGCAGAACTCGCTCGTTATAGTCGACACCTGGCGATGCCTGAATTTAATATTGAAGGTCAAAAAAAGCTGAAAGCTGCCAGCGTCCTGGTTATTGGCGCAGGAGGACTTGGAAGTCCGTCTTTACTTTATTTGACTGCTGCTGGGGTGGGTCATATTGGTATTGTAGATTTTGATACAGTAGATGATAGTAACTTACAGCGACAAGTATTATATACCGTAGATGATATTGGACAATCCAAGGCCTTAACGGCCCGTGATCGTTTGTTAAAACTAAATCCGCACATCAAGATTACGGTACATCAGGAAGCTTTTACCCGCAAAAACGCCTTAGAAATCATCAAAGATTATGATGTTGTAGCCGACGGCACCGATAATTTTCCAACAAGATATTTAGTAAATGATGCCTGTGTCCTATCTGAAAAAGTCAATGTTTATGCCTCTATCTTTAGATTTGAAGGACAGGTTGCTGTTTTTAATGGACAGTTGGCTGATGGTAGTCGCGGGCCAAACTATCGCGACTTATTCCCGGATCCCCCACCCCCTGGAATGGTACCTAGCTGCGCCGAAGGCGGTGTTTTGGGAGTACTCCCGGGTATTATCGGCGCCATGCAAGCCAACGAAGTAATAAAAATAATCACAGGAGTAGGTGAGCCGCTAATTGGTCGCTTATTTCTATTCGATGCAGCAAGTTTTACCACGAGAGTTTTAAAAGTTCCAAAGAACCCAAGTACGAAGATTACAGAGCTAATTGATTATGATCAATTCTGTGGAATTGGCATTAATGAACCACGAGCTGTCCAAACTATCAGTGTACAGGCATTTGAAACACTTCGAAAATCCGGAGATGATTATCAGCTCATTGATGTTCGCGAGCCTTATGAGTATGATATTGTAAATATTGCAGGAACATTAATCCCGCTAGGTAATATCCTTGCCGAATATACTAAGATTGATCGTACAAAAAAGGTAGTTATCCACTGCCGGACGGGGAAACGCAGCGCTGATGCGATCCGGACCCTGGAAGATAAATTTGGTTTTAATAATCTTTTCAACCTAGAAGGAGGTGTTAACAAATACGCTGAGGAGGTAGATCATACGTTATCTACTTATTAAATTTATTTAAACTGATTAATAAGCTATGAAATTTATCTCCACCACCCTGTTGGCACTTTTTCTCTATGCTACGAACTCCTTTCTTTATGCTCAAGATGTCAGTTATGGACTAAAAGGTAGCTTCGTCTTTAGCGATTTAATCTTTCAATCGAAACTAGACAATGACTTTTATGTAGAAAGTCACTCCCCTCGTCCTTCATTAGCACTTAATGCGGTTCTTACCTTTCCTGTTTCTCCGAAACTGGGATTCAATATTATGCCGGGTTTTATTCAAAAAGGTTCGCAGTTTGACAATCCGGCAATCGGAAACTATAACATGAAGTTCAATTATCTCCATATGCCCATTCATCTTTCATACTCTATAAAGGATAACTTCAAATTTACTTTTGGTCCTGAAATGGGGTATATGGTCAGTGCACGGTCTCGTTTTGATGGAAAAAATCAAAACATCAAACACATTGTAGATCATGATTTAGAGCTTGCCGGATCAGTTAGTTTTGCGCTTCGAGTAAAGAATACCCTTTGGACTGGAATCGCTTACAGCAGAGGATTATCTTCTGTCTACTCTATTCGATTTACCGACAATACAGGGTTGGTCCTAAGCGACACCAAAATCTATAACCATTCTTTTAATTTATTTTTCACTTATGAATTTAAGCCCAAACAAGAATGACTTGCTACTTACAAAATGAAACTTTAACACACTGTTTGAAGCATTATCCTACATCTTAACATTTTCAACAAAATAATTCTCACCTTCTGAAAGTTTACTATCCGAATCTTGCTTTTACTCACTCTTTAAATCCATCGCCTAGCAAAATAGCTTTACATTTTATCTAGAGAACTGTTAGAAAAAACTGGAAAGCTATCATGTATCACCTCTTAACCTGGCTGGGATCTTTTTTATTATTCTTAGGTCCTGCCGCTGCACAGACCGATTTGCGCTCCGACCTGATCAATATCATTGACGAACTAAAATCGCCCGATGCATTTGGCATCGAAATACTTCCCGAAGAAGCACAATACATCAAGCATCAAATTGAGGATAATGAATTAATAATTGACCTCGATTTAGGAAATGATTTTTTATACACTCAGCTCGACGATGAAGTGCATGATGAGATTATTGAACACTTCGCCGGAGATCTATCCGAGTATGATTTTACCGCATTTTTTATTCGTGCGAAAAATCAATCCGGAAATTTGCTTCCTCTCTCTGAATATTTATCTGAAAAGCCTATTGCAATTACTCCTATAATCGAAAACGCTGACCCTAGTCCAGCCATCAAAGGTAAATCATTCAAAGACAACTATAGCGATGTACAACCGGAAGGGCAACTTGACGGAAGTACTATCTGGCTCAGTGCCGGTCATGGTTGGATCTATGATAAGCGTTTTCGAACCTTTCGAACTCAACGCCATAATACGCACGGACTTGTCGAAGATTTTTCGAATGCGGAAGCGATCAATTATCACCTCCTAAAATATCTCTATAACGCCGGAGCTAATATTTGGACGGTCCGTGAACGCGATATGAATAGCAATGAAGTAATTGTTGACAACGATGCAGGAAATCCGGCTTACGAAGAATTTGGAAGATGGGCGACCTCCAGTACTCCGGGGAGAAAGGGACAAACTTATCGCTACGCGGTCACTCAAAAAAAGGAAACAGCCACGGCTCATTTTACGCCGAAAATACCGGAGAGCGGAATGTATTGGGTATCCGTTCATTACCAGAATGGCTATAACAGAAGCGTAGATGCCCGCTATCGGATTGTACATGCAGGAGGAGAATCACATGTGAGTATTAATCAGGAAGTACACGGAAACACCTGGGTTTATCTTGGTCAATTTTACTTCGAAAAAGGGACTCAGGGAAAAGTCATCCTTAGTAATCAATCCCTGGAAACAAAGCAAGCAGTTATTGCTGATGCTGTTCGCTTTGGCGGAGGTATGGGTGATCTTGGTGATTGCTACAGCGGTCATCTAAGCGGCACCCCCAGGTATGAAGAAGGATCAAAATACTACGCTCGTTACATGGGGTATCCGGATTGTGAAGGAGATGTGGGCATTCGGCCAAAATACGCAGAATGGGAGTTGGCTAAGGGAACACAGGCGGAAAAGCAAAATGCCATTTATCTTTCCTGGCACAGTAATGCCAGCGGCGGAAGAGGTACTGAGACTTTTATTCATCGCTCCAATCGACGGGTAGGCACACGAGCTTTACAACAGGCTATCCATAACGAACTCATCAAAGACATTCGTAAGTCCTATGATCCCAGCTGGAAAGATCGAGGTCAGAAAGCTGCAAACTTTGGAGAGCTGAGAGGGCTCCGTACCATGCCAGGCGTGTTACTCGAAATCGGGTTTCACGATCATCATCGGGATGCAGAAGCAATAAGCGATCCTCAATTTAGAAATATCGTAGCAAGAGCAACTTATAAAGGAATCGTTCGATATTTTGCAAAAAAGAATAAAGTAAAACCCGTATTCTTACCCGAACCACCCAGTCATTTAATAGCACAAAATGCTAAAAGCGGAACGATAGAGCTCTCTTGGAAAGCACCTGAATTTGGTGGCGTCCTGGGTGATAAAGCTATAGGATATCAGGTGTACATTAGCACACACGGAAAAGCATTCGCAGCAGGTACTGCAACTCGTCAGAACAATTTTAGTTTTAAAAATCTACGCCCAGGCACCACTTATTATTTCAAAGTCACCGCAACTAATGCAGGAGGAGAATCATTCCCTACTGCGGTAGTAGCAGCCCGTACTCCTGCAAATAGAGATGAAGTTGCAGATTTTCTAATCGTAGACGGATTCGATCGACTGGATCGCTCACTGGCAATCACTCAAAAAGAATCCCGCCCAAGCTATGCTCCCCTAGGGAATACGCGCCGCTTGTTTATCGAGCGAATGAATAATTATGATTATGCTATGGCGCACGCAACTTCGATGGCGGCCTCCGGCCTAGCATTCGACGGTGCTACGAACGAAGCGGTAATTGACCGTCGGATTGACCTGGATCAGTACTATGGTATCAATTGGTTTCTAGGACGGGAATCAAAAACAGATGCTACACTAGACATTCACGAACAACGACTCCTCAAACGTTTTTTGGACGGTGGCGGCGTGCTGATGATCTCTGGATCTGAGCTTGCTTTTGACCTGGTAAAATCTGGCAATGGGAAATCTTTTTACCATAATTATTTGAAGGCTGATTTCGTTGGAGATGATGCTCGACAGAATCGGGTAACCAGCTTCGTAAATGATCAGTTTGGTGGAATCGACGCCTACCTTGTTGATAAAAATTTCGGTGCTTATCCTATGAAATCTCCTGATATACTCCGAAGTATAAATGGTAGCCGACCAATCTTACAATATAAAAATGGCAGAACTGCAGCAGTAGCTTTTCATGGAGATTTCTCAGTCGTCAACTTTGGATTTCCACTAGAGGCAATTGGGGATGATGAACTGCGTCACGAATTATTCAAACGATCAATCCTGTTTATGGCTCCGGACAGAAGAAGAAAGATAGAAACAGTGTTCAGGGATTAATCTGAGATGTTCATCAAATGGTCTTTGACCATGAGCTTGTTTAAAAATGACTTGAAGCATTATTTGCAAGTCCTGTTAAAGCCCAACACATCTCACTCAACATTTAGAAACAATTGGAATTGTACATACGCAAAAGCCGCTACCAAAAAGTTGGAAGCGGCTTTGCATTTTCTATGTTTTACTAAGCAGCATTGAAGAATATTTTAACGTTTTCATTTAAGTAGTAAGCCTAAAAAATTGATATAATAATTTTTTTAAGTCCACTCAGA
>JAHDHW010000171.1 GCA_020631105.1 Saprospiraceae bacterium | reverse complement strand
TAATTGATAACAGAAACATCGGTTATCTCCAGATAATAGAATCAAACTGGTAGTACCAATTAGTCATAATTATCTTCGACCAAGTAAAATCATTTAGCGCCAAAAAAAATCATGTTATGAAAAAAGTATTATTTATAGACCGTGATGGCACCTTGATTGTCGAACCACCAACGGATTATCAGGTAGATTCATTTGAAAAATTAGAGTACCTGCCTATGGTCTTTCGATACCTTGGCAAGATCGCGGAAGAACTGGATTATGAACTGGTGATGATCACCAATCAGGATGGTTTGGGGACAGATAGCTTTCCGGAAGATACCTTCTGGCCAGTACATAATAAAATGGTCGAAGCTTTCAAAAACGAAAATATTGAGTTTGCAGAAATCTTTATTGACCGGACTTTTGAGCATGAAAACGCTCCGACTCGTAAACCCGGAACAGCCCTGCTAACCCAGTACCTCGAAGGAGATTATGATCTCGAAAACTCCTTTGTTTTGGGTGATCGCTTATCTGATATTCAATTAGCTAAAAACCTGGGTGCCAAAGGAATACTGATCCAGGATAAAGTAACAGCTGAACCCGGATCGCTGGCAGATACCTGCGCACTAATTACACTCCGTTGGGCGGAAATCTATGAGTTTTTAAAATTTAAGACTCGCCGATCCTCCGTCCGCCGAACCACCTCCGAGACCGACATCTCTATCGAGCTTACACTGGACGGCGCTGGCCGCGCCGACATCGAAACGGGTCTGGGTTTCTTCGATCATATGCTAGATCAAATTGCTCGCCACTCCGGAGTAGACCTCTCGGTCAAAGTCAAAGGTGACTTGCATATTGATGAGCATCACACTATCGAAGATACCGCACTGGCATTAGGTGAAGCTTTTGGGCAGGCACTCGGAAATAAAGAAAGTATCGAACGATATGGTTTTTGTCTTCCAATGGATGAATGTCTGGCTCAGGTCGCCATTGACTTTGGTGGTAGGCCCTGGCTGGTATGGGATGCGGATTTCAAACGAGAGAAAATTGGAGATATGCCAACGGAGATGTTTATGCATTTCTTCAAATCGTTCACCGATACTTCAAAGTCAAATTTAAATATCAAAGTAGAAGGCACTAATGAGCATCATAAAATTGAAGCGATATTTAAAGCCTTCGCCAAAGCAATTAAAATGGCTGTCCGAAGGGATGCAAGAAATGTAAAAATGCCAAGCACTAAGGGGACGATATAAACATGAGTCATAAAACATAAGTCATAAGTCATAATTCATGAGTCATGAGTGATAAGCCTGTCCTGGCCGAGCAAGCGAGCGTCAGGATCATGAGCATCAGTGATTATAAATTGAAAGTGTAGTGTTCATATTGAAAAAGATTAAAGAGAAGAATACGAAAATAACTAAGGAAAAATGATGAATAAACCATCCATCGCTATCATCGATTACAACGCAGGAAATATCCAATCTGTACTTTTTGCGATGCAACGCATTGGCGTGGAAGCAAAGGTAACCGCCGATCATGATACTATTCGAAATGCGGATAAAGTGATCTTCCCAGGGGTGGGAGAGGCTTCTACTACAATGGCTCACCTTCGGAACGAAGGATTGGATAATGTCATTCGCGGTTTAACTCAGCCCGTACTGGGCGTTTGTGTGGGAATGCAGTTACTGTGCGAACATTCAGAGGAAAATGATACCGAGTGCCTTGGAGTTATTCCACAAAAAGTAAAGCTGTTTCAGCCAGCGAATGGAGAGAAAGTACCGCATATGGGATGGAACAAAATGTATGATCTCAAAGGCGATATTTTTGATACACGACAGGAAGAACAGCATGTATATTATGTTCACAGCTTTTATGTGGAAGAAGGGCCATACACCGTTGGGTTGACAGATTATGTACTGCCCTTTAGTGCTGCGGTACAAAAGGATAATTTTTATGCGACTCAATTCCATGTCGAAAAATCAGGAAGCATCGGAGAGCAGATCCTCCAAAATTTTATCAGACTTTAAAATCATTTGATTAATGTACATTATACCCGCAATAGATATCATCGATGGCAAATGTGTTCGACTGAGTCAGGGAGATTATGACCAGAAGAAAATATATAATGAAAATCCTTTGGAGGTAGCCAAAGAATTTGAAAGCTATGGTGTTCGGAAATTACACCTCGTTGATTTAGATGGAGCAAAAGCAAAACGAGTCATCAACTATCCGGTCTTGGAACAGATCGCTCAAAATACAAATCTTGAAATCGAGTTTGGAGGAGGGATCAAATCAGACGAGGATATTCAACGTGTTTTTGATAGCGGAGCCACTCAGGCCATCATTGGAACCATAGCGGTTAAAGAGCCTGACACTTTTTTTCGTTGGTTGGACCGTTATGGCCCAGAACGTGTCATCCTCGGAGCCGATGTCAAAGATGAAAAACTAGCGATCAATGGTTGGTTAGAGACGAGTGAGGTTAGCATCTTTGATTTCTTAAAAGAACATGCTAGCCGAGGTGTCAAGCATGTCATTTGCACGGATATCTCAAAAGATGGGATGTTACAGGGAACTTCCGTTCAATTATATGAGAAGCTAATGCAGGCCTTTCCGGATATGAATATCATTGCCAGTGGAGGTGTTTCATCCAATAAAGACATTGAGCAACTCCAGGCGATTGGATCACCTGCTGTAGTGGTTGGGAAGGCCATTTATGAAAATAGAATCAATCTCAAGTACTTTTTGCCTAAGAACCCTCAGCAACGACAATTGTCTAAGCGGATTATTCCCTGCCTCGATATCAAAGATGGGAGAACGGTTAAAGGCATTAACTTTTTAGAATTGCGAGATGCGGGGGACCCAGTCGAACAAGCAAAAGCTTACAGTGATCAGGGTGCGGACGAATTAGTATTCCTGGATATCAGTGCAACGAATGAAAAGCGCAAGACTTTAAGGGAACTGGTCAGAAAAGTCGCAGAGCAAGTAAATATTCCATTTACAGTAGGTGGCGGTATTAGCAGCAGTGAGGATGTCAGCCGACTCCTGGAATCCGGTGCAGATAAGATTTCCATTAATTCTGCCGCCGTCAGAAACCCGGATTTGATTAATGAACTTTCTAAAAACTTCGGTGCCCAATGCATTACTGTTGCAATTGATGCGAAGCAAATCGATGGACAATGGAAAGTACATTTGAATGGCGGAAGACTTCCTACCGAAATTGATCTCTTCGAATGGGCAAAGGAAGTTGAACAACGAGGTGCCGGAGAAATCCTTTTTACCTCGATGGATCATGATGGGACCAAAGCTGGCTTTGCGAATGAAGCATTGGCCAAACTCTCGGAGAATTTACAAATTCCGATCATTGCTTCCGGAGGAGCCGGGAATATGGAACACTTTAAAGAAACCTTCGAAAAAGGGAAAGCTGATGCAGCACTAGCGGCCAGCATTTTCCATTATAATGAGATAGGAATCCCCGAACTTAAAAACTATCTCGCTCAACAAAATATACCAACAAGAATCTAATTATCACCTTATGTCAAATATGCAAACACCTAATTTCGACAAATCAAATGGCTTAATCCCCGCAATCGTTCAGGATGCTGATACGGAAAAAGTCCTTATGCTCGGTTATATGAACGAAGCGGCGCTCGAAAAAACGAAAAGTTCGGGTTTAGTAACTTTCTATAGCCGGAGTAGGCAAGAGCTTTGGACCAAAGGAGAAACCAGTGGCAACTTTCTGGAAATGGTAAGTATTACTTTGGACTGTGATCAGGATACTTTTTTGGTAAAGGCAAAGCCCAAAGGTCCCGTTTGCCATACCGGAGCAGATACCTGCTTTGAAGAGAAAAACCAAAAAGACAACTTTTTATTACACCTGCAATCTGTCATCGAAGAGCGTAAAGGAGCAGATGCAGATTCTTCATATACCGCATCTCTTTTCAAAAAAGGAATAAACAAAGTCGCTCAAAAGGTAGGGGAAGAGGCTGTTGAATTGGTCATCGAAGCAAAGGATGATAATAAAGAATTATTTTTGAATGAAGCTGCTGACTTGATGTATCATTATTTGGTACTATTAGCAGCAAAAGATTTTGAACTAAATGATGTGATCGAAGTGTTGAAAAAGCGACACCAATGATCAGAAAATGAACAAATCGAAAATTGTCCACACCTGTTTAAAAGATATTGATTTTATCTTTGAAATGTTGGAAGCCGCTATAAAATACCAAAGGCAAAACGGTTATCCAGTTTGGCCGCGTTTTGAACGAAGCGCTCTTGAAAATACCATTAACCAAGGCCAACATTACAAACTCCTTATTGATCAGCAAATTGCCTGCGTCTTCAAAGTCCTGCTGGAAGATAAGGTAGTTTGGCGCGATTTAGACCAAGCAAATGCGATTTATCTCCATGGCGTAATTGTCAATCCAGCATTCAAGGGGCAGCGATTATTTGGGAGTATTCTTGAATGGAGTAGAGCATTTGCAAAAGAACGAGAACTTGAATATGTTCGACTGGACACCTGGGGAGATAATACCAATATCATAAGCTATTACAAGAGCTTTGGATTTGAATTTGTAGAATACTTTACCACTCCAGATACACTGGACTTACCTTTACAACAAAGAGGTAACAAAGTAATATTACTGGAATTACCACTTTACTGACGACGAAGTGGTTTGCAAGTGCAAGCCATCTTCGTGTGCAGTATATACTGACCGAAGTGGTTTGTTTTTAAACAAACCACTTCGCGTCATGTATAGCTAAAGAATAAGCAGAATTTATTTGTTCCGTTTAATCAACCGCTAGATCAACACTTCCAATTTCTTATCATTTTATGCTTAAATTGTCCAAAAATAAGTAAATGGAGCTGCATTGGAACCCCCAATATATTGATCTACAAAATGTCATTAATATCGCCAGAGGTGATCGGCTGCGTATGCTAAAATATTTAGATCAGTTTCTTGAGCTCATCCCCCAGAGAATGGACGCACTAAAAGTAAGTATCGCTGATGAAGACCGAAAAAGTACACGGCAAATTCTTCATCAAATGAGTCCCCAATTACAGTTTTTTGGAATTCCTGGTGTTGTTACTCCTATTCGTAGATTAGAGCACGAATACCAGACTATGCCCTTATCTGAGTTACGAGCTTTAGTGATGGATATATTAGAGCAGCTGGAAAATGCAGTGGAAGAAGTTCAAAAAGTGACTCAGCAAGTTTGATTAAACTCACCATGAAATAAGTATCCCGAACTTCCTTTTTAGAAATTCGGGATACGACTTTTGTTTATAAAATTATGTTAGGGACGTGGATAGCTGATCTGCAAAATCAGATTATCAGGTTTAATTTCCTTGGCATGGGATAATGTAATAAGGAAAATTATTTGGGATTTTGTAGGCAATGCAATAACTGGAGTTACCTCCGAAACAGCTAGAACCAGGTGCTGTTCTATAACCCTCATGTGCATACATCCCTGGTACGAAACACTCAACAATTGCTTTGCATTTATGGTCGTTTTGACCACATGGGGCATTTTCTAAAGCTGCCAAAGTATTTACATTTTCGTTTTTTGTTTTGCTTATTGCAAAATAGAATCGATTCACTTCTTCTTCCTGATAGAATTCTAGGTTTTTGCCCTCACTTAAGATTGCCAACTGATCTAAAGCGGGTGCAAGCTTACCATCTTCGTTGAAAAGAATCGCATTCATATAGTTTTCCAGATCGATTTCTGATAATACAAAGTCACCAGAAGCAGTTTCCACGTGAAGTCGTACGGTGTAGGATTCATTTGGGTCTAATTTGTTCCCATCATCATTGTTATTCGCAAATAATAAAGCAGGGCTAAGCGTACAGATCAATGCGATTAAATTTAAAGCTAATTTTTTCATGACTTTTTGAGTTAAAACTCTGGATAAATGCTTTCTTCAAATATTCAGAGATCGTGATAAGATTTGTTTTTAAATGATTTTGTAACTGATTACGCTCACAAGGTAAGTGCAGCCTACTGTGATAACAAGTCGTTTTTATCCTATGGTAACCCAATTGATCCAGTGGTTGATCGAACGGTCAGCTACCCGTAAATTTCCCTTTTGATCATTTTAAGCGCCTATAAAAACTATTTTCTTTATCTTGTTTTATACCTAAAACCATACAGCTTAGGTAGAAGAGAGAATGAGGCTTTTCCAATCAATGTGCTAAAAGATATTTCGTAATAGAACTGCCCTTGTTTTCTTTATTGTTAGGGATAAATCTCCATAAAGACTGTTACAACATCAAAACTCCAAAAGGACCAATATCATGTTAAAAGAAATTATTGTTATCGCTTTTTTATTATTTTTTTCCTTTGGCCTCTTTAGTCAAAATAGAACTAAAGTGGACTCTCTATTACAGGTATGGCAAAATGAATCATTAAAAGACACCACCCGTCTTAAAGCTTTAGCCGGGACCCATGGTTTTTTTGTGCAACATAATCCAGACTCAGCTATACTCATCGCTCAGGTGATCATTGATATGGCTACTGAAAAAAAATTGCCAAAATTTCTTGGTGAAGCCTACAATAAATGGGGGCTTGCAAAAATGAGTAAAGGAGACTACGAATCGGCCATAACTGAATTTGAAATAGCCAAGCGGTATCACAGAGAAAACGGAGCAATGAAAAGTGTGGCCGGCTGTACCATTAATATGGGCTCTATTTATAATAGTCTCGGACGACGCGATGAGGCCATTGCAGCTTTTAAAGAAGGAATTGAGATATGTACCTCCATTGGAGAGTATCAATTTAGAACAAATGGCATCATTAACCTGGGGGTTATCTATCTGGATCAGGGATTAAATGAACAAGCGGCTACTCAATTTGAAGAAGCGCTCAAACTACTAAAAATTACTAAAAATGAGGAAGCAGAGGCTGGAGTGTACGTCAATTTTGGAATACTTGAAAACAGTAGAGGCGACCTCAAAAAAGCAATCGAATATTTAACGCGTAGTATGCAGTTGGCTGAAAAATACAGTATACCATCTATCGTCGTTTTTAGCCTCTCTCAATTAGCAATCGTTTCTGTCGATTTGAATGAACCCGAACAATCACTTAAATACCTGGCAAAAGGAGATTCACTGGCGAAAGCCGTTGGCTATAAACGGATTATTCCTGATTTATTGAATACGAAGGGTACCGCTTTAAAACAACTCAATAGAGAAGAAGAAAGTCTCGCGGCTTATCAACAAAGTGCTGACCTCGCAAAAGAGATGGGAGCGCAATCAAGGTATACCAGGGCGCTGGGTAACGTTGGCTTAAGGTACCTGGATGCCAAAGATTATCAAAAAGCAATAGCCATCTTTGAAGAGATCATCGAGGTTGCTAAAAATATCGGCGAAGTAGATAAGGTATATATTCATCTGGCCAATCTTGGAGATGCCTATCATCGCAAGGGGGATTATAATAAAGCATTAGAATATAAATTGAAGGCTTACGAATTGGTCGAACCTTTGAATAGTGGATTGGCTATGAAAGAACTATCCAAAAGCTTATACGAAACTTACGAAGCTTTGGATCAACCTCAAAAAGCATTGGAAATGCTTGAACTACACGTTGCTTACCGGGATAGCGTAGATAATGAAGAAAACAAAAAAGCATTGTACATCCAGGAGTATAAGTTTGCTGCAGAAAAAGAGAAAACTTTCGCCGAAGAACGCTATCAGTCGCAACTACAACTGGAGGCCGAAAAACAAAAAAATCAACGCACTATCATTTGGGCGGTGATCGGAGGATTATTATTTGCAGTCGCTTTTGCTGTGCTATTATTCAACAGACTGAAACTTTCCCAGCAACAAAGGAAAGCCATTGCGCTGGCTCGAGATAAGGCAGAAGAATCAGAAAGGGTAAAAGAACAGTTTTTGGCCAATATGAGCCACGAAATCCGGACCCCAATGCATGCCATTTCGGGGATGGTAAACATCCTGCAAAGAAATGATCATCCTCCCGAGCAGGAAGTATATTTGAATGCCATGCAGACCAGTACAGATAACCTGGTAGTCATCCTGAATGATGTACTCGATCTTTCTAAGATAGAAGCCGGTAAGCTGGATATCGAAAGCATTCCTTATAATCCAATCAAGGTAGTCGAGCATGTAGCACAAGTACTAAAATACAAGGCAGAAGAAAAAGGCTTACTTCTAAAGTGCGAGATTGGGGAGGATGTTCCTGATCTGGTGATGGGGGATCCTACCCGCCTTAATCAGATTTTAATGAACCTTGCGGGGAACGCTATTAAGTTTACTGAAAAGGGGAGTGTTGATATCTTATTGGAAAAAGAGGATGCGCAACTTGTATTCCGGGTAAAGGATACAGGAATTGGCATTCCGGCGGATAAACAACAACTTATTTTCAACGCTTTTGCACAAGCCAATCAATCAACAAATCGATTCTATGGTGGTACCGGGCTCGGATTAAACATTACTAAGCAATTAATTGAATTACAAAATGGTAGTATCGAGTTAAAAAGCGAATTGAACAAAGGGAGTAGCTTTAGAGTAAAGATACCTTTGGTGGAAGCAGCAGAAAATGCAATTACCGCAGAGGTTGTCACAGAAGAAAGACTACAGGCTATGGCGACTGCATTAAAAGGTATTCGAATCTTATTAGCAGAAGATAATCCCTTCAATCAGATGATTGCTCAGGATGATTTGTCTTATTATATTGAAGATATACACTTGGATACCGTTGAAAATGGTGCTCTTGCAATTGAAGCCTTCCAATCAACAGCCTATGATCTGATCCTTATGGATGCCCAAATGCCAGAGCTTAATGGTTTCGAAGCAACTCAAAAAATAAGAGCAATCGAAGCGGCAGAAGACCGAAATTCGCCAATTCCTATTATTGCCATGACAGCTAGTCTGCTAAAATCAGAAATCAACAATTATCTAAAATCGGGCATGAATAACTATATCCCTAAACCCTATAAGCCGAGTGAATTAATTGGTACGATTTACAAAGAAGTTGGAGGAGAATAGGGGGCTATTTCAAAAAACTAAGTGGCGGAACTATTTAATAGAGGAATATTTAAAGTAAAGCCAAAACATGAGTTATCCCGAAATTCCTTTATGGAAATTCGGGATAACTCATGTTCTTGTATTTAAATTTGAAAATCACCTGCCAATGCGGATGACCTTCAAATTTCTTGGTATACTGACGACGAAGTGGTTTGCAAGTGCAAACCACTTCGAGTCAGGTATATATGGTTAATTACATTGAACCTACAAAAAATCATTGCAGCTTTATAAAGCCATTGCTCTGACCACTAGGTGTACGTACAAATTGGGATTTCAATTTCCTTTCAGTGCCATCCTCAGAGACTACGTCACCTATTCCACTAAATTGAAAGGCATTTTGCGGATCACTAAGGGTGTCAATGAATCGCAAAGTAAATGTACCGAATGGAGTTGTTATGGTGACTTCTGTATAAATGCCCGTATAATTCATAATTAACTTTGCTTGCTCCCCCTCAAAATCACCTTCTTCACCACTGTAAAAAGCAAATGCATCATTGGAGTTTATATGAACAGAGATAGTACCGTCAGGATTTTCTCTCCAAAAATCTCCTTCGTTAAGCTCCTCAATGCCAAATACACTTATTGCATTTTCAGTAATTAGAAAAAGCCCATCACTATTAATTAATGGAGTAATAAAACTAGCATTTCTAGCGGATGCTCCATCTTCAAGTATCTCAGTCACTTCAATACTAGGTAGTACTGCCTTTAATTGTTGGAGAGACTCAGGGTCCTGCAAAATATCCAAAATTACTTTTGAGTTTGCGTAGACGGGGGCTAGCTCTTCGCTTTTTAGAGCTTCTTTTTCACAGCTACTAAAGGAAAATGTACAAATAATAACGATTAGCGATAATTTCCAAAAAATTGAGTTTTGCATAGTTGAGATATTTAGGGTTAATAAATGAGAATAATGATGACTGCAAGGTAGGTGCACTTCAAGCACTATAAAAGCCATTATTATCCAACGACATCCCGATTAATCGAGCGGTAAATCAAACGGTTAATTCCCTTTTAATTGTCCGTATGGTCAGCCTTTCATACTATTTCAAACAATTTTTCTATATTGTTTATAACATTCAATATGCTCTTATACACAAAGAAAGATAGATGCCAGCTGAAAACATTAGAAGCCTGATTATCGATGACGATCCATTCATCAGAGATTTATTAATGGATAAGCTACAGCAATATGTGCCTGAAGTAGAAGTGCTTAACTCAGCGAGTAGCGGAACCGAAGGCCTACAAAAAATTGACACCTATAAACCTGACCTAATATTTCTCGATGTGGAAATGGCAGATATGACAGGATTCGAGATGCTGTCCAGATTGAGTCATATTGATTTCCAAACCATATTCATCACCTCTTACAGTCACTACGCCATTAAAGCTATTCGCTTTAATGCTTTAGATTATTTAGTCAAACCTATTGACCTGGGAGAATTAAAAAATGCGATTAAGCGATATCAGGATAATGCTAAGAAGATAACCCAACGCGAAAATCTAAAACTGGCATTACGCAATTATAGAACGAAAGACATCTCAGAACAGCGGTTGGTTTTACAAACACAAGAGGGGGAATTGCGATTAAGTCTCAAGGATATCATCAGAATTGAAGGCGAACGAAATTACAGTTACATCTATTTAGTTCAACAAAAAAAGAAACTGGTCACTAAAACCTTATCTGCTCTGGAAGAATTATTGGACGAAAAGGGCTTTTACAGATGTCATAAATCATTTATGATTAATGCTTATCACATCGTTGCTCGGCCCAATAGTTCTACTCTTATACTTTCCGATCAAAAAGAAGTACCCATCGCAAGACGTAAAAAAGAAGCTTTCAATAATTGGTATGATATTCTAAAAAAGGAATAACTACCTC
>JAHDHW010000170.1:9626-10908 GCA_020631105.1 Saprospiraceae bacterium | reverse complement strand
TGCCCCATGTCTACTTCGTAAACTGCCGTTTCATCCTTTTTGACTTTCGTAAATCATCAAAAAAGGTCTTAATATAGCGTTTAGAATCTTTGATCGTCCGCTCGTCCATATACGCCGCCCCATCACAAATATCATATAGCTGTTGTTCAATGGACAAGAAGAAGGTTTTTGTCTCTTCATATTCTTTATCTGACAATTTGCAATGCTGAAAAACATAGCGTTCGTGGACATTATCAATAGGTACAATGTCGTGCGGTACCGCATAGCTATGATCCACAAAACCAGAGTAATCAAAGTCGTAAGGGATAGCGATTAATTTTTCTCGATTGGGGATTTTAGCAATTTTGACATTATGCTTATTCAAGATTGAGAAATCTGTATTACAAATCATGTTCTGAAAAAACACCATTTTAGCGAAAGCTTTTCTATCCATTCTGGAGGGGCTTATTTTTCCTCTTGCCAATACTTTTGCACCAGTACGATTAATATAATCCGCCTCGTCCTCAATAAGAATACTAGGCAACTGATGCTTCTCTTCCCCATCGGTCAAAATAGATAAGTTGACCAATTTGACATGGATAGCGCTGGACTCAATTGCAGCATAAAGCTTATACAGAAGATATTCTTTGAATAGTTTTTGTTGGTTCTGTTTTTGGCTATTATTGGGAAGGACCAATTTAAGATCATCAATCTTTAATAAACCTAATTCTTTCAAATCAGACTTTACGAAGTCTAATTTCAGAGGAGGAAAATGACTAACCTTCTTCCGCATATTACCCCTCGCTCTGACTTTCGCCTGTAGACTAAAAAGGTCAGTACCCTGGTCATCCTTTAAATTGAAGCCTGTAACCTGATAAGTTTCCTTTAACTTGTTACGGATGAGTTTTTTCATATCCGTTTCTAAAACAATGGTTGGGATACCTGCTAACTGATAAATGCGGTTAAAGAGACTTTCCGGAGTATTTGCTGTGGCAGCAAGATTAGTCTGTTTTATAGAGTCTGCCGACTCCTTTATCAAACAACTAGCTGAGGATGCTTGAAAAGACACAAGTATTAGACTGATAATAACAAAAACGAGGTTTTTTGAAGGTTTCATCTGATTGTGTTGAGGTTAAACAAATAAAGCAGAAACTTAAGGGCTGTGCTATTTATTTTCGTTAAACCGCGTTTCTTAAACGACTAACGTAGTTTTTATTCTTGAATTAGAACACAGTATCTATATTTGTACAACATAATATTGGTTACCTAAAAATGCTAAATAAAATTTTAGCCGCGAAACAAA
>JAHDHW010000170.1:0-9526 GCA_020631105.1 Saprospiraceae bacterium | reverse complement strand
TTAAATATTTGCTATGAAAAAAAATCTATGTTTTGTCGTTCTCTGTCTACTCCTCACGTCCCTTTACGCCCAAACAGAAAAAGATAATCTGTTGATTGGAGGAGATTTCAATTTGAATTATGTTTTCGTGGAGGATGCAGATGACTCTTTCTCTTTTAATGTTAGTGCAGCAACGGGCTATTTCCTGCAGGATAATTTAGTGCTTGGTGGAGGATTAAATTATAGCTTGGGCGTTTTCGGTAGTGCTAACGTTACATCAACGAGTGTGGGGATATTTCCATTATTCAGGTATTATTTTGCATCAGAGATGCCTGTAAAGTTTTTTATTGACCTCCGGCCGGGATTTGTCGCAACTGTTGTAAATTATGATTTCGGCGAAGATTCGGATGCTGGATTTAACTTTCGGGGAGGACCTGGCCTTGCGGTATTTTTATCTAATGACATTAGTGTTGATATGTCGCTTAATTATTATCGAGACTATAATTTTAATAACTCCACTACCAATAGAATTGGATTCAATGTAGGACTTCAGGCCTTTATTAATAATAAAAAAGAGTAGGTCATTATGATGAAGATGAAGATAAGGTTTAAAGTGATATTCCTTTTTCTGGGCTTGAATCTTATTGCTCTTACGGTGCAAGCTCAATCTTCTTTTGTAGACAGCAAACAGAAAGTAGGTTTTCAGCTAGGCTATGGAAGTCATCACTTACTCAATATCAATTATGATTATCGGGTGACTTTTTTTCAATTTCAATACTTTAGATCTTTAGTCCGAAAATCAAAATGGGGATTGGATGTGGTCGTCCAACCTCAGTTCAATTTGATGCGCTATCGATTTTCTACAGCAGAGCCTGCCTTAAAAAATGGGATTGAATATGGATTAAATGCGGGCGCATTAATCCGTTATAATCTGAATGAAGGAAAGCAAAGCTTATTTCTAAGTATTAGTGCAGGACCGCATTATGTTTCAGGTGCGCCGAGAAGGCAGTCCAGCGGATTTATCTTTTCAGATAATTTATTTATTGGTTTGCAAACAAGATTGAAAGCAAACCTTTATGCGGATATTAGAGTTGGAGGCCGCCATATCAGTAATGCAAATTTAGAAACACCTAACGGAGGGGTCAATACGCTCTTTTTTAGCGCCGGGCTATGTTGGAGTCTTCCGAATTAATGAGCCATGATTTTGAGCTTAAATAAGAACACTTATCTTTAGACAAAGATCGCCTTATGGATTTAAGTGTTTATCCAATCAAATATATACGTCCGCTTCGACTTTCTGACGATTCTATTGTCCAGCTCAGGCCAATTCATCCGAGTGATACGGACAACACTGAGCAATTTAGAGCTTCTCTCTCTACCCAAAGTATCTATAATCGCTTTTTCGGCTATATTCCTACTCCTAATGAAAAACTAGTAAAGCGATTAATTGAAATTGACTACACTTCCGAAATGGCCATTATCGCGGAGGTGAAAGGCACGCCCAAAAGTGTCATTGCTGTTGCCAGACTTGTGGCTGAAGATAATGAGATAATGGAATATGCAATTATCATCGCTGATGACTGGCATGGTAAAGGTTTGGGGAAGAGGCTAACCACATATATGCTTGAGGTAGCGAAAGATATGGGCTATCGTTACCTTTATGCTACTATACTTTCCCAAAACACTGCAATGTTAGAAATCCTTCGGAAATTAGACTTTGATCTAAAACCAGAAGATAATCAGTCTATTAGAGCTACAAAGAAACTTACCTGACCTTTTCAATAGAGAAATCAAGAAATTAGATAGGATTTGCTATAAAAATGATAAATTTGGTCATTCACTAATTTAGCGCTAGTGGCACTCAATTAATCCTTCTTAAAAATACATTTTATGGAACTGAATATCAATGGTAAAATTCATACGGTAGACGTAGAGGAGGGCATGCCCTTGCTTTGGGTATTGCGGGATGAATTAAATATGACTGGTACTAAATATGGTTGTGGCGTTGCTTCTTGCGGATCTTGTACGGTGATGTTAGATGGAATTGCAACGAGGACTTGTACTTTACCTGCTTCCGTCGCTGAAGGAAAAGCAATTACGACAATAGAAGGTGTAAGCCCTGACGGTGAACTCTCTGACGTTCAGTTAGCTTGGATAGAGCATCAGGTTCCTCAATGTGGTTATTGTCAATCGGGAATGATTGTAGCAGCAGAAGCGCTGCTAAACGAAATTCCAAATCCTACGGATGAGGATATCAACCAGAGGATAACTAATATTTGTCGCTGTGGGACCTATAACCGAATCAGAGCTGCAATTCATACGGCAGCAAAAAGAAGAGGAGATAAAACAAATCTCGCAGACTAAAAAAAACGGATCTTAATAATAAAGCTTTTTTATAGAGCTACAGAAATAAAATAATCATGGCAGATAGTAATAAAAAGAAAAGAGGCAAATGGACACGTAGAGCCTTTATAGGAGTAGGAGCTTTAGCTGGTGTTGGTTTGGTGGTGGGTGTTGGAGGTAATATTTTCCTTACCCGAAATGCTCGTAAGTATTCCGGAAAAGGATTTGGTGAGGGAGATTCGATAAATGCCTGGGTACATATATCTCCAGATAATCTTATTTCGCTGGCAATGCCTCGCGCTGAAATGGGCCAGGGGGTAAGTACTTCTTTACCCATGCTAATTGCAGAAGAACTGGAAGTGCCCATGTCTAATATCAGACTGGTAACGCCTCAACCTGAGCCGGCTTATGCAAATACTTTTTTGTTAACTCAAGAGCCACGAAATATTTATAGTAGCCTGAGTTTTATGGAAAAGATTGCCCACTTTTTACCCCTGGTGGCTACTGGTGGAAGCACCTCAATTCCTGATGCCTATGATTTGCTTCGTTCAATGGGCGCATCTGCCAGAGAGATGTTAATACGTGCAGCTGCTGCAAAATGGGGAGTTTCTGCTGGAGACTGCTACGCTGAAAATGCCCAGGTTATCAATAAAAAATCAGGAGAAAAAGTTAACTACGGTGCTATTGCGAATGAAGCAGCTCAGATTAAATTAGATGAATTACCTGCTCTAAAATCCAAAAAAGATTGGAAGCTACTGGGGAAACCAATCCAGCGATTGGATATTCCGGAAAAGATTGATGGTTCTGCAGAGTTTGGTTTAGATGTCCGTCTTGACGGCATGTTATACGGCGCTATGAGGCATGCTACTTATCATGACGGGGCGATCACTGCGATCCCTAATCAAGCTGAAATCGAAGCAAGACAAGGCGTGAAAAAGGTGGTCATGCTTCCTGACGGACGCGGGGCAGTCGTAGTGGCGGATAATACCTGGCGCGCTAAAAATGCGGCTTTAGCTTTGAAGTTGGAAGAAACTGGAAATAACACCTTATCCTCTGAGGAGCTGGATGCTCAGGCAGAAGATGTCATCGCCAATAAAATTATCGCAGCACCTAAAGACGAAGGTAATGCGACCAAGGTACTGGACGAGTCAGAAGGAATTTTGGAAGTTACTTATGATGTACCTTACTTAGCGCATGCCTGTATGGAGCCAATTAATTGTACCGTATTAGTCAAAGGAGATAAAGCAGAAATTTGGGCAGGACATCAGGGAAGTTCCTTAATGGCGGATGGGGTAGTAGCCGTAACCGGCTTAGATTATGAAAATGTAACGGTACATGAGAAATATCTAGGTGGTGGCTTTGGTCGAAGGGCAGAGATTGATATGATTCTTAACGCAGCTCATGTAGCGAAAGAAATGGAAGGTACACCTATCCAATTGGTGTATACCCGGGAAGAAGATATTCGCCATGAAATGTATCGCCCGGCAGTGAAAAGTAAATTCAGGGCCAAGCTCAATAATGGAGGTATTGAAGCCTGGGAACATAAAGTTGCACTGCAATCTGTAGGCTTTAGCTCAATAAATCGTATAAAACCTCAATTTGCGGAACCACCTGAGAAAGATCTTTCCACACCGGAGGGAGCAGCCGAACTACCATATCGAATGGAAAATATGAAGTTCGCACTGGGGCAGATTGAAGCGCCTATTCAGGTAGGTAACTGGCGAAGTGTCGGGAGTTCTCAAAATGGATTTTTTACGGAATCCTTTATTGACGAATGTGCTCATGCGTCAAATATGGATCCTTATGAGTTTCGTAGAAACCTGATTGATGATCCACGCTTTAAAAATGTATTGGATAAAGTTGCAGAGATTAGCAACTGGAAACAAAATCCTGGAGAGAATCGATTTAGAGGAATCGCACTTTGTAAATCCTTTGGCTCTATAGTTGGTCAGGTGGCGGAATTAACCAGAATCAGCGAAAAAGAATTTAGTATTGATAAATATTATTGTGTGATTGATTGTGGTAGAGTGGTCAATCCTGATACGGTTGAAGCACAAATGCAAAGTGGAATTATCTTCGGATTATCAGCTGCTTTGTATGGCGAGATTACTTTTAAAGATGGCGAAGTTGAACAGTATAACTTCCCGCAATATGAAATGGTACGAATGAATGTAGCGCCAACCGTTGTAGTACATATCATGGATGTGGATGAATATCCTGGTGGAGTAGGAGAGCCTGCAACTCCACCTGCTGCGCCGGCTTTGACGAATGCGATTTTTGCAGCAACTGGTGATCGGGTACGATCTCTTCCACTAAAAAACCATGGTTATACTTTTGTGTAGAACATTTTAATAACTCAGGAGTTAAAAAGATAAATCACTTCATAAAAATAGATTAGATACAGATGAATAAGATTAGTTTATTACTCTCTTTTGCATTATTAATTTTGCTTACCGCTTGTAGTGAAGACAAGCCAAAACCAGTGAAGAAAACTGCACCACCCAAAAAAGAAGTTGCAAAAGCGGCTCCTAAGGAAGAAGTTAAAGAGGAACCTAAGGAAGAAGAACCTGAAGTGATTCCTATTCCACCGGAGGAATTGAAGAAGGCAGAAGAAATTATTGCAGGTGTTTCTGAAGATGATATTGCAGCAGTAGATGCAAAAGCAAAATACAAAATGCTTTGCGCAGCCTGTCATGGTTTTACGGGAGACCTCAATGTAAATGGCGCTAAAGATTTATCTGCTTCAACGCTTTCACTAAAAGAAAGTGTTGCTCAGGTCTACCACGGAAGAGGACTCATGACGCCATTTAAAGGGATTTTGAAGGATGCAGAAATCGTTGCGGTCGCTCAATATATTGAAAAGGAATTAAGGAAGTAAAGACCTACATTGGGCTCATTTAAAAAAATGGGATTGGCTTTCTAATAAAGAATCCAGATCAAGAAAAGTCCAATGCAACGATCTTTGCTCGGGAAGATGGTAAAGCGCTAATACTTTATCTTTAGCGGTATTCTTTAGAGAATCCGGGATGTATTTATTAGTATAATCAATCCCCGAAGCAAGAAACCATATGTCTTCTTTGGTTTTGCATTGGAAGCTTTTTTCTTTCTGTCCATAGTCGCCAGAGATGAAAATTACCTGGACACCTCGTTTTTGAACTTCAACTAATTTGTCATACATCCCATCTTCAAATCTTGATCTTTTATTTCCACATCGGAACTCCCAATAAGGATTATTGGCGTTGGCTCGTTTCCACAAATTGGGGGTGCCCTTTACATGATTCCAAATTACATAATGAGAAAGGATAATGAGGTGAGAAGATTCCGATATGGTATCGCAGACTTGTTCGAACATATCTGCCTGCGCTTCCATTTGCTCACATGCCGGAGGGACTAAATTGGTGTTAAGTACCACCACTGTCATGCCTTTATGCTCCCGAGTGTAGAAATCAGGTTTGCCAGTTTTTTTGCTTATCCAATCATAGTTGTCTGACGCTACATCATGATTCCCTAGAGCCCAGTAATTTAGAGGATCCTCAATGCTTAAATATTCGGAAAGGTAAGCTAAGGTTGCTTTTTTACGGTCTGTATTATCGCAGATATCTCCTCCTAACCAGATGTGCTCAAACCCGGATAAATCAAGTTGCTCTAAGCGCTGATCAATTGTCGAATCAGAGGCATAGGTGTGCCCAAGAAATAAAATGCTATTCGGAATAGTTTCATGTGGTGATTTTGCACACCCCATTAATAGAATGGTAAGAAGGACAAAAAGAAGGGTTCTCAACTTTTAAAATTATAAATTTGAACAAGGATGCTAAGATCTTTTCTCCATCACGACAATCAACAAAGTACTTTGGGGTTCAACTATCCGATCGACCATTAAATACGTATCATAGTCAATCTCCAGAAACTGCCCGAGTTGCATTTCTTTTTTTTGCTGCTGTATAACCCCTCCGGTCAAACTTAGAGAAAGGTATTTTTCATCCAGATCACCAAGAAAAATCATTCGTTCTGTTGCCTGGTTGAACCAGAGGCTATCCGGGAGATCCGATTCTATTGGGGGTAAATTGAAACGAAATTCTTGTCTGATTTCATTACATCCACTTTGGAATATTTCCAGGCGGGTACGATCAGCGAATAATAATTCTTCTACGGCTTTTTGGCCTTTTTTCTCAAAATTATGGCTGCTTATCTGAGCCGGGCCAGATGAAAAAATGGGGACAGGCTCTCCATATTTACACGCTGAAGAAGGGGCATTGCCCCCGCAATCCATCAAAAATAATAAGCCAAAAACAACAAAGTACAGACGCATATAAATACTTTTTAAGATTTTTTCTAAACCTAAACACTAAATACGTGTTTATAATTTGCATTTAAAAACCTGAAACATAAAACTAATGGTTAAAAGTAAGATTCCAGTAAAGCAGATGATTGAAGAAATGGGAGATGAGCACTTCTCCTTTGCAAATGGTACACCTATTCGAGAAGATGCTTTCGAGATGAGTGATGAGGATAAAATGGACAAAATTGAAGCTCATTTTAAATCAATCATGGATATTATCGGATTAGATTTAGAGGATGATAGTTTGCAAGGGACTCCAAGACGTGTGGCTAAAATGTTTATCAAAGAAATATTCGCAGGCCTGAAGCCGGATAACAAACCATCGACTACTTTATTTGAAAATAATTATGGCTACCGCCAAATGCTGGTAGAGAAAAATATAAAAGTTCATTCAACTTGCGAACATCACTTTTTACCAATCTATGGAAGAGCACACGTTGCTTATATCCCAAATGGTAAAGTAATTGGCTTGTCTAAATTGAATCGAATCGTAGAATATTATGCAAAACGACCACAGGTTCAGGAAAGATTAACCATCCAAATTGCGAATGAACTAAAGAATATGCTTGGTACTAATGATGTTGCAGTGTATATTGATGCAAGGCACATGTGCGTACAATCACGAGGGATTCAACATGAGGACAGTAGCACAGTGACGACGGAATATAGTGGGAAATTCTTGAATGAGAATGTTCGAAATGAGTTCCTACGAGCTTTGGATTAAGAGACTCGTAAATCAAATAAGGGTTTTAAATAGTTAAATATATTTGCGTTATTTCAGTGGTTCAATTTTTTGAACCACTTTTTTATTCCTTATCTGACGAGGTATCTGGCTTAGGACCCAGGACTTCAATTGCTTCAACTTTATGCTCCTGTACTAATGCTTTGATTTGGCCCAGGACCACTTCACTTCCCTGGCCCTCATCTCTGATAATATAATTTATTTTATCCTTGTCCAGTGCAGCAGGAAATGCGGCACCAAAACTTTCAGCTACACAGTGGATAATACTTAGCGTAACTTTCTCTCCATCTATTTCTATCTCCTGACCGGGCTTACGCCAGGGGTGGTTAGCAGCGAACATGGAATGCGTCGCGGGGTACCATTTTTGAATGGCAATGACGACATCATATTTATCCATCGCATTATTCGCTTTTTCTATAAAACTTTCTGCTTCAGGGAGCGGTTGAGCACCTAAAGACATAAAATCGTTCTGAAGATAATTAATTAGAAGTGCAGTCATTGAAGATAATCTGAATTGGGAAAAGCTTCGAAGTAATCAAAAGTAAATTACTTCGAAGCTCAGAAAAGTTATTTTTTGTTATACAGCTTTTTACCAGCGGATTCGTATTTGTCTCCAGCTATCCATTGAGGCGCTTTGTCGAGATCTGCAACAAGCCGAGCGAGGTAAGCGTAGGTTTTGCAAAATTTATTCAGGTACTCGAAGTCAATCGTTTCCGGATTATCACCAACCTGGTGGTAATACTTTTGGATTTCTTCTGAAAAACCTGTCGTTCCCGGGCTCACTGTTGGAGCCGGAATTCCTTTAGCTGCAAAATTTACATTATCTGATCGATCAAATAAGTTTTGCTCCGGTGCCGGATTTGGAATAACCTTCAAGCCAAAGGCGCTAGCTGCTTTTTCGAATTCTGCTTCTGTTCCAACTCGCTCATAACCAATTACCGAAATGGCAGTATTATCATCATAGCCAGCTCCGTCAGAGTTTAAGTTATAAACAGTTTTGTTAAGTGGAATTAAAGGATGATCAGCATAATAAGCACTTCCAAGGAGACCCATTTCTTCAGCAGTGAAAGCGATAAAGATGACAGATCGTTTTGGTCTTTTTGCAGAAAGCGATTTAGCTGCAGAAAGCAACGCTACTGTGCCCATTGCATTATCTCTGGCTCCATTGAAGATAGAATCTTTCTCATTAAATGGCCCACCACCTTGTTTGCCTACACCAACATGATCATAATGAGCCGTACAAAGGATATACTCATTTTTGAGCACAGGATCCGTTCCTTCCAAAATGCCAATTACATTTTGTGAAGGTTTAGGGATCGCACCAAATCCTTCGATTTGCATTTTGAATGTGGTTGGCTTTTTATTTTTTAGAGCTAAACTTGGTGCTTCGGATTTTTCCTTAAGCCAGATATATGGGATGTCAATTTTTTCTTCATCTTCTCCCTTGGCAATATCTAGTCGCTCCCGCCCAAAATAGTTTTTAAAGAAGTCCCATGGGAAACTCAATTTGTAAAGTTCAATCAAAGCAATTGCACCTTTATCCTTTGCAAATTTCTGCTTTCTTTTCATGGCTCCAAAAACCGCTGAAGGTTCTTGCGTGTCCGCTAATCCGGATAATACCACGACCACCTTTCCTTTTACATCAAGGCCATTATAATCGTCAATATTTTTGAGGCTATCAATCCAGCCAAAGTTTGCAAAGACTACATCAGCTTCGGCTTCAACGCCATTACCGCTCATGACGATCATATCTTTGCCATGTTCGTAAACATCCTCTCCCCATCGGATAAAACTTGTCTCTGGTGGTTTTAAGCTTTCAAAAGGGACTTTTTGGTAATATCCTGTTGCACCTGGAGCAGTAGTGAGTCCATAGGCTCTAAAATGCTCCGCAATATACCGCGCTGCTACATTGTTTCCCTGGTCGGTAGTTCTACGTCCCATTAATTCGTCTGCTGCTAAGAAACGCATATGCATCTCTGTAGTGACCGGGTCAAGTTTAAATTCTGGTAATTCCATCATTTGAGCTTTGCCATCCTGTCCCCAAAGACTAGCCGAGGTCAATAGTAAGCACAAACAAATTAATGTACTAAGGTTTTTCATGATAGGTTTATTCAATTATTAGA
>JAHDHW010000020.1:36316-52636 GCA_020631105.1 Saprospiraceae bacterium | reverse complement strand
GAATCTCTCATCGCCCACAAAAAAAGGTCATTACGAAAGTAATGGCCTTTTTTGATTATAGGAGACAAAAGTAGTTTTCAAAAAGAAAAAGAAACGAAGAAAGATAGAATCAGAGTAAAAATGTGTGTAAGAGAATACACCGAGGGGGCAGAGTTCTCCCAAAGGGACTCCTATGGAGGAATCTCTCATCGCCACAAAAAGGTCATTGTGAAAACAATGGCCTTTTTGTGTTTTACCATATCTTTTCAGGTGTTCTTTTGATAAATTTCCTTCATTAATCTCTTTTGATATATTTAACAGCTTCTCATCACACCAAAAAAGGACAATTAGACATCTTTCATATAAAGCAAGCAGCTATAAAAAGAGTAAAACTGAACTTTCCGGATTGAACAAATATTATCAATAGTATATATTTTATATTGTGGTCTTAGCCTTAAAATAAAGGATAGACCATCGTTTAGAAACGGAAAGCGGCTTTTTATTAATTTTACAGAATATCGAAATGGGAAAACCTTATTCGAATAAATAAAAAGAATATGAATTCAATGATCAAATTGTTTTTTGGCTTATCCACACTCTTGTTAATTGGAAGCTGTAGTAGTGATATGGTGGATAAACTTACTCCTGTACCAATAGCATATGGAAAGGTAAATGAGTTGGTAGTCGTAGCAGACAAAGATCTCTGGGATGGCCCAGTTGGAGATACCGTTCGGTATTATCTATCATCAGCGTATATTATACTCCCTCAACCAGAGCCTTTGCTGGATATACGCTATTATACACCAAAGGAATTAATGGCAGTAACTGGCCGACAAAATTTTAGAAACTATCTGATGTTAGCAAACCTTGCAGATCAGGACTCTCCTACCACAAAATTAATTGCGGATGATATTGGATCCGAAGGGCTACGAAAAGCAAAAGAAACACCTAGCTTTAATCTTTCGATAGGAAATAATAAGTGGGCGCAGGATCAAATATTGATGTATCAGTTTGCTTTTACTGAAGACCAGTTAGTTGAGCGGCTAAAAAAGAATGCTCCCGTTATCTTAGGGAGGATAAACAAACATGATTCTGAAATCGTTGATGCGAATATCTACCAAGGAGGAATAAATACAGAAATGGTATCCTTAGTAAATGCACGGATGGGGGTTAACTTTAAAGTGCCATATGATTATTTTCTTGCCTTAGATGATACAACTAATAATACAATCTGGCTCCGCAAAGAAACTTCTGCCTTAAGTAGTAATATTTTTATTCACCGGTATCCTTACGTCGACAAAGATCAATTTTCTAAAACCGGGATTAAAAAAACGCTGAACGAACTTGGCCTTTATGTGAGCACTAATGTTGATGGGACGTACAAACATATTAATGATATTGACCTGCCTATGTATACTTCCAATGTAGAGTTAGATGGAAACTTCGCAGTTGAGAGTCGGGGTATATGGGAAATTGTGAATGATTATATGGGCGGACCTTATATCAGTTACTCGATCTTAGACCCTAAAAGTAATGAGATTGTACTTGTCGAAGGCTTTGTGCATGCTCCTAGTAAAAAGAAAAGAGACTATATGCAGCAATTAGAGTATATATTTAGATCTGTAAAATTATAGGAACTTAATTATTCTTTTAGGATGAAAATGTGTTGGAGTAACCTCGCTCCAACACATTTTTTATTTTTTGCAATACCAAGAAGAATAGATTTATCATAGAATCCTTTATTTTTAAAGCACTATGATGAGAAAACTCCCTAACTCGGGTCAATTTCAGGAGCTGTCTGATAAAGAGCTGCTGTCTAAGATGTTAGAGGGAAAGGATAACCGCTTTGCCGGAGAACTATTCAAAAGATATGCTCATCTCGTCTATGGCGTTTGCGCCAAATACATTAAAAATTCTGCGGATTGTAAGGATATGACTATGGTGATTTTTGAGAAAATGCTTTCAAAACCACCCGTAAAAGATTTACTCTCTTTTCGCTCTTGGTTATTTACAGTATCAAAAAATGAGAGTCTGACTTATCTTCGAAATCGATCCCGAACGCATGCACAGCATGAAAAATGGGAAGAATTCGAAAAAAGTTCAGAAATTTTTATGGAAAATGAAGGGGTTTGGAGTCTTAATAGTAGAGCGTCTACTGAAACCGACGTGTTGGCAGTCCTAAAACAACTAAAACCGGATCAACGTAAATGCGTTGAATTGTTTTTCGTGCACGAAAAAAGTTATAAGGAAATTGCTCAGCAAACCGGTCTCAGCCTAGGCCAGATTAAAAGCCATTTGCAAAACGGAAAACGAAAGTTACGCGTTCTCCTGGAGCGGCGAGATGATCTGGCTTGAGTGAAATAATTATTCACCAGGCAACAGTAATTGGACGCTTTGATTAAAAGACGAACCTGAGAGACTCGTTTTTGATCTTTGCTGGCTTTATGCTTTTAAGCAGGCACGCCTGGCGAAAGAGAATACAAAAATTAAATAATGGAAAAAATTTTCACTGCAAGGGATTGTTTGTCCCGAGCTGAAATCCATCATTACCTTAGTGGTAAGCTACCCGAAGATCAGCGCTTCAAGGTAGAAAATCATTTATTAGACTGCCCATTATGCGATGCAGCCGTAGAAGGCTTTGAGCAGATGGATCAAGATGCTGAAAATACTCTTGATGAATTATATGAAGATATTAATGTACGATTAGGAGAGCGGACAGAAGCAGCTGCTGTTCGAAAGATGTTCCCCTGGAATCGCATCGCAGCGGCAATATTACTTTTGATAACTGCAGGAGCAGCGTGGCTGTATTATCAAAACTCAAATCAAGAACAGGATTATCTTGCCTACTTTGAAGATGCAACAGCGACGAGTACAGTCCGTGGGAGGGATAGCGATTTACTCACGGAGGACCTGCTCAGCGGCGTAAGGCTCTATGAAAAAGAAAACTTTCAGGGGAGCTTGTCCTTTTTTGAAGATTATTTAAAGGCTCAAGAGTCTCCTGTTGCAAGTTATTATGCTGGTTTATCAGCTTTAAAAACCGGTGAATTGGGTTTGGCCGAAGAATATCTAAAGGTGGCCCGAATGAATAAAGAGGAGCTTTATGAATCTGCCACCTGGAACTTGGCTAAAGTTTATATTAGCAGGAGAGAGCGAGCAAAAGCAAGTCAACTGCTCCAAGATCTAAGTAAGATCGAAGGCGGTTTTTACACTGAAAAAGCAACTGAACTTTTACAAAGGCTTCAATAAGAAAAGCGGCTTAGTAAATTTGTTTACTAAGCCGCTAATATTAACCTTCAACTACTCAAAGCTATTTTAGGTAGTCAATGCTTTTGTTGATGAAACTTGTCAATTCAGCACCTTTCAACATTCCTTGGTTAAGGAGAGCAAGGTTGTACAGATGACTGACAAAGTCTTCTTTTTTCTCTTCTGAACGCATCTTTAAGAGCTTATCCGCAATTAATTCGTGGTTAGTATTAATCACTACATTATAACTATCAGGGAAAGCGTCAGAAGCCATTCCTTGTAAAGCCTGCATTTCTTTCATGCGACGCATAAACTCTGGTCGCGTGATTACAACAGGTTGATCTTCCGGTGCCAATGCTTCCATCGCAATATTTACACCAGGACCATTAACTTTTCCTTCGAAAAGTGCTTTGATTTTTTCCTGTTCTTTTTCGCTTAATACGGATTCTTTCTTCTCGTCTTTTTGAACGAGATTACTTGCGATATCAGAATCCACTCGCACGAAAGTAACGTCTCCTAGTTTATGCTCCAGGTGTTGCATATAGTGATTGTCGATCACGTTATCAAACTCAAGCACATCATACCCATAATTTTTAGCAGATGTGATAAAGCTATCATGGTCAGCAGTGCTATTGGAGTAGATTATTACAAGTTTGTTATGTTTGTCCGTTTGATTCGCTTTAATTTGCTCTTTATATTCTTCGATAGTGAAGAACTTATCTTCGGTATTTTTAAATAAAGCAAACTTGACGGCTTTGTCATGGAATTTTTCCTCAGACAACATTCCGTACTTGATGAATACCCCTAAGTCGTTCCATTTAGATTCAAAGTCCTCTCGATCCTTCTTATAAAGGCTGGCCAATTTTTCAGCTACTTTCTTGGTAATGTATCCAGTGATCTTTTTTACATTTTGATCACTTTGTAAATAACTTCTGGATACATTCAAAGGAATGTCCGGAGAATCGATCACACCATGTAATAACGTTAAGAATTCTGGTACGATCTCTTTTACATCATCTGTAACATAAACCTGGTTAGAATATAGTTGGATTTTATTTTTCTGTACTTCCAGGTTGTTGTTCAATTTAGGGAAGTACAAGATCCCTGTAAGGTTAAAAGGGAAATCAATATTTAAGTGAATCCAAAAAAGAGGTGGCGCACTAAAAGGATAAAGCTCGTTATAAAAACTCTTATAGTCTTCTTCCTTTAGGCTTCGCGGACTTTTTTTCCAAGCTGGGTTCGGGTTGTTGATGATATTCGCAACTTCGGTTTCAACGGCTTCTTTGTCATCACCTTCACCTTCGTAAGTTGTTTCTGTTTTTGTACCGAATTGAATTTCTATTGGTAGGAACTTACAGTACTTGTCGAGGAGTGTTTGGATACGGCCTTCTTCCAGGTACTCTTTGGCGTCATCACTGATGTGAAGGATGATATCTGTTCCACGAGCTTTCTTATCACTAGTATCTAAAGTATACTCAGGGTTGCCATCACAAGTCCATAAAGCGGCTTTAACCGTTTTCTTGTATGATTTGGTGTTCACCTCCACTTTGTCTGCTACCATAAAAGCAGAATAGAAGCCAAGACCAAAGTGTCCGATGATTGCTTCGTTTTTGTATTTCTCTAAGAATTCTTCCGCGCTGGAGAAAGCAACCTGATTAAGATACTTCTCTACTTCGGCTTCTGTCATCCCGATACCTTTATCACGGATAGTTAGTGTTTTGTTTTCTTTATCTAAAAGAATTTCAATGGTTAAATCGCCAAGTTCACCTTTGAAGACACCTTTGGAAGAAAGTGCTTTTAATTTGGTTGTTGCATCAACGGCATTAGAGACTAACTCTCTGAGAAAGATTTCCTGGTCGGAATACAGGAATTGTTTGATGATTGGGAAAATGTTTTCCGTCTGTACGGATATCTGTCCTTTTTGCATAAGTTTTGTTTTTGAATTAAAAAATAGCGCATATTTTTTACGGTTTATGAAGGCTCAAAGGGCATGCCACGGGCCATATTGCGCCATAATGACACAGTATGGCCCTTGAAGAGTGCTTATATCCTGAATAAATGGCAAGAAGTGGCAGTAATTACTAAGGTTTAATAGATAATAGAAAATCATTATGGCTCACTTATTGCAAATGTGTAAAGCATCTACAGCTTATTAAAAATCATGAGAGATAAACAAGTTATTCATAGTTCGAAAATCAAGAATTTGATCACCAAGTTTTATTACAAGGAGAACCAACTTTGTTTTCAGATTTTGTTGGCTTGCGAAAATGGTGAAACTAAATTGTACAAAGAGTATATGGATTATGCTAAGTACAAGGAAGCTTATGATCAGTTGTTAGAGATGAAAGCGACAGAAGAATTCGTATTGACGCAAGGGAATGAGGTGAGGACTACGAATATGAATTTTGTGTAATGGCACAGTTCTTGACTTTTGTTGTAGCAGAAATAATGAATAAAAATAGAAGGAGAATTATAACATACTTTGAGAAAACAACATTTATTTATCCTTCATTAAACTCCCTGATAATTAAGAAAAATGTGCTCCGATTTTAATGAATTTCGGAGCTTATAAAGAAGTAAAGTCTTCGGACTTTATAGAGTGAGTGGGACCAGTTTATTGGGGGGTAAAGTTGGTCCCGCAACTCACTCAAATTTGAAAAGATTAATAACTCATATATTATCAAGAATATGATTTTTGCTCCTCCCCGGACGCGCCCCCACGTGTGGCAAACATAGTGCAAAGCAAAGGGATAAAATGCAAAGATCTTGAGGCCAAATGGCTTCAAAACAAGTGAGTGAGACCAGTTTATTGGGGGGTAAAGTTGGTCTCGCTAGCTCACTTGGTTTTTGAAATATAAGATATATAAGAACATGATTTTTGCGTCCCCCTCTAAGATGCCCCCTACTTAAGGCAATAGTGAATTTTAAAGGGATAAATGCAAAGATCTTGAAGCCAAATGGCTTCAAAACAAGTGAGTGAGACCAGTTTATTGGGGGGTAAAGTTGGTCTCGCTAGCTCACTTGGTTTTTGAAATATAAGATATATAAGAACACGATTTTTGCACCCCCCTAAGGAGCCCCCGACTAAGGCAAATACAGTGAATTTTTAGGGATAAAATGCAAAGATCTTTGACCACTTGTGGTCATAGCGGGTGAGTGGGACCAATTTATTGGGGGGTAACATTGGTCCTACACTCACTTTGTTAAAAAAAGAGCCGTTTAGTTTAATTACTAAACGGCTCTTTTTTTATAGGTATAACAATGACCTATCCTACCTGTCGGATCGCTTCGACTTCTTCTACTGTTTTAGGGATGGGTTCGCCTAATGTTTTCGAGCCATCCGAAGTAATCAAAATATTGTCTTCGATTCTTATTCCGCTAAAGTCTTTGTAAGTAGCAATCTTATCATAGTTTAAGAAAGCGTTATGTTTTTGTTCTGCTTGCCATTGGTCAATTAGCTCTGGGATAAAATAAATACCAGGCTCGACAGTTATGACAAATCCTTCTTCCAGTTTTCGCCCTAACCTGAGGTAACGAGTTCCAAATTGATCAATGCGTTTGGTTTCTTCATTATATCCGACATAATCTTCTCCTAAATCTTCCATATCATGGACATCTAGGCCAATCATATGGCCCAGGCCGTGAGGGAAAAATAAGGCATGTGCTCCAGCTGCAACTGCTTCTTCTGTATTTCCTTTCATCAGACCTAATGCTTTTAAGCCATCAGTAATAATGGCTGCTGCCCGGAGGTGTACCTGCTGGTAAGTCAATCCGGGACGAAGTTCAGCGATGCATTCTTCTTCAGCCTGAAGGACAATATTGTAAATTTCTTTTTGCCGGGAAGTAAAAGTTTTGTCTACCGGAAAAGTTCGTGTAATATCACCTGCATAATGCATAGAGGAGGCTGCACCAAAATCACCGAGTACCATTTGTCCACTTTCTAATGTGTGATGATGGTGGTGATTATGTAAGGTTTGCCCATCGATAGTAAGGATTGCAGGATAAGCGAGGCCACTACCTTTTCTAATTGCGATATCCGTAATTGCACCTACCAAGTCTTGTTCTTTAATACCCGCTTTAGCTAAGCGCATTGCAGTAATATGCATTTCTCTCGAAATGTTGACGGCGATTTCCATCTGAGTAATTTCTTCAGCGGACTTTATTGCTCGTTGAGCTATCACTGCTTTAATCAAATTGACAGAGGCATGTTGAGTGACCGTATCGGGCATGATTTGGAAATAACGACAAAGCTTGAGTTGGTTTTCCGTTCGGTAAGGTGGCAAAAAGTGAATAGTTTTACGTTGTGCCTGCGCACTTTGTACAATCTTTCTTACCTTTTGAAAAGCCATAACTTTCTGTACGCCTACCTGAGTTGCTTGTTCTTGTAGCGTCGGCATTGGTCCTGTCCAGACAATATCATCCATCGTTAGTTCATCACCAAAGATGATTTCATCGTCATCATCAATATCAATAACACCAGCAAGATGAGGAAGGTCTAAGCCAAAATAATATAGAAAGGAACTATCCTGTCGGAAGGGATATTGATTGGCTTTATAGTTCATAGGACTTTCTTCATTGCCGATCAAGAGAACGACACCAGATCCCAGTTTTTCTTTTAATATTTTTCTACGTTGAACGTAGGTGTCTGCTGTAAACATAAGTAAAGTGTTAAGCTTGAATAGCGGAGGAAGGTCTAAAAAGGTGTGACAAAATACACTTTTTTTTAAAACCGATGCGGATCTAAAAGAGGGGAATCAATAGATAATTTTTTGCCTTGATAAATCTCCGAAACTAATTTACCCGTTACTGGTCCCAGACTAAGGCCAAGCATTGCATGACCGGTAGCTATGCTTAGGTTTTTATAAGGTTTTATTTTTCCGATATAAGGTAGTCCGTCAGGAGTACAAGGTCGGAATCCATACCAGACATCTTGTGTGCTCGCAGGACCTATTTTTAATTCTGGATAATAATGAGGTACAGATTCTAGAATACCTTCAACTCTTTTTGGGTTTATCTTTGGAGATAAGTTACTGATCTCAAGTGTACCCCCAACCCGCAGGTCGTCCCCCATAGGCGTCATTGCAACTTTTGCTTCCGCAAGAATACTTGGAATGCTAGGGCGGTTTACCGGGTTTTTTAAGGTGACGGAATAACCTTTTCCATCCTGGAGTAATATTTTTATTCCTAAGGTTTGCAAAATCTTTGGAGTCCATGACCCTCCGGCAATCAGTAAATTATCGACAGGGATAGTTTCACCAGACAGCGTTTGAATAGCAGTCACCTGATTATTTTCCGTTCGGAAATTTTTAACCATTGTCTTTCCCCGGAATTGGACTTTGCGTTGCTTCAAGTAATGTATGAGCTGTTGCATTAATTGATTAGGGTATAAATGAGCATCACCAGGATAGAACACTCCTCCGAGGACATCAAGCTTAAGATTTTTTTCATACCTCTGAAGTGCTCCGTGCGCTAAAACTTTGGCTTCGACTCCAAGCTCATTTGCTAATTCGGCCGTTTCGATTTCTGCCTGTTGTGCTTTTTTATTTTTGAAAAGCATCATTATACCTTGCTCTTCAAAATTGAAATCTAAGTCAGGGTTCGTTGCCAGCTCCCGATAACATAGTTTGCTAAAGACATTTAGATCTCTAAGTACAGGAGCTGCTTGTAAAGCTTTCGATTTGCTGCAAGAGCGATAAAACTGCCATAGCCATTGGGCGAGTTCCAGGTTTAAGCGTGGCTTAACATAGAAAGGACTTTTTGCATCAAACATCCATCGAATCCCTTTGGCAATTACGCCAGGAGCAGCTAAGGGAATAAAATGACTTGGAGTAATCATCCCTGCATTGCCATAAGAGCAACCATCGGACAAGTCAGATTTATCAATGATTTCAATTTCGTAGCCAGCTTCCTGCAAATAGTAAGCAGAACAAAGGCCAATGATTCCTGCGCCAATTATGGTTACTTTCATCTCTCGCTAATTTTACAGAGTTATTGAACTATAAAGCCGTGTGCATAAGGATCGTCTTCATCATCAATGATAATATTGTTGTAGCCGGTGATCCTGGCCCAGCCTTCGATACTCGGTACGATAGCTTGGTATGGTCCGCAACTTGTTGTCCGTTCTACTCGACCTATGAATTGACTGCCAATGATACTTTCATGAATGAATGAATCTCCTTCTTTTAATTTTCCTTGAGCTGCCCACTGCGCCATTCTGGCTGAGGTACCGGTTCCACAAGGAGAACGGTCAATTGCTTTGTCTCCATAGAATACCGCATTACGTCCGTGCGCTTCTGGACTTAGGGTAGCTCCTGTCCACAACAAGTGACTAAGTCCTTTTATGTTTTCGTGCTCAGGATGTACAAACTCATATTGCTCATTAAGGCGTTGTCGAAGAACAGGGCTCCACCGGATAAAATCACCCGCAGTGTAATGCTCCATCCCTTTGAAATTATCCTGAGGATCAACAATGGCGTAAAAATTACCACCATATGCGACATCGACTAATAGTGGTCCTAAGTCAGGACAATCTACCTTCAGTTGTTCTTTGTAAAGGAAGGAAGGAATGTTGGTCAGTCGTACGGATTTAATTTTTTGACCTTCTTGTTTATAGCTTACTTCGACAAGTCCTGCCGGAGTCTCTAACCTTAATTTTCCAGGGGTCTTAGGTTGGACAAGCCCTTCTTCTAAAGCAATGGTAACAGTTCCGATAGTTCCGTGGCCACACATCGGCAAACATCCACTAGTCTCAATAAAAAGAACACCAACATCATTAGCAGGGTCGCAGGGTGGATAAAGAATACTTCCTGACATCATATCGTGCCCTCTGGGTTCGAACATCAGGCCTTTACGAATCCAGTCATAATCCCGAAGAAAATGCAAACGCTTCTCCATCATGGTATTTCCATTAAGAACAGGGCCACCGCCAGCTACCAAACGAACTGGATTACCACAAGTGTGAGCATCAACACAGAAAAAAGTCTTTCGCATAACTAATGTGTTCTTGAAGTTCAAAGAAAATGAATTGAACTTAAAAATCATGAATGAATATCATCAAAGAACGATACAATATTACCCCTGTAGATAGAATCAAAGTTAAACTATTCTCGTAATTTAATGCAGGACTATATGACGGTTGAAGTGCCTTACCGGCTTAGTCGTATGACGACTTATTAAGTTTTCTTCGTCTTGATGACCAAATGAAATCATTTACCACCAATATTTATATAAGCCAGAAAAAAAATAATTACTTAGGCAACCTTTTTCTGGAAAATGGCACCAATAGAATAGAAAAATCCATAAACCTTTGGCAATTTCTGAAAAAAACCTGTTAACTGAATGTCTTAAGGGCAACCCTGATGCTCAAAAAGCATTGTACGAAAAGTACAAGGTGCCCTTGTTCAGGGTGTGCTTGAGGTATGCTAAGGATCGTCCGGAGGCGGAAGATATGTTACAGGATGGCTTTGTGAAAATATTTACGGATTTACATCAGTATAATGGTAATGGTGCTTTCGGCGGATGGTTGCGACGAGTTGTAGTGAATGTTGCCCTACAACATATCCGTAAGTATAAGAAGTTTGAGAATACAGTAGAGTTGGATCAACTGCCAGAGGTGCCTTATACGAATGAAATAGCAACATCGAATCTCAATGCGCAAGCCTTGACCAAAATGATTCAGCAGCTACCAACGGGGTATCGAACGGTATTTAATCTCTATGTCGTAGAAGGGTATACACATCAGGAAATTGCGGAGTTAATTGGAGTAAACATAAATACTTCAAAATCACAATTGTCCAAGGCGAAGGCAAGCTTAAGGGCATTGATACGGTCTATGGAAAATACAAATATTCGGGTTTAAAGTTTGACTATGGCAGACGAATACAATAAAGATAATTTAGAAGACCTTTTCAAAGATGGGTTGGAAGGGCTGTCAAATGACCCGGCCGAAAATGGCTGGGACCTGCCTTCTGATGCTGTATGGGGGCAAGTGGATGCCAGGTTGCGACCCAAAAAGGATCGTAGACGATTATTGTGGTGGATGTTTGGATTAGGGCTTTTAGTTGCCTCAATATGGGCAATTCGATTAGGCTTTAATGACGAATACTCTGTTGCAAAGTATGAAGGGCAATCGGAGGTTCGTTTGGACAAAAATGCCAATGGGGATACAAAGGCTAATAGGGATCATAATGACCAAAAACAAGAAGGTCTAGCAGCGGCGGAAGAAGAAAGTAATATTAGTAAGCCCGAACGTACTAGTGGATCGGAACATACCTCCGAAGGGCAAACGTTTGTTGTTGATGGTCAATCACAAAAACGATACACTAATAACCAACCAGAGGTGTCTTCAAATGGTGTTTCAGCGCAAGGAGAGCGATCAGGGAATAATAAAAAAAGAAATGAGGACATAACCATAGAAACGATTATCGAAGCAAAACCTTTTAATGAAAACAAAACTCCAGCTAGCCTTTCAAACGGTGAATTGGGCCTAGAAAACTTAGACAGTATTGGACAATATTTACCCTCGAATACTGAACAAATTCCGGATACTCTGGCAATGAAGCGTAAAATTGTGCAAACGGATTTATTACCCTTTTTACCTTTAAAGCAAGGAGCGATAGAGTATACGAATGAAGACGAACTACCGCCATTGAGTATTAAGGAGAACGATTGGATAACGAAGCCCAAAACAAATTTATCTGGGTTTTATGTTGGCACAGAGGTTACATTGATAAAGGCTTACCGTAAAATTGAACCTAAAAACGGGTTTTTGATACCACGGTTTTATGAGGATGAAGAGCCGGAGTTTTCATTAGGTTATGGAGTTAAAATTGGATATCAGTTTTCGAAAAACTGGTCTATTGAAACGGGCTTGAATAGGACAAGTTCTGCCTTGCGATTTCGTTCACGACGGCAAATTCGATATACTATGGTAGATGAAATGCCTAACGATCAGGGAGAGTTTCAGGGACGTTATGCTTTTGATTTTAATACTTCGAGTGGAACGGTTGAAAGTGATATTGCCTTAGCGAGAAGTGCCAGTACTAATCTGGTCGAAAACGATTTTGTTGGGTTATTGCTAGAAGGGCAACAAAATTTTGAATACCTGAATGTACCGATTATTGTGAGGTATCATTTCGGTCAATCAAGATGGCAGTTAGGTTTGAAAGCCGGAATAGTTAATCGTTTTTTACAGGATGCAACTTTTCAATTTGAATCTATTAGTACTTCGAGAGATGGAGTTCGTTTGGTTGTAGAGGATCGATTCTTCCGAACACGACCCTTAGACAGCGCTGCTACTTATCAAGCTGACTTTACGCTAGGTGCTGGTTTACGATTTTGGGTAACGAATCAGTTGTCGTTAATGATAGAGCCAAGTTTTAGTCGAAGTATTAATCCTTTTTTTGAAGGAGATAATTTCAAAACCTTCCCAACAATACAGTCACTTGATTTTGGTGCGACCTGGCGATTCTAAATTATTCTTCTATTTCAAGAAGGTCGAGCAAGTCATCTAGTTCATCAAATGATTTGAAGCCTACTTTTTCTTCTTCTCCTCCAACCATTGCCAGACCATGAGGTTGGATTTGCTCAATGAATTGTTGGATACTGGCGGGTTGGTCACTCCAATGAAAAAGTAACTTATAGTCGCTACATAGGTCTTTTAAAAGTGTACGCTGATCAATGCTAAGGTCTGTGTAGAGAATATCATTTTTAGCGAAGTCAATAATAAAACAATCAACTACTGTTGATTGTGAAGAAAGTAAATCTTTTAGACCTCCCAGGTCAGGTGATTCAATTACGACTTCTTTAAAAATTGGTAAACTTACTACTTCTTTTATTGCGGCAGGATCAGCAAACATACTTAACTGGATAGCATCTGGTTGTAGGTATTCTATAGCAGAGCTTATTTCTTCAGGGCTTTGCAAACCAAATTCAATTATAATTTTCGGCCCTTCAATCCATTCTTTGATCGCATGGATTTGCTGGGGCGGCAATAAAGTATCAGCACTGGTGTCAAGGCTGAATCCAAGCCAGTTGACTTCTCGAGCGGCAAAATAACGTGCATCAGTAAGATTAGTAATTTGACCTGCTTTTATCGGAATTTTTAGCATATTGGCAGAAAAATAAGTGTTAAAGTAAGTTTGGTGTAAAACAAAAAACGGCAAATTTTATTCTAAGAAGTATTGTGACAGCCTAAAGAAAGCGTCACATACAGAGAGACTTGTAGAATATTATAAAGGCATAGTATTTGATTGATTTATAATACCAACATAATCTTCATTAAATCCCCTCATCATATTGAAATAAAGCTAACTGTCGTAACTTAGTATCTATTCAGCAGCGAAGATACCTACACTAATGGATTTCTTTGTTATTCGTATACTACTAAATCGGCAGCTATGAGTAAATCATCTTATTTCGATCAAGTCTTTTATGTAACCAAACAGATCCCGTATGGACGAATATGTACTTACGGTGCGATTGCAGATTATTTAGCGTTAGGATCAGCCCGAATGGTTGGTTGGGCGCTTAATAAGAGTTTTTCGGAGCAAGGTGTACCTGCACATCGAGTTGTTAATCGCAAGGGAGAACTGTCAGGCCGAGGTCATTTTCCGGCACCGGGAATGATGCAAGCTTTACTAGAGAATGAAGGTGTCAAAGTAGAAGATCACAAAATTGTTGATTTTAAAAAATTACTTTGGATTCCGGCTGATGAGTTAGACTAAGTCATTATTGCAGAACTAGGAGGACCGCAGGAAACTTCCACAAATTTAAGTCTCATGAATAATCGCTCTTTCTTTGGAGTACTGTTGGTCTTAACAACGATGTTGTTTTGGGGAACTAGCTCAACCACTACTGACGTAATTTACTGGACACCTGATTACAAGCTTACTTGGGAAGATTTTGAAGGCGACCCCAATTATATGCACAACTATAAAGATGTAGCAGCAATGACCGTATCCGGAATTGTGGACTACCGGGGTTGTGAGGATGAAAAGATCATCTATAAAATCAAATCTTATTTTGAGAAAAAACATTCCTGGGTGAAACTAGCTGGTCGTAACGATCATACTTTAGAGCACGAACAGATTCATTTTGATATCACAGAGTTATATGCCAGAAAACTCCGCAAAGAGTTAGCAGAACGTTCATTTCAATGTGGCCAAGAAGCGGAGTTTGAAAAATTTGTCAATGATTTTCTGCAAGGCTGGCAAAAGATGCAAGAAGATTATGATGTTGAAACGGGCTATAGTAACCGACACGATGAACAACATGCGTGGATCGATAAAGTACGAGAGGAATTGAAAGAGTACGAAGCGTATAAAAGTAAATAAGGAGCAAGTAGAATTACTTAAAATATCTAATAAAAAACCGGAAGTTAGTGAATACTGATTTCCGGTTTTTTATTTTGACTCATATCGTCTGAATTAATTGTTATCAAATGATCAATATTTTAGGGAGTGCCATTTAAATTGGTTGTATTGTACATCTTTAGCTTGTTTTTCCGTTACAAGTGGAGGACTTAAACGTCTAAATTAAACCATATAGCTTTTTATGTGGTTTTAAGGTAGAAGACTTTTATCAAATACAATCAATTATTACTACGCATGAAACTTAAATTTTCTTTGTTATTAACACTGGCTTCTTTTTTATTCGCTGGTTCCGCATTCGCTCAATCGCCGATCGGTACCTGGAAAACGATCGATGATTCTTCCGGAGAAGCTAAATCCCATATTGAAATTTATGAGCAAAACGGTAAGCTTTATGGCAAAATCATAAAGACTTTAGCTGCTGACGCGAAAGAGTACTGTGAAAAGTGTACGGGAGACAAAAAAAATAAACCAATCATTGGCCTTGTGATCCTAGAAGATCTTAAACCTGTAAAAGACTACTGGGGTAAAGGGACAATTATGGATCCTGAAAATGGTAAAGAATATGGCGCCTCTATCTGGTTTGAAGATGGAGATACCAAAGAACTTAAAGTTCGTGGAAAACACTGGACAGGCTTATACAGAACTCAGACCTGGCATCGAGTGAAATAATTAGGTGAATTCCATGTACTAAAAAAGCCCGATCATTAATTTTGATCGGGCTTTTTTAGTATTTAAAACCTCAGGATTTTAATTTCAACTCGTTGGTTTTTGGCCCTTCCTTCGGTTGTCCTGTTAGAGGCAATCGGTTTTCTTTTTCCGTAACCTTTAAAACTTACTCGATTTGGATTTATTCCTTTTCGTGTAATATAATTAGCTACTGACTGGGCTCTTTCCTTTGATAAATAATCACAGAATGCGGTTTCGGGAATGTTGTTGGTATGTCCTCCAACTTCAATTGCAACAGAGGTGTTTTCATTCAAGAAATCATAAAGCTCATCAAGTACCGGGATCGACTGAGGCGTAATTCTGAAACTATCAGCTTCAAAGAACAACTCTTCCATTCTGATATTTTGACCAGTACGTAGTGTGGTAAGGTTCAAATCCGGAAGGATGGTTTTCTTTGTTTCCACATTAAGGTTTACATTACATCCTTTTGCATCGGTAACTGTAAGGCTGTGATTTCCGATGGCAAGCGCTTTTGCTGTTATACCACTTTCCCCGTTGTCCCATTTGACATCATATGGAGTGCTCCCTCCCGTAACTTCAACCTGTGCTAAACCATCACTGCTTTCAGGTTTTGATGCACGACCGTTTTTGACAATTTTAGCACTTAGCTCAGTAGGCTCCGAAATAGAGATTGAAGCACTTGCATTGGTGCCTAAAGCATCGGTTACCGTAAGTTCATAAGCCCCCGCAGCAACCTGACTTGGATCTTCTCCGGATAATCCATTATCATTCCAGGCAAATTGGAAAGGGCCTTTCCCGCCTTGTACTTGAGCATCAAGTGCAGCGAAACCTCCTTTACAATTAATATCATTTGTCTGTTCAATACTTACACTTAAGGGTAGGATGTTTTCATCGATGCTGATACTCGCGGTGGCGGTACATCCTTTAGCGTCGGTAACGGTAACAGTACGGTCTCCTGGTGCGAGTTTGGAAGCGCTTGCTTCTGCTTCATCATTGTCCCATTTGAAAGAAAAAGGAGCGGTACCTCCGGATGCTTTTA
>JAHDHW010000020.1:21505-36216 GCA_020631105.1 Saprospiraceae bacterium | reverse complement strand
TGCTTCGCCATTGTCCCATTTGAAAGAAAAAGGAGCAATACCTCCGATAGATTTTACAGTTGCTTTGCCATCGGCATTCCCGGTGCTTGCCGGCGAATCAATAATAATATTTGCGCTAAATACCTGAGGATCACTAATTGTAATAGAAGCGGTATTCGTTGTCCCTTCATCATCGACGATGGTTACAGTATAAACACCGGCAGATACGTTTTGGGGTGCTTCTCCGGATAAGTTATTATCGCTCCAATTATATTGAAAAGGCGTTCTACCTCCGGCAGCTTTAACCAGAAGTGCAGCAGTTGCAGATCCGACACAGGTAATAGGGCTGCTTTGTTCAATGCTAACCGAAAGAGGAGCAGCTTCCTGGCTGATCTCCACAGAGGTGACGCTTGTACATCCGCCTTTATCTGTAACGGTAAGGTTATAGGTTCCGGATTTTAAGTTTTCAATTTTATCTTCTGTTGAACCGTTTTCCCATTTATAGATATAATTACCTTGTCCGCCGGTCACCACCACGCTAGCAATACCGTCACCTGCGCCAGGAGCGCTCTCGGGTTGAGTTTGTTTTGCGTCTACTGTGATAGCAGGATCATTAATAGTAATGTCAGCCGTTTTGCTTTTCCCTTTACTATCGGTTACCGTGACTTCATACTGTCCTGGTCCAACTCCCGAAGGGCTTGCACCATCAAGCGCATTGGTCCAGGTGTAAGTATAAGGTTCAATACCGCCACTAACGATTACCTTTAATTTTGCATCCCCTTGTCCTTCGCAACTAGGCGCTTTATCCAGAATGCAAGAGATGGACATGGCAGTCGCTTTTTCAATTAGGTAAAGCCCTTTATCTTCTGTACCTACCCAGATTGCATCATCCTGATCTACTGCCAGGGCAGTCGGGAAATCACTGGTGAAGTATTCTGCGGCACCAAATTTTTCAACAGTTCCTAACTCCGGGTTATAGCGGGTAATTATCTCTGAAGCGATCCACATTCGGCCCTGACTATCAAAGGTGATATCTTTGATTTTTCCTTCAACGAGTGATTCTTTTATTTCAATTTCTTCCCAGGAGCCATTAGGTTCAACTAACCATAAGTATCCTTCTCCAAATATCCAGACCCCTGCGAGAGACTCCGCAAGCGCCTCAATATTGAGGTATTGTTCGTAGAGTTTCCATTTGCGGTCGCTATTCGTCAAGATGCCTTCTTCTGTTGCTACCCAATAGTAACCATATTGATCGACCAGCATGGTATTGATCATATCTGTGCGCAACTTAGAATTGTCCATGTTCATGTTTTCGATCAGTTCTCCCTGGCCGGACATATCAAAACGAAAGATGCCAATGCCTTTGGTACCAATCCAGAGTTCTTTTTCTTTATCGTCATAGAACATAGAGCTTATATCAATGTCTCCTTCGAAGAGTCCGTCTGTTTCTTCACTCATTTGCTTAAAAAGCAATTCTTTGTCCCAGAGTAAATTAAAATTGCCTCCGGGGTATCGCAATAAAGATCGCTGTCCTTCTTCTTTTTCGATAGGACTAGCATAATCTACGGTATGAACTCTAAAAACGCCATTACTGTTACCGACCCATTTGTTGTTGTCAGAATCAACGTAAATGTTATTGATAGGTGCATTTCGATCAACGGCGGCAGATCGGGTGACCCGCATCGGTTCCTGAGCCGTTAGCCCAAGGCTGAATAATAAAAACAGAAAAAATGTAAATTTCGCCATTGTATGGTATTGGTTAAAAAGTGCCGCAAAATTAAGGAAATCGGATTAAAAGAGGGGTAGTCTAAGCTAGATAACCTTAGCTGTGGGCAAAGTTATCTATGGTATTAACGAAAATTTTGTCGTGTATTGTACACCCTGATAGACTTGCAATAAGGCAATATTGGGTATAAAAATAGAAAAGGATATCAATCTACTTACGGAAATTACTTCATGAATAAGATTTTCGTGACTTGAGCATCGGGTGTGTTTAAAGTTTCCCGACTAGTTGTAAAAACCAAGTAGACGCCTGAAGCAGCTTTGCGGCCATTATAATCCAGGCCGTCCCAGATTGCTTGTCCACCCAATGCCTGCCCTTCGTATACAAGTTGACCTCGGACATCTGTGATTTTTACATTTGCATCTCTTGGAAGCCCTTTAATGGCGATAGGACCGCTATATTCGGGTGCCACAGGGTTTGGATAAGCATAGACCTGTGGCTGGTGAACGACTCCTCCGGAAGTTGCTTCTGATTTTAGTGAAATTAAACCTTTTGAGGTGCCTATAAAGACTTCTCCAGTGTTATTATTGATCGCGATATCTGTCACTTCATTATCAAATAAAGGACTATTATCTACATTAAAGTTAGCGACTTGTTCTTCCCCGTTAGCAGATTGTACGAAGACACCATTGGTCGTTCCGAACCATTTGCGATTTGCACCATCAACTGCGATGGTTTGTACACTTTCTGTTTCTAATAAGTAAGCATTAAATCCGTCAACTTGAACTATGCGGCGAGAGCCTCGGCAATTTTGAGCATCAAAAACATTACCTCCACATTCAAAGACTACTGCTCCTTCATCCGTTCCCACCCAAACGTCCCCATCAAGATCTACGGCAATACTATTGACTCGGTTAGTTGGAAGATTGGTACCGGAGGTGGTGATGATTCGAGTTTGATCATCAGTGGGGTCATTGATATCGCCTTCATTGAAGACTAATATCCCCTGACTTGTACCATCTATCAGGCACCATTTGTTACCCGCCTGGTCGACAACTATATCCTGGATGGCTTTGGTAGAAATATTAAAATCATTGCGCCAGGTACCATCATTTAAACGGACAACAATCGGATTTTGAGCAGTATGATTCGTCATCCAAAGGTTGTTGTTTTGATCAAAGGCTAGTCCGCCGACACGGATGCGTCCTGGTTCTAAACCTTCGTCAAGTGGCGAATTCTCATTATCAAATTGGGTGAATTCTTCCCCATTTTTGACCCAGAGGCCATTATAAAAAGTACCGATAAAAACTTCTGCTGTTTCCGGGTGTACGGCTAGCCGATAAACAGATCGAATCGTTCGAAGCTGTGAATCAAAAAGACCATTATAGATTTCCCATTCATTGTCTTTATAGACATAAAAACCATTAGTACTATTTGCTGGAGGGTTTTCCGTTGCTACGTAGACCTCATTATTATTAATGACAATCTCTAAGGCATCATGTGTATATGGAGAGTTGTAATTTCTTTCAATACATTCCCCTCCTGCCGATTCTGTAATTCGAATACGATCCCATCGGTCAGAATACCAAACTTTACCAAACTGATCTTCCATGGCATAGTGTGGACGGTTGACACACTCTTCACCAGAGGTAGTGATATTCAGGTTCTCATCAAAAAAATAAACCTTGCCTGCGCAGTCATTCAGACAGTTCATTCCCATGATTAGATGTTCGCCCTCCGCGCTCATAAAGAAAACACCATGATCGATTTCCTGGTAAACTTCAACAAGAGTGCTACCATCATATTCAAAAAGGATATTATTGATAGAGATATAAACTTTGTCATTATAGAGTTCAAGATGCTGTGCGGAGTAATCTGCCGGGAATCCATCACTTTCACCGAGGAGGTTCCAATTTCCAAAATCCTGAAGATTAGTGATACCATCATTAGGCGCGGAATAAATGCCCTCGTCCGTTGCTGCGTAAAAAGTATTATTGTAAATAACAATATCATTTACTTTTAGATTCATTTTGGTTGTAAATCCAAATTCCTCTCTAGCTACGTTTAACTCCACTACTCCAAAACCACAGGCAAGATATGCTAAGTCATCCCCCTGAAGGAAGATGTTATAAATCTGTCGGTCACCAATAATATTAGGGTCTTCTTTTATAAAAGGGAGGTTAATGATCTCCCCGGGTTTTATCAAGTCAATATTACTGTTGGAATAGCAAGCAATAAGAGTTTCCTGATTAGGGGCATATTTGATTTGGCCCATTCCTACATCACTCAGCCCTTCTACTTTCGAAATGAAAGAAGCAGTATAATTGGGGTCATCCTTGTCGATCATAAAAATCGACCATGGTGATGCGTAATAGACTGTTGTTTCACTTTGTGTGATGGCGCGTCCGACGTAATAAGGAAGGTGAGATTTCCATTGACCAATCTTCAAATCTGCCTGTGCAGATAATAAAGTCGCTATTCCTAGAGTCCAAAATGTGAGTTGAAATCGCCGCCACATAGAGTCCGTGTTTTATCAAGAATTAAAAAGTATGGTGATAATTACCAACAAAAGTAGCCTGTAATTACCTAGTCGAGTCATTTGTGTATAACAACCCTACAAAGATATTATTGTTTTGCGTTGATTTTTAAAACTACTTTGTCAATTGGGATACTTCAAGGGGATTTACTTGTATAGATTGCTGCTTAAGAGGTATTCGTATACAACTTCTGGTACCAGATACTGAACAGAATGCCCCTTTTGGATGCACTTTCGAATATAGCTGGCAGAGATTTGCATTAAGGGGGCTTCGAACAAAGAAACTTTAGGGTGTTCAGCCAGGGGCCCAAGTTCATAAGAGGGTCGCCGATAAACATATAGTTCGTAGTCTCTAAGGATAATTTCATAATTTTTCCACTTATGAAACGAACCGAGGTTATCTCCTCCCATAATCAATACGAATTCATGTTTTGGATGCTGCTCTCTTAGGTAGGTCAAAGTATCGATGGTGTAAGAGGGCTTTGGGAGATCAAACTCTATGTTAGAAGCCTTAAGGATCGGATTATCTCCAATTGCCAGGCGGACCAAATGTAAACGATCATAATCTCTTGCCAGGCTCTTTTTAGCTTTTAGAGGGTTTTGTGGAGAGACAACCATCCAGACTTGTTCTAAGGGGGTTTGAGTAGCCATATAATTGGCGATAATCATATGGCCAATATGTACGGGGTTAAAAGAGCCGAAGAATAGTCCGATTTTCATGTAATATTTTTTCTCTGAGGAACTCTACTAATGTGTTTTTTTATTATTCGCTTGAGAGATAGTCTTTGATCAAATGGGGTCATTTGCTTTCTGTCTCTTCAAATATTTTTTGCAGTTCTTCTCTAATTAATTCTTCCATCTCTATTTCTTCGGGCGAAGGTTCTTCCCAGGATTCATCAACTAACCATTGTCCATTGACGCGGAGTAACTGAACGAACTCCTGAAATTCTTCCATCTCTTCTTCGTAAATATAAGCGCAAAAACTTGAGTCTCCCTGGGTTTCGCATTGCATATCTCGAATAGTAAATGCGATACTCTGTGCTCCCGGGATCAATTCCAGCTTGACACTATCAATCATCATTCGCGTGTTGTCTGTCCCAAGCAGAACTGCTTTTTCAAAATTATCTTTATAAAAAGCTTCTACCCATTCCTGAGCTACTTTTATGGGCGTATTAGGTAAAGGAGGAGGAGTAACCTCCTTTGTATTACCCTTTTGTTCAGTTGACTGACAGGCCAGAAAGGAAAAGGATAACAGTAAGATGATTAAAAACAATTGAATTCTCATACTACTAAGATAGCGAATCTGAAAGATACCAATCTGAAATTAGGTAGTGAAAAATAGGAAACTGGAGATAAGGCTCAAAAAGTCTAAAGGGCACCAAAAACAATTCGGTCTGTAGCGTTTTGCATATCGCTACAGACCGAATATATAAATTAACTGTTTTGAGATTTAGTTACTTAGCATTACCGGCATAACCAACATAAGAATTTCTTCCCCTTCTATCGGCTCTGCAGGATGTAGTATTCCTGCTTTAGTAGGAGAAGATAGTTCCATTTTGACCTCGTCGCTTTCAAGGACATTTAGCATTTCAATTAAGAATTTTGCGTTGAAGCCTATTGTCAGAGGTTCTCCTTCGTAAGTGCAAGTCAACTGCTCTGTTGCCTCATTAGAAAAATCCAAATCTTGCGCCGAGACTGTCAGGCTGCCATCATTAATATTGAGGATGACCTGATTAGTCGTTTTATTCGCGTAAATAGCGATACGCTTAAGAGAGTTCATGAAATCAGAACGCCCCATCGTTAACAAGTTGGGATTATTAACTGGAATTACCGCATTATAGTCAGGGTATTTCGCATCAATCAGGCGGCAGATTAACTGAACGTTCCCAAAAGAGAAGAAGGCATTCGACTTGTTAAAAGAAAGCGTTGCTTCATCACCTGAAGGGAGTGCGCTTTTAAGAAGGTTAAGTGCTTTCTTTGGAACAATGAAAGAAGTGGATACCTCACTGGATACATCTGTGAAAGTATATTTAACCAGTTTGTGTGCATCAGTAGCGACAAAAGTAAGTTTGTTGAAATCAACTTGAAAATAAACGCCAGTCATTGCCGGGCGTAATTCATCATTACTGGTAGCAAATAGTGTTTTGCTAATAGCCTGAGATAGTGCAGGGGCTTGTAACTTAATAGTGTCTACAGTGTCAGCCTCCGGAATTTTAGGAAAATCCTGTCCGTTTTCGCCGGCTAATTTATATTTACCATAGGCAGAGGTAATTTCAATGCCATAGTTTTCCGCATTGACATTGAATGTAATAGGCTGCTGTGGTAATTCTTTGAGTGTGTCCAATAATATTTTGGCAGGAACCGCAACGGTACCATTGCCATCAGACATTACTTCAATCTGAGTAATGATGGAAGTCTCAAGGTCAGTTGCTGAGATAGTGAGCTTATTGTCCTCTACAGAAAACAAGAAGTCCTCAAGTATTGGCAGTACTGGGTTTGATCCAATCGCTCCACCTGCGATTTGTAATTGTTTGAGCAGGTCGGAAGATGATACGCTGAATTTCATTCGTTACGGTTTTTTTCTTTCATTGATAGAGAGGCCAAAAATACGGCTTCTGCTTCATTTTTATACTATAAAATATTAACAGAATGTGGATAACTTTTTGAGCTTTCAATTGTCAAGTGATATATTAAGAGAATATTCATACCTTTGCGCGCTTGTTTAACCATCCATTCTCGATATGCCGGATCGAAGTAAAGCACCATCAATAAGGACAATAAGTCAAGTTCATCTGCCGAGTCCTCAGCGATATACGCTGGATAATGGGATCCCGTTGTATGAGATTAACAAAGGTACTCAGGATGTGATCAAGATCGAGGTTGCTTTTCATGCCGGAAGGCCATTCGAGCGGCAAAAGTTGGCGGCAAGGGCAACTGCTAGTCTGATTAAGGAAGGTACAGACAAAAAAGATTCGGCTGCTATATCAGAGTTAGTCGATTTTTATGGCGGGACACTCAGCACGCCTTATAACCTTGACACCTCAAATATTGTATTGTATTCGCTTAATCGTCATCTGGATAAGCTTCTGCCAGTATTATCAGAAGTTTTACTTAGTCCCTCTTTTCCCGCTGATGAGTTGAATACTTATATCGACCATAGCCGACAACGTCTGCAAGTTGATCTTCAAAAAAACGATGTGGTTGCTTATCGGGTTATTACAGAATGTATTTTTGGAGCAGAACACCCATATGGGTATAATAGTTATCCAGAGACTTATGCGGAGCTTAATAGAGAGGTACTATTAGATCACTATAGACGGAATTATACAAAAGAGAACTGTATAATATTCGTAAGCGGAAAATCTTCACCGGAGGTTATAGATAAAATCAATAAATATTTAGGGCAAAAGATGCAAAGTGGTATTGCTGAGGAGATTAATTTGCCAATGGATTTGCCACCACCTCAAAAAATACGGATTCCTCACCCGGGAGCTGTTCAAACAGCGATTAGAATCGGATGCCGTTTGTTCAGTCGGAAACATCCGGACTATAGTGGAATGTATGTAGTAAATACCATTCTTGGAGGTTACTTTGGATCGCGTCTTATGATGAATATCAGAGAAAAGAAAGGCTATACGTATAATATTTCTTCTAGTATGGATACGATGCATCAAGATGGTTGTTTTTATGTTGGAACAGAAGTCGGTAATGCATTTTTAGCAGCTACAAAAGAGGAAATTTATAAAGAAATGCATAAGCTTCAAACGACCCTGGTAGAGCGGAAAGAGCTAGAAATGGTTCGCAATTATTTACTAGGAAATTTGTTGACGATGTTGGATGGGCCATTCAATATCGGAGAGGTGGTCAAAACAATTGTACTAGAAGGCCTGGAAGAAGAAACTTTTGAAGATCTGGTACGTACTTTTAGGACGATTACTCCGGAAGAAATACAAGGGCTTGCAAAAAGGTATTTAAAGCCGGAAAACATGTGGGAAATTGTGGTTGGTTAGGCGAAAAACAGCATGCTTTGTACAAGTGTCAATGGATCCAGAAGGAACCCCCAAGTATAAAGTAAAACTTAAACAAAGAAAGGATATACAAGGTTATAAGGTTCGTATTAGATAATTCTGCGTTGTTTTCTCCTTTTTTACGTAAAATTTCTTTTCTTTTGTACTGCTGAGGTAAAAAAGAACTGTGCTGAATTAAAAACAAACATTCTTAGAGATTGAACCAATCCTAAATCCTCGATTTTCAATCTAATTTTTTAACAAGAGAAAACCCTCTGTCAAGCAGGAGGAATCAGGACTATAAACACGTAAATGAAACTCTTCAATTTTTTTTCGCAAGAACTAGCAATTGATCTTGGTACTGCAAATACTTTGATTATCCAAGATGGAAAGGTTGTGGTAGATGAACCATCAATCGTAGCGATTGACCGTAGGACAAATCAAACGATAGCAGTAGGGAAGAAAGCTATGCAAATGCATGAGAAAACTCATGAAAACATAAAGACTATTCGACCATTAAAAGATGGAGTGATTGCGGATTTTACTGCTGCCGAAAGTATGATCGAAGGGTTTATTAATATGACAGGGACCAGACGTAAGTTTTTTACGCATATGAAAATGGTTATCTGTATTCCTTCTGGTATCACTGAAGTAGAGAAACGTGCAGTTTTTGATTCTGCGGATAATGTCGATTCTAAAGAAACTTACCTTATTCATGAGCCAATGGCTGCGGCTTTAGGAATTGGCCTCGATGTGGAAGAGCCTGTGGGTAATATGATTATTGATATAGGAGGAGGAACGACGGAAATTGCGGTCATAGCATTATCAGGAATAGTATGTGATCAATCCATCCGGACTGCCGGGGATGAGTTTACCAATGATATCATGAATTACATGAAGCGTCAGCATAATATCCTGATTGGTGAGCGTACATCCGAACAAATCAAAATTCATGTTGGATCTGCATTGCATGAGTTAGATAACCCACCAGAAGATTATGCTGTGAATGGACGGGATTTGATGACTGGAATACCTAAACAAATTACTATCTCTTATCAGGAGATCGCACATGCGCTCGATAAATCTATTTCAAAAGTTGAGGACGCGGTGCTCAAAGCACTAGAGACTACACCTCCGGAGTTAGCTTCGGATATTTATCAAAAAGGATTGTATTTGACTGGCGGAGGAGCGTTACTCCGCGGATTAGACAAAAGAATTGCTCAAAAAACGAAACTTCCTGTCCATATTGCCGAAGACCCATTACGAGCGGTCGTGAGAGGAACGGGGCATGCCCTAAAAAACACGGATAAATTTTCGTTTTTGATTGATCGCAAGAGTGTCTAACACTATTTTAAAAGATAGTGATTCTTTATTTAGAACCTTTGTTGGGTTCTTAGACTCCTAGCATTATGCGCAACCTTATTTTCTTATTTGTAAAACATGGGGGGACTGTAACATTCGTATTGATGGAGCTACTTTGCCTTTATCTTGTTGTTGAGACAAATACAGAGCAAGGAGCAATTTATACGAACTCTTTTTCGGTGATTAGTAGTGCGATCAATAATCGAGCGACAAAAGCAAAAGAACATTTCTATATGTCAGAAGTTGCGGACAGCTTAGCCCGCGAAAATGCAGCTTTACTACAGGAGCGCGATAACGCACAATTTATAAAAACAGTATTCAAAGATTCTTTGCTGGACCTCGATACAGAGCAACTTTACACATTTACTGCTGCTAAAGTCGTCAGCAATTCCGTTAAACTTAATAATAATAGCATGACCATAAACCGTGGTACTAACCACGGTATTCGTCCGAGTATGGGGATTGTAAGTGCAGGATCGAATAGTGTGGTCGGAATCGTCAAAAGTTGTTCGAAGAATTATTCCCGAATATTACCAATTCTACACAGTCAGTCAAAGATAAGTGCATCCATTAAACGGAATGGATATTTCGGAGGGTTAATATGGCGAGGTGGTGACCCAACGGTCGCTAATCTAATTGATATTCCTAAGCATGCTAATCTGATTATTGGAGATACTATACAAACTAGTGGTTACTCTACCATTTTTCCAGAAGGAATAATGGTTGGGATAATTGATACTTTCTGGACGCAACCTGGCACCAATTTCTATGAGATTAAAGTTGATCTTAGGAGCGATCTGGGAAAAATAAAATATGTTTATGTAGTTGAAAATTTGAAGTGGAGAGAGTTAGAGGACTTAGAAAAGGAGGTGTCCAATGAGTAATATTGTTGCGACGAATGGGTTGAGGTTTATCATTTTTGTTTTAATTCAGGTATTAGTCCTGAAAGGGATTGATATTGGAGGCGCAAATTTTAATTACATTAGCATTATTATCTACCCGCTCTTTATTATTCTTTTGCCACTTCGCACACCACATTCCATTCTTGTCTTACTTGGGTTCTTATTGGGGATGTGCATAGATATTTTTTATGACTCTTATGGTATACATGCTAGTGCAAGCGTATTCTCTGGATATATAAGACCTTATGTTTTACGGTTATTTGCTCCTAAAGGAGGGTATAATCTTAACTACAGTCCGGTAGCTAATCGTTATGGTTTTAATTGGTTTATCGCCTATGCTGCTACGATGCTCTTTTTACATTTGTTCTTTTATTTTTCGGTAGATGCATTTACGTTTTATTATATTTCTGATATAGCCTTAAGGACAATCTCTACTTTTATCATTTCGTTATTGATTATTATAGTATATCAGGTTATTTTTAATCCTAAGGAGTGAGTCTTATTCGCTAACTTTGTAGATAGTTTTTTCATATCATGAAAGATATTTATCGCGAGCGGTCTAATCATATTAAGGGAGTCTTCATCCTGGCAGCGCTAGTACTTCTGTACAAAGTAGCGCAGATACAATTGTTTGATAAATCATATAGTGAAAGAGCTGAAGCAACTACAGTCGATAGTTATACCCTTTATCCTTCAAGAGGCTTGATCTATGATCGGAATGGTAAAGTTCTGATTAATAATATCCCAATGTATGATTTGCGAGTAACGTATAATCAACTGGATAAAAGCATGGACACGATGAAGTTGTGTCAGTTATTGGATATAAGTATTGAGGAGTTTGAAGAGCGAATCAATAAGGATTTTAGAGATGTTCGATACTCTAAGAGAGTGCCTTTTACTTTTATGTCAAAGATCTCAGTTGAGACTTATGCACGTCTCCAAGAACACTTACATGATTACCCGGGTTTTTCTACTCAGTTGAGAAACGTACGAAGTTATCCACATCAGAGTGCACCTCATGTTTTAGGTTACCTAAACGAAGTTAGTCCCAAGCAAATTGAAAACTCAGAAGGCGTTTATAAAAAATTCGACTATATCGGAGTTGGCGGTATAGAGCTAGCTTATGAAGCCGAACTACGTGGTGAAAAAGGAGAGCGTAATGTGCTCAAAGATAATCTTGGTCGAGAAGTTGGACCGTTTCAAAATGGTGCAAAAGATAAACCTGCACAATCCGGAACGGATATACGTACGACACTGGATCTTAGCCTTCAGGAGTATGGCGAACAGCTCATGCGAAATAAAATAGGGAGTATTGTTGCAATCGAGCCTTCCACAGGAGAAATTTTGGCAATGGTTAGTACCCCTTCTTATGATCCGAATTTACTAGCCATTAACCGAGAACGCGGCAGAGTTTTTAATGAACTAAACGCGGATACCCTTAAGCCCTTCTTTGATCGATCTGTGATGGCTAAATACCCTCCTGGATCTATCTTTAAAACGGTCGTTGCTTTAGTCGCCATGCAAGAAGGCTTACTTAGTCCGAATCGAGGAATTTCCTGTAATGCAGGATACTATTATAATGGTCGGCGCTTTGGTTGTCATGCGCATTCTTTTGCCTATGATGTTCCTAAGGCTTTAGAGCATTCTTGTAATGCGTATTTCTTTACAGTTATTCGGGATATCATCGATAGCGAAGGATTCAGTAATCCTGGTGCTGGCTTAGATATGTTTGAGGATTATTTAGAAAAATTTGGTCTAGGGCAAAAGCTTAATATTGATATTCCGAATGAAGTAAAAGGGAATGTACCTAATGCTGCTTACTATGATAAGCTTTATCCGAAAAATGAAGGAAGCTGGAAGTCCCCTACCGTTATGTCAATAGGTATAGGGCAAGGAGAAATAGAAATGACTACCCTACAGATGGCTAACCTTGCAGCGATCATGGCTAACCGTGGATATTACTTCCCGCCGCATCTTGTAAAAGAGTTTTCTAATCAGGAAGTAAGTGTTCCGGAGATGTATCGTACCAAAAAAGAAGTACCTGTTGACTATGTCCATTTCGGGCCAGTAGTGGAGGGCATGCATCAGGTTGTTGAAAAAGGTACAGGAACGTTAGCGCAAATACCGGGACTTGAGGTTTGTGGAAAGACGGGGACTTCGCAGAATCCACACGGAGAAGATCATTCTGTCTTTTTTGCTTTTGCCCCTAAGGACAATCCAAAAATTGCCATTGCGGTATATGTAGAAAACGGAGTTTGGGGCTCAAGATACGGTGCTCCGATTGCTGGCTTAATGATGGAGCGTTATATCAATAAGATAATTGACCCTTCTAAGAAGTGGATTGAAGATCGAATGGTAAATGCAGATCTTATAAATGGAACCAAGCCTTAGGTTTTCGAAGTCCGCCATAAACCTTCTATCTTGTTGGTATAAACCAATTCTTATCCTTAATGTATATCCGAAATCTTTTCATTTTACTAGCGGTCTCTTTCCTTAGTCTCAACCAATCCCTGGCTCAGGATAGCCTGAGTTCACTTCAATTACTTTTCGTAGGGGATATCATGGGGCACGGTCCACAGATAAGATCCGCAGAAGTAGTCAAGAACGTCAGTTATGATTACGAGCCATGCTTTGATTTTGTACAAACCATTATTGAGTCAGCTGATCTGGCGATCGGTAATCTGGAAGTTACCTTGCCGGGTAAAGCACCTTATCAGGGATACCCCCAATTCCGTAGTCCTGATGATCTAGCAAAAGCTTTACGCTTTTCCGGATTTGATATGATGGTCACATCCAATAACCATTCTAATGATGCAGGTAAGCTAGGCGTCGTGCATACGATAGATGTACTTAAGGATTATGGCTTTTATCAGACAGGGACTTTTAAAAACGAGGAAGAACGCGAATGGTACTATCCATTAGTCCTTTACAAAAATGGTTTCAAGCTCGCTTTTTTAAATTATACCTATGATACCAATGGTCTTCCTACTAAAGCACCAACGGTGGTTAATCTGATTGATACCACTCAGATGAAAACAGATATGGAAGTCGCTCGGGCACTTAAGCCAGATGCCATTATCGTATTGATGCATTGGGGCTTAGAATACCAATTGAATGAAAGTAAAAAACAACAAAGACTAGCGAATCAATTATTCGAATGGGGAGCGGATTATATTATTGGGAGTCATCCTCATGTCATCCAACCGATTAAGGATCATTCTGTAATGAATGGTGATAGCCTGATTGATTATCGACTGGCAGTATATTCACTGGGTAATTTTATCTCTAACCAAACCAAGCCTAATACAGACGGAGGTTTAATGTTCGAGATGACTTTGTTTAAAAACTTAAGCTCAGGTGAGGTTACACCCGGACCACATCACTACATCCCGGTCTGGCGCTACATTGAAAAAGATAAAAAGGGTAAAGCTACGTATAGGGTTGTCCCGATTTCTGCCTTTGAAGCAGAAAATGTTTTGAATATGCCTGCTAATAAATGGAAGGCAATGCTTAATTTTGCACGGAAAATGCGAAAGCATCTTGGTAAATACGATAGCTTCGAACGTCTGCTTACGCTCAATGATTTAGGCTTGGGGCATTTGAAAGAAACAGCACAGGAGAAAAAGGTTGCTCCGGCTAAACAAACTACAGAATGATTATATCTACTATAGTCGCAGTTGCGAAAAATAATATTATTGGAAAGGATAATGATATTCCCTGGTACCTCCCTGCGGATTTAAAATACTTCAAAAAGGCTACTTTGAATCATCATATTATTATGGGCAGAAAATGTTTTGAGTCGATAGGTCGTCCCCTGCCAAAACGAACCAATATTGTTATTACCCGGAATCCATTTTATGTTGCATCTAATTGTCTAGTGACCAACTCGGTCGAAGAGGCTTTGACGATAGCCCGCAACAACGGAGAAGAAGAAGCATTCATCATTGGTGGAGGGCAGATTTATGATATGACTCAGGATTATTGGGATCGCATTTATCTGACAGAGGTTGACCTGGAAGTCGAAGGGGATATTTATTTCCCTGAAGTAGATTTAGAGCACTGGCAATTAAAAAGTGAGGAAGCGCATAAAGCAGACGAGAAGAATGAGCATGATTATGTGTTTAAAGTATTTGAGCGGAAGTGAAAAAAATCCCTGTCCTAATTCTAGTACCCTTTTAGAAAGAAGCTATCTTCAAGATAGC
>JAHDHW010000020.1:0-21405 GCA_020631105.1 Saprospiraceae bacterium | reverse complement strand
ACCTCCCGAAGCTCCGCACCCGACAACTCCCCAATCCATTTTTCACCAGTGGTTACCGTCAGATTCGCTAACTCCTTTTTCTGCTGGAGCATCTCATTGATTTTTTCCTCGAAAGTACCTTGGGTAATGAAGCGATGCACTAACACATTTTTCATCTGACCAATTCGATAAGCACGATCCGTTGCCTGAGCTTCTACCGCAGGATTCCACCATAAGTCATAATGAATGACATGGTTAGCTGAGACCAGGTTTAAGCCCGTACCTCCTGCCTTTAGAGAAAGAATCATTATTCGGGTCGCTCGATTTTGCTGAAAATTGTCAACCATTTCATCTCGCTTTTTACGAGAAACACCTCCATGTAAAAACGGAACATCCAAAGCGAATTCCTCCTTTAGCATTTTAGCCAGGAGTTTTCCCATCTCCTGATACTGGGTAAAGATGAGTGTCTTTTCTCCCTGGGTAAGAATTGGTCGGAGTAAATCAAAAAGTAATTGTGCCTTACCCGAACGTTCAGGCGCCGCCTGATTTTGTTTTAGGTATTGTGCGGGATGGTTACAAATCTGTTTGAGTGAAGTCAGTAGCTTTAGGACCAAGCCCTTTCGAGCAATACCATCCGCATGATCGACGGCTTCCATCGTTGTATCAATTACATTTTGATAGATAGCAGACTGCTCGGGCGTGAGTTCGCAAAATTGATCTTTCTCAATCTTGTCCGGCAAATCTTTGATGATAGATTTATCAGATTTTAATCGTCGAAGAATAAACGGCGCAGTTATTTTTCTAAAATGCTCTAATTGTTTTTGATCGCGATCTTCTTCGATAGGCTTAGCATATTCTTCTTTGAATTTCGCAAGACTACTAAGGTAACCGCTATTTGTAAAGTCAAGGATACTCCAGTATTCGATGAGTCGATTTTCGACGGGAGTCCCACTCATGGCAATTCGAATCGGCGCTTCAATTTTTTTGATGGCTTTCGTCTGAGCGGTGCCGGGGTTTTTGATATTTTGAGCTTCATCAATGCCGACTAATAGCCAGGGGAGCTTTCGAAGTTTGGCGCTATCGGTACGCGCGACGCCGTAAGTAGTCAGGAGTACATCCGTGTTGTCCAGCGTTTTTAAGGCCCGTTTAGGGCCGTGATAGATCAGCGTTCGGAGGATCGGCGCAAACTTATTAATCTCCTTTTGCCAGTTCGTCAGGAGCGTGGTCGGGACGATGATGAGTGCTTTTTGTTCGTCCAGACTTCCATCTTCTTTGAGTTTCAGTAGTGTGCTGATGACTTGCAAGGTTTTACCAAGTCCCATGTCATCTGCAATCAAACTGCCTACGCCGATTCTTGAATTTTTATAAAGCCATTGATAGCCTGTAGCCTGATAAGGCCTTAAAGTTGCTTTTAGATTTTTTGGTGGGGCCACTGCTTTTGGTCGGATGAGATCCTGGATCATTTTTTTTGCATCGGGTGATAGTTCAATCGGTGCGCCATCGTATTCCTCTGTTAAGGCAACTTTCAATAATTTATTGTAGTTGAATTTTGGTGGATTTTCAAGTTGTTCGATCAAGACTTTAATTTCCTGTTCATCGAAGAGGACGTACTGATCATTAAGCTTTACAATGCCCGCATAATTTTGAACCATTTTCAGAAATTCACCTTCAGAAATAACTTGATTACCGATGGCAATTTTCCAATTGAAGCCTAGCATTTGTGATAGCCCAAGCAATGTTTTTGTATTCGCTGATGACTCCTTATCCGTCGAAGTCTCTGATCGTTTTTCGATGGTCATTGACATGCGAGGGCGGAGCAACTTCCGTAAGGACTTTGGCAATAATACTTTGATGCCAAACAATCGAATGGTCGGTAATATTCGAAATAATACGCCGGTAAATTCTTTTGAATCAAAGTAAAGGTCTTCTTCACCGCCTCTTTCGACGAGCTCATTAATTGCCGGGAAATAATCCGAAAGTATTGCTAGGTCCCTCAGTAATTGAATGCGTAAGTTAGCGTAAGTGTTTTCGGAAAGGATTGTGTTTAAATGAATTGGCGAGCTTAGTTTTTTACCTTTTTGTTGTACTGCAACATTTACCCAAAAGCCTTGTTCTTCATCTTCGTCAACCAGAATCAGGGGAACGAAATTCTTTTCACTAATAAAAAATCGATTGAGCCAAAGCTGTATCGCGACGGGATATTCCTTAGTTTGGTATTCCTGAAAACTGAGCGTAGCTCCATTAAAAAATAAATGACCAATCTCTCGTTCTGCATATCGGTAATCCAGATTGTGATGCCCTTTGACAATCGCATTTAGGAAGAAAGCCAGGAGGGCAGTTAATGCATCTTGAGGAATAGGCTCTTTGATGTTCTTACCGGATTTATAGAAAATCAGATCGGTTCGAATAGTTGCCTTTACACCATCGAAAATGCTGCGGACGTCAGTGTTTAACAAGGCTGGAACCCAGCGAATACAAAAATGATCATTTTTGGTACGAAGTAACTGCGGGATAATTGCGGATTGTTGAGCAAGCTTAATGGCAAAACGATAAGCGAAAATTACGCTTTTAAGAGCATCACTGTATTTAGGGAAGTCAGCAGTGGGAACGCTTGACAGAAATGCCATCAATGAAGAGGTATCCTGAAAACTTAGTATTGTGTCCCCTTTGAGATCCCGGAAAGTTGCATCCAAAAAATCGAGGTGTTCGTCAAGAAGAAGTTCTAATTCATCAATGCGATCCACTTCGTTTAGCTGCTTTTCATCTAAGGGGGCTTCGTTGGTCTTTGACTTTGCTTTTGCAATGGAAGCATAAGCTAAACGGAGGATTTTTTTAAAATCTCCTTCTGGATAAAAGACGGGCGTATCAGAGAGAATGGCCAGTAAATTTTCTCGACAATCAGGAATCCTTGTAAAATCTAATTGTTGGTAAATTTCCTCCTCCCAAAGATTGATCTCTTTATCTGCCGCGAAGGCTTGTTGTAACTGATTAAGGGATACGATATTTACTTCCTCCTGATCTTCTTTGGTGTACCCTGATTTTGCAAGTTCTTCGAAGAGGTCGAAATTGTGAAGGTGAAAAATTAAAAAGGGGTTTTTGTCGATTTCGTTTGCCACCAGGTAGAGCACCGCTGCCATGTGTTTGCACGGGACGGCCCAGTCGGGGCATGAACAATTGCCTTTAATATCTTTCCAGGTGTCGGGGAATAGTTTGATGTTTTTTTGATCGCAGATTGTTTTTAATTCTTGAGGAAGCGTTCTGTTTAATAGCTTGGAAAGATAAATTGGATTTGAGATGATAAATTCAATGATTTGCTGCTTCTGCGAAGACTTGAACTTTGGGATAGAAAATTTTACATCATAAGGCCTTGGCCGACTACCCTGAACTTCGGCGGTAATATGATTCTCATTTATCTGAATATTACGGGCCAGGCCTTTATTGGCATAGGTGCGACCACGCGGCAGTCGATTAGAATAATCGATGTTAGCAAGGGCATTTAGCCATTGCTTTCCCCACCAGGTATTCCCGTAAAATTTTCTCATGCTTAAAAATACTACTGATTTTATTACTTTAAGTTGTTAATTTTAAATTATCCGATTACCAGATAAAATATTTTATAATCAATAAACTAAGTCCATGCAAAAAATGATAAAAAGCGACCCGGTACTTGCAGCACTTGATATACCTCGCCTTGTTGCATTTTACGAAAACAAATTAGGCTTTAAGCGCTCGTGGTGTGATGAAGGGTATGGGATCGTGCACCGAGATGGAATTGGGATTCATTTTTGGCGATGTAATGATAAAATTTTTCCGGAAAACACTAGTTGTTATGTTTATGTAGAAGGTGTTGATGCGCTTTACGAAGAATTTAGTAAGGCAGGGGTAATCCATCCAAATGGAAAATTGGGAGACAAACCCTGGGGGCTACGAGAGTTCTCGATCCTTGATTTAGATGGAAACCTGATTCGGTTCGGTGAGCACTTACAAAAGTAAGGCTAGTATATTACTTATGCTTAATTAGGCATATCGTCCAACTTTTGAAGGTCGATGATTTTGATACTCCCGCCTTGTATTTCAATAAGATTTTCTTTTTTGAAATCGGTCAGCGTACGGATGACTGATTCCTTAGCAGTACCGACGATAGATGCCAGGTCATCTCGTAGTATAGATATCTCGTCGCGCTCACTGTCTTTATGCTTAGCATGTAAAACTACTAAAGCTTCTGCTACTCTTTTTCGAATAGAGTTATAAGCGAGACTTAGTAAACGCTCTTCGTTTTCGTCTACATTATTGGCGAGCATTTTAATAAAGCGTGCGGAAAAATCACGATTGTTATGCAGCAGTGTCATGAAGTCATCCTTAGGGATAATGCTTATCTCCGCATCTTCAATAACCATTGCGGACTCCTGGTAGGTCGTTTCTTGTAAGAGAGCGTTATAGCCTAAAAATTCACCAGTGGCGTAAATCTTAGTTATATATTCTTTCCCCATTTCATTAGAGCGAAAGGTTTTAACCGTACCAGAAGCAATGAAAAATAATTGCCTAGGGCGATCCCCTTCTCTATAAATGTAGTCCTTTTTGCGAAGGTTTTTTGTTGCTCTGTTTTCAGAGAGTTTTTCCATTTCTGCCTGCCCTCTTGCTTCGCTGATGAATGCTTGTAGTCCTGCTTTGGTACCATCAAAAGCATTTTTAATGCGTTCACTTTTCTTTAGCCTCATTTCGATCGCATCCATTAACTCTACGTCATCAAATGGCTTGGTGATGTAATCGTCTGCTCCCAGGTTCATCCCTTTTCTGAAGTCTGTCTTTTCGGCTTTAGCAGTCAGGAAAATAAAAGGGATATCCGTTGTAGATGGCTTCTTTGCCAGAATATGGAGAACACCAAAGCCGTCAAGCTCGGGCATCATGACATCACAAAGGATGAGATCGGGGATTGATTTGGTTGCTTTTTCAACACCGATTTTTCCATTTTCTGCGGTAATCACTTCATAGCCTGAGAGCTCGAGAATCTCCTGAATATTTTCTCTTACTTCAGTATTATCTTCGATGACTAATATTTTTTTCATGGACTATGAATTTTTTATTGGAAGTAAAACGGTAAAGCTTGTTCCCTGATTTTCTTTACTTTCAAAGGTAATGTTTCCGTTCATGAGATCAATATACTTCTTGACGATATTCAGTCCAAGTCCTGTACCTTGGATAGTAGATGCATTAGTCGCTCGAAAGAAGCGGCTAAATAAATGTTCCTGGTCAGCCTTGGGAATACCTATTCCCTGGTCAACAACTTGAAGCCGGAGCTTATGTTCTAACGTTGTAATATTCAACTGTATAATGGTATCCTGAGGAGAGTATTTAAGTCCATTGGAAAGCAAGTTGAATAAAATATTTTTGAGTAGACGAGGATCTAAAAATACTTGTAGATGTTCTTCAGAGCTAACTATTTCGATGGATTGTCCAGGCTTTAAGAGCCCTTCCAGTTCGTCGGTGGCGGATTTGCAAAAGTCGTTTATCTCAAAATATTCGGGTTGGTTTTCGATTTTTCCTTCTTCTAGTTTGCTTAGGGAAAGGAAATCGTTTAGAATGTTAGTAAGATTACTTACAGATGATTTTATGCGATCAATATGTTTGTCTAGTTTGTCAAAGTTTCCTGCTTCCTTATGTCTTCCGATGAGGGAGACTGAAGATAAAATTGTACTTAGCGGTGTTCTAAATTCATGAGAGGCCATAGATACAAAACGAGACTTTAGTTCTCCTAATTCTTTTTCTTTGCTTAGTGCATTAAGGATTTCTATTTCTGTGGCACGAAGTGTTGCTTCAATCTTTTGGCGTTCCGCAATTTCATGTTCCAGTTGGTTGTTAGCACTCAGTAATTTGTTGACGGTCTCCGATAATTCATTTGTTCTGGCGAGGACTTTTTCTTCAAGTGTTTGATTGAGATTTAAAATTTCCTGTTCCTTTTTTTTGTATGCTGTTAGGTCGTGAATTATACCGGTATAAACAGTAGACTCGCCAGTTTTTACTTCGCTGACGCCCAGGTTAAAAGGAAAAGTAGACCCATCTTTTCGTTTCCCTTTGACCTCCCGTCCGATACCAATGATTTTAGCCTGAGCGGTCGCCTGATAATCCTTGAGGTATTGATCATGCTGAGAATGGTGAGGCTCAGGCATTAACATTTTTATATTATGACCAAGGACTTCTTCACGAGAATATCCAAATAATTTACTGACGGCCGGGTTAATATTTAATATTTCCCCCTTTCGATTAATGATGATAATACCGTCAACAGCAGTATCAAAAATGGCTGCCAGGCGATTTTTACTTTCTTCTAATTGCCGTTCTTTTTCCTTGATTTCAGAGATGTCGTGAACGAAGCCTGTGAAGATAATTCGGTCTTCTAGTTTTACTTCGCTTACACTGAGGAAAAAAGGAAAAGTAGACCCATCCTTACGTTTTCCTTTGACTGCTCTGCCTAATCCGATTATTTTTCGTTTGCCGGTTTGCCGGTAATTTTTGATATAACCATCATGGCTGGAATGGTAGGGTTCGGGCATTAAGACATTGATGTTCTGATCGATGACCTCAGAAGGTTGGTATCCGAATAATTTTGCTGCGGCTGGGTTGATACTCTCAATAATTCCTAAGTGATTAATTGTAATAATGCCATCCTGGGAATGTTGAAAGATCGCCTGTAGGCGCTTAGTATCTTCAGAGTTTGGTCGTATGGATTGAGGATTGTCCAAAGGCTAAAATTGATTTTGTTGCTTGTAAGATAGTAAAATGATAAAAGTCATAGACGGTATTGCTGTAAATCATTCCTATTAATTCTTGTTGAGTTTAACTTTGAAGTATTCTCTGAATGGGTTATTGCCAGACGATATGAATAGCCGATTAATTTAGATCACTTTGTAATTATGAAAAGCTTAAAACTAATAGGGATAAAAGGCGCGCAGCGATACGAACATTGGAAGCGCCATACTTTAGGGGCATTAGATGCCTTACACTTTTCTGTAGTCCTACAGGAGGTGAATGATGTGGATAAGATATTAGAGTATAAAGTTGGAGCTATTCCTGCCTTGTTGATCAATGATAAAGTAGTGATTGAACAGTATGATCACGTGCCAAATATTATTGAAATTAAAGCGAGCATTGTCCAGTTTATGATCAATCAACAATTAAAAGTGCCACGTTCTTTTAATGGTCGAAAAGATAAGGCCTTCAAGGTTTGACTTTATAGCATATTTCTATGGATAAATTTTTCTCCCTTTGGCAAGTCATTTCCCCAGGAGCTATTAATCTGAAAATAATAGGTTCCGCTTACCCAATGAGATTCACTTAAGGCAACTTTTAATCTTTCTCCTCCTGAAGTATTCACTTTGATTTCTTTCATTAATTTGCCCGTGTTATCGAATACAGTGATCGTTAGGTTTTGCTGTTGAGTAGCTTCCAGAACTAGGGTTTGTACGCTACCGTCTTGATAGGTCCACATTTTTTGTGTAGTAACTTTTACTTCCAGGCTAACTATTCCATGGTCAGTAATGCGGCCATCCAGATCTTGTTGTTTTAAACGAAAGTAATGCGTTCCAGGAGCCAGATTTTTTACATCCTGATGATAGTAATTAACCACTTGACTATCTCCTTTTCCGTCAAGCGTTGCGATAGTACGATAAGAGCGATCACCGAATTGATGCTCAATAATAAATGATTTATTGTTTTGCTCTGAAGCCGTACTCCAGTGTAATCTGCCTGCATTTGCTCCGGTAGAGATTACTGAGAAATCTATTAAATCCACAGGAAGCGAAGCAAAGTAAGTAATGGCTTCATCTACTTGCGCCATTCCGTATCCTGTACCATAATCGAATCCTACGTCTTCCCCTACTGTTGCCGGATCATCCATATCCTCTGAAGTGCTGGTATAAGCATTCATGATTTGTGTACGATCAGTTGCTCCCATTTCTTTAAGTAAAAGTGTTCCTGCTGCTAAATGTGGTGCCGCTGCTGAAGTACCGAAGAAATTAGGATAACTATCATTATCGTTTGTGATGTCAACTCCAAAAAATGTAGTGTTGGAGCCATCAGGGCCAATAAGGTCAGGTTTGTTACGATATAGTGTACTGATTGGATTCCCTACTTTGTCGAAAAGTATTGGAGTCCCACCTGCTGAGGAAAAGTTGTTCAATTCGTTTTTCGTTGCCCCATATGCCAGTGTATTATAAAATGCTGCTGCTCCACAAGTAATCGCACCTTCGGAGTTAGCATGGCCAACGATAGTACCACTGGCTGTATCATATTCGTCTATTGTAACATCATTGGTCCAACAAACATATTTAAGGAATCCCGGATTTGGACCACTATTATGCGTGATAACCAAATTAGTCGTTAAGTCACTCCCCGTAGTATTTTGGTAGCTAATGACTTCGTAGGGATCTCCTGTAGTCAGATTGTTTGTCGTTGATGTTGCAAGAAAGGTAGTGAATGCACTATTGATTAAGAATAAATTCAAGTCGGTGTCTGCTTGCGCAACAGCCCCCGGAAGAGATCCGAAAGGATCATCCCATTGTAAGGTAATCGTTAGCGTAACGCCTGCGGGTATCGTGATTTGTTGAGTGAAGTCTACTCCGCTACTTGGGTCAAAATCATGCATGTCCCCTCCGAAAAAATCTGAACCTGAATCTGTAATACCATTTGCCTCGTAGGATTTTCGACCCATGTTTCCAGCTGAGGTGAAGTATACTACTCCGTTATTGACTACTGAATCTATTGCCTGTGCAATATGACCATCCTGGAAGAAAGGTTCCGAAAAGTAACTGACATCATCTACGATGACATGACATCCGCTATCTGCAAGTTCTACAATGCCCTGCGCAAAATCTGCTATTCCTTCGAATGCTGTTCGAGCGTAAATTTGTGCTCCCGGAGCAACGTCATGAATGATCTCAGCCATTCCCCGAGCTTCATCTGCTCCTGAAGTAAAATATTCTTTTGTTACTGTAACGGGAGTAGTATAGCCATCTGGGTTGCTTGTTCCGGGTAGATCACCAGTGCTAACTGCAGTTGCTGCACCAGACAAAGTATTATAACTGTCAGAAAGTAATCCGATTTTGAAACCACTGCCATCCAGATTGTATTCTGAACGAACTGCTTGAGCGTGCATCGAAGTGTCTCCTTGAGAATCAACACTACCTGCATGGTTAATAGGAAGGTATGATGGACGGATATATTTTATACCGTCTATTTTTGTTAGAGATTCTAAATCTTCTATTGGTAAACGTCCGGAGATAATATTTTTAAATACTCCGCTCAGCTCAAAATCAAAGCTGTTTAGCTGGTTTAAGATGGACTTAGGAGCTTTAGTAGCGATCAGTTCAACACTGATATAAGTCTCTTCAATAGATAAGATTGGATTGTTTGAAGCACTTTTGGCATCGATACCGTAACGATTGGTGTTTTTTACTGTTGTATTATAGAGTTGCTCTAAATCACTCGTCATTTTTGACGTTGACCAATCCTTAGGCTTGTTGTCGGCTATGTTAAGTTCGAATAAATTTTGCGCAAAAATATTAGAACTAACGAATAGTAAAAAGGAAATAATAGAGACAATTCTAGTTGGTTGTAGAATTGACATTTTTGTAGTTGTGTGTTTACTTAATTTAGGGCGGCTGTGTTTGGCAACCGACTTACAATTACAAATAAACTACATTGTTCTTCACGGATTACCTTCATTGTGTAAGTAATTGTGACAGTTTTTGAGAATATATGAACAATTTATGTTGTGCATTATTAATGTTTAATAGTGATTAGTTATTTCGAGTAGCTTTTATTAAAATATAATTATGGAATCATCAGTAATCATTATTGGAGGAGGTCTTGCGGGCTTAACCGCTGCGCGTCAATTACACCAGCAAGGGGTCGATTTTCTTTTATTAGAGGCTTCATCCCGGGTTGGAGGTCGAATAAAAACGGATATTGTTGACAATTTTCGATTGGATCATGGCTTTCAGGTCTTATTGACGGCTTACCCGGAAGCCAGACGCTGGTTGGATTATGATGCACTGGACTTGCGTTATTTTGATCCCGGCGCACTGCTTTTATATGCTGATGGAAGTCGAGACCGAATTGGTGACCCTTTACGGGATATGTCGAGCTTGCTGCCGACGGTATTCTCGAGTGCGGGATCTTTATCGGATAAATTTCGGATTCTACGCTTAAGAGCGCAATTGAACAAATTGTCCATTGAAGAAGTTTTTCAGCGAAGTGAAAAGACTACAAAGGCAGTCTTGAGTGATGATTATGGTTTTAGTCCGAAGATGATTGAGCGCTTTTTTGCGCCATTCTTTTCCGGGATATTTTTAGAGAGAGAACTCTCTACTAGTAGAAGGATGTTTGACTTCGTTTTCAAAATGTTTGGAGAAGCAGGTACTGCTGTTCCTAACTTTGGAATGGAAGAAATACCAAAGCAGTTAGCTGCAGGCTTGCCGGGCGAGTCCATTCGGACAAATACCAGGGTGCAAAAGGTAGATGGACAAGAGGTCGTTTTGGAGGATGGCACCAGCCTGAAGGCGCCGCATATCATCATAGCAACGGAGGCCACAAGTATCATAAAAGAAATACAATCGGTAAAGACAGCACATCAGAGTACTTCGCATATACACTTTGTCAGTGATCAGGCTCCGATTGATCGAGCAGTGATTGCGCTTAATACGAAGTCAAAGCGCTTGAGTAATAACATATGTACGATTAATAAGGTTGCTCCAGGCTACGCCGCTGATACTCGTCACCTCATATCCATTTCGGTAGTTGGTCGGACAAACCTGAGCGACGCTGAACTAGAAAAAGAAATCCGTAAAGAATTGCAAACCTGGTTCGGGAGCGAGGTACAAGAATGGAAGCATTTGCATACCCGATTGGTTGAATATGCACTTCCACAACAGAAGTCTGTATTACATCAACTACCTGTTGATCAATTGCAAATTCGAAAAGGCCTTTATAAGACCGGAGACTTCTTACTAAATGGATCGATCAATGCTGCGATGCGTGCTGGTCGTCAGGTCGGCGAGATGGTTGGTAATAAACTTAGCGGTGCGGAAGCAGTTATCTAAATTTAGTAGCGTTCATCCTTGATAAAAGGGAGGCGTTCCATTTTACGGACTTCTACGGATGGAAAGCCAAAGTCCAGGACCACTTTGCCTGTTATCTTGTAGCAACCTCTCCCCCGAAAAGGCGAAGCTTCAAGACTATTTGGAAAATGTACGGTATCAAAAAAATGTCCTTCCCGATCGAGCCATGTCCCGAAATACATATGACGCTTGTTTACCGTTCTTACGTCTTTACGGCATACATAGTATCCGACGATTTGTACGATTCGATTGATGTTATCTTTCAAACCTTTAGCGAGTAATCCAGTAGGTGTGCCCGGATGAAGCAAGTCAAAAGGACTGCGGATTGGAAAGCCTAGCAATTCGATTTCATCAAAAGTCTGGTCAAAACTTCCTTCTTCTAAAATAGGTAAAGGATAATTGTGGTCTGCGTCAAGAAAGAGCGTATCAGTTTTTAGATTCTTGCTCCGATTTGAGCTTACCGCATTTTTCTCCCACATCAATTCGTATTTGGTTTTGCCTGTAAAACGAAAAGCATTGATGCGGATAAGGATGTCCAGCTGCTCGCCGGAAATAATCACTCGCTTGCTGAAGTCTGCCAGACTTTGAAAGGCTCCTCTTAGTTGCCGTTCCAAAAGAATTTGCTGAATAACTTTTTTTTGCAGCTGATGTAAATGGATGAATCCAAGGTAAACCTCTTTCCCTTTTAGATGCGTTAAATGAAGACTCTGATTAATGCAAGGCGCATGAATGTTTGCTCCGGCCATTCGCGCTTCATGGACATAATATTCGGTCCGATAAAATCCACCAAAATTATTGATGACGGCTACCATAAACTCAATGGGGAAATAAGTCTTAAGGTATAAGCTTTGAAAAGATTCTGCGGCAAAGCTGGCACTATGTGCCTTACAAAAAGAATAACCAGAGAAGCTTCGAATTTGCCGCCATACTTCTTTGGCGAGATTTTCGGAATAGCCCCGGGCTACACAGTTTCGAAAATACTTTTGTTCAAGGTTGACCAGGGCTTCGGGCTTGTTGTTCCAGCCTTTCATCAGTCGGCGGATGACATCCGCCTCTCCCAGGGTGATGCCTGCGAAGTGGTATAAAATCTTCAGTACATCTTCCTGGTAGACCATTACGCCAAAGGTTTCACCAAGGTGTTTTTCGAATACCGGATGCAGGTACTTGACTTGGGCCGGATCGTGAAATCGTTTGATGTACTCTCGCATCATTCCACTTTTGGCAACGCCCGGCCGAATGATAGAACTTGCGGCCACCAGGTGTACATAATCTTCACATTTCAATTTGCTTAGCAAGCCCCGCATTGCGGGACTCTCAATATAAAAACAACCAATGCAATGCCCGCCACGTAATTTACTTCTTACGTTTTTATCATTCTTGATGCGATCGAGGTCGTGTACATCAATTGCCTTTCCCTGATTTTTTTTGATGAGGACAACGGCATCTTTGATGTGTCCAAGTCCTCGCTGACTCAGGACATCATACTTGTGAAAGTGTAAATCTTCAGCACCATACATGTCAAAATGTGTAACGGGAAAACCCTTTGGCATCAGGCGAAGTGCGGTATGATAATGAAGTGACCTTTCAGAGATGATCACTCCTCCCGCGTGAATGGATAAGTGATTAGGGAATCCCTGAATTTGTGCAGCGTAGCGAAATACGTACTTCGCCCAATGGTGATGTTTTTCTGTTGCATTTGGTTCGAGAATGATCTGATCAATATCTGCCTTGGCGAGCCCCATTGCTTTGGCCACCTCCCGGATGGCTGCTTTATATTTGAAAGTGCTGTAAGTAGCGAGTAGTGCAGTGTGCTCACGACCGTAGCGCTTGAAAATATAGTCGGTTACATCGTCGCGTTCATCCCAACTAAAGTCAATGTCGAAGTCTGGTGGAGAGCTACGATATTCATTGATGAATCGCTCAAAGTAAAGGTCTAATTCCAGAGGTTCTACATCGGTGATGCGTAAGCAATAGGCGACGATAGAGTTAGCGCCGCTGCCCCGACCGATGTGGTGATAACCTTGAGAAGCAGCGTAGCGGATGATATCCCAGGTGATCAGAAAATAACAACAGAAGTCGAGTTGATTAATCATCTTGAGTTCTTTTTCGACGCGTTGGGTAGCGGCGGAGTGACCCGCGCCATATCGTTGACGGAGCCCGGCGAATGATAATTTTTGTAATAGGGCGAAGTCTCCGTTTTTACTTCCGGTAAATGTTTGGCGATTATTTTTCAAGCTGCTGGGCAGGTCGATGCTGCAGGAATCCAAGAGTTGTTTTGTGTTGTGGATAATCTGTGGATAAAGTTGATAAAAAGTATGTAATTCTGAAGGCGTGTAAAATTGCTCTTCCGCATGGGCGATTGTTTCGGGTGGAAGTTTCGTCACCAAGGTGTTTAAGTCGATAGCGCGCAGTAACTGATGAATGCGGTAACCGTCGTGATTTAAAAAAGTGATTGGGCTGAGGATGACCAACTTGTTAGGGAGGGTTAATAGATCAGCGCCAAAGAGTTGATGTACTGCTGTTGGTCGGATGCCTATATATTCATGGGCTTGTAGGGTGTTAAGTGGCCTGGTGTTTTGTTCGTAAACAAAAAATGTATCCGTTAATGCCGGGGCCTCATCGGGAAGCAAAGTTTGTTCAAGTGAGTGGTCGGTTAGAAACTTACAGAGTTGATACCAGCCTTCGTTATTACGAGCAATACCAATGTATAGAAGTCGATGGTCTCTACGAAACTCAATGCCAAGAACAGGCTTTATTCGCTGATCTTGACATGCTCTGATAAACTGAAAAGCACAGGAGGTATTGTTAATATCTGTGAGGACTAAAGCTTCGACTCCTTTATCCTTTGCTGCTCTGGCCAACTCCTCTGGCGAAAGGGTTCCCCATCGCAAACTATAATAGCTATGCGCATTTAAGTACATCTACTTCGTGGTTTTGAATCTGACAATAAAGTGGCTGGACTTACCAGGGTAAGACGCCGATTTTTTAGAATATTATTCCGGCTGGGGAGGGGTGTGTGATAGTGTAACAGTGTTGCAAAGTAGCAGTGTAACAGGGTGACAGGGTAGCAAAGTAACAGTGTAATAATGTAGCAGGGGAAGTGATTCGTTTTGCTACTGTACTGTCGTATTGTTATTATGCCAGTGCGTTGCCCTTCTGTTGTGCTGTCAACTTGCCCCTTTAGTAATGGTTGACGCGCGCTTAATGGCGCCTGCGCCAAACCGTTTACGGATGTGATCTAGTTGTGTTAAAAGGTTAATCTCTTTAATAGTATCATCGAAGAGACTGATCTGGTCGTTACCATGGACAAGTCCTGAGAAACGAACGCCTACCAGGCGGAGCAACTGTCTGCGTTGGTAGAGTTGTTTGAAAAGGCCAAGTACAGTATCGATTAGTTTTTGATCATTAGCGGTGTATGTAATTTTTGCCTGTCGGGTAAAAGTATTAAAATCAGTGTACCTGATTTTTACGGTTACGCAAGAGGTTAGCTTTCGAGACTGTCTTAGTTCGAAGGCGAGTTTCATTGCCATTGCAGTTAGTTTGCCACGGAGTTCAACCATGTTAATGGTGTCGACCTGAAAGGTCCTTTCGGAGGAGATGGACTTTCGCTCCGTGTAGGGGACGACCGGCGAATCATCAATAGCATTAGCTTTTTTCCAAAGGCTAATACCGGGTTTTCCAAATTCGCGTTCCAGTAGCCTTACCGGAATTTCACGAAGGGTTCGAATCGTTCGAACGCCCATGAAGCTTAACTTTTTATAGGTTACTTTTCCGATAGAAGGGAGCTTAGAGATAGAAAGAGGCGCAAAGAAATTTCCTTCGGTCCCTTTGGAAACCTGAATGACATTATTGGGTTTTGCTTCTCCGGTGGCTACTTTCGATACGAGTTTGTTGATAGATAAACCGAATGAAATCGGAAGGCCGCTTTCCCGTATTATCTTTTGACGTAGTTCTTTGGACCATTGAAAGCTACCAAAGTATTTGTCCATGCCTGTTAGATCCAGATAAAATTCATCAATGGATGATTTTTCGAAAGCAGGTGCTTCATCTGCGATAATATCGGTAACCAACTTGGAGTAACGGGAATAACGTTCCATATCTCCACGTAGGAAAATGGCGTCCGGGCAAAGCTGTTTGGCCATCCTGGTGGGCATCGCTGAGTGTATACCAAAGCGACGAGCTTCATAGCTACAGGATGCGACAACACCTCTCCCCTTGGTGCCGCCAACAATAATGGGTTTTCCTCTCAGAGCGGTGTTTTGTAAGCACTCGACAGATACAAAAAATGCATCAAGGTCTAAGTGCAAGATCGCTCTTGACAACATGTTTGATGTAGTTTTCTAAAGTATGTTTAAAACAATTTGTTTCAAATGTAAATAACATTTTGTTGTTGTGCAAGTATGGTAAAACAAAAAATATAGAATGTTTTCAGGGAAGAAGTTTTTGGAGGTTGATCAGAGTATAGATAACGATCATTGAGCTTTGTAAATGAGGTGTTTATCTAAATGTTTGTAATGTGATGAGGATAAATAATATTTTAGAATTAAGTTTTGATAAAACCCGGAGTGGAAAGATATGATCAATGATTTAGTCACGGTCCAAAAATATACCCCTTCGATATTGCATCCGTATATCGAGTGCTTTAGCATTTATTATTTTCCCAAAGGGGAGGATATTCAATTATTTCCGAAGGGGGTTTTTGAGATTGTTTTTCAGAGCAATGATTGTTTTGAGCATAATACTTCTTATAGCGCGGGGTGGCAAGCAAGGCCAAAGAGTTTTATTGGCGGGCTTCATAACAGGTCGTATTTTATTAAGCCACAAGGGAGGGAGAATTATTGTATTGTCGTGGAGTTCAAGCCTCATACGGCAAAGTATTTTGTGCCGGTAAAGCTAAATGATTTTCAGAATCAGGTGGTCAGTATTTTTGATATCTGGGGCCCTTCTGCAGTTGACCTGGCTCAAAGGATTCATCGGGAGCGGTCAGATGTGCAGAAGGTGGAGTTTATTGAAGCTTTTCTTTTTGATAAGTTTATTCAGCAAAAACAATCTGTTATTGATCAATCAATTCAGTGCATTCAAAACTCAAGAGGTTTTGTTGAAGTTAAGGAACTATCGAATCAATCTAAGTTAAGCACTGCACAGTTTCGCAAACGCTTTAAAGAAGAGATAGGCATTTCTCCGAGTCAATATTGCAAAATTGTACGAATCAACACGACCCTTGATATTTTAAAAGATAACTATCAGGCTTCTTTGACAGAACTTACTTACCAACTAGGGTACTTCGATCAGGCCCATTTTATTAAAGACTTCAAATCTATAGTAGGCGCAACGCCGAAGCAATTTAAGCGGGCTATTTGAAAGCGATTATGCTGCAAGGTAGCTTGACCATAAAATCGTTAAGAGTTTAGGATTTTTTGGAGCATTTTAATTTGCCCTAAATGCATTGATTCATGGAGGTTATTGAAATAAATGGCGTCCTCAACATTCTGAATTTTCATTCCATAGCTTGTTTTAATAGGTTTAAAATCTCCAAAAATATTTTTTTGGTAATCTTCTGATAGTTGATCTACAGTGGTAAGGAGTTGAGTTTTTGCGAATTCAACCAAGGGGGTATCTGGCTCACCATCTGGCTGCGTGCCGCTTTTAAATTGGAATACGAAATCTTTATCAAGTCGAAAAGGCGTTTGACTAAGGCCGTAAACTAATAATTGCTGTGAGGCTAAGACATGCATGATGTTCCAAAAGATATTATTATTGAACCCTTTTGGAATGGTAAACAGAGATTCAGGAGAACTTAAGTCTAGAGTGCTTAAAAAGTTCTGTCTTGTGATTTTTAATAGGTCAAATTGTTTTTCCATTAGTGAATATTGGTTAAGTGAGGGGTATAGTTATCGGACAATTATGCTGTTCGTCAGTTGTTCATCGCCTGTAATTTTGTCAAGTAGAGTGTTCATGGTTTTGCACTCTGGTTCGCTTAAATGCTGAATCCCTGTTTTCATTTTTTCTAAAGCCATTTTATCTATTTGGGTTAGGAGGTTCATTCCTGATTTGCTTAGGGAGGCATCCTTGTAGCGCTTGTCAGCTTTGTTGGTGCTAACCATGATGAGTTCTTTTTTTATCAACCTGGAAGCAAGTCGGGTGATATCGCTAGAGGAGTCAATCATTCTTGCGCTCACCTCTTTAAGAGAGATGCTATTCGGATATGTGCCTCTCAGAATTCTCAAAATGTTAAACTGTTTTTGAGTGATTCCAAAGTCTTTGAAAAAGTGCTGTTCTCTTTTTAGCATTAACTGAGCTACCTGGTAAATTTTTACTTGTAGTATCGCGTGATATTTTTCCATTATTTGGTCAAACGATGATTTTAAATAATTGATAATTAACAAATTAATGTAATTATAAATAAAAATACTCGTTTAAACAAATATATTTATTTACGCTTACTCAAATCATATTCATTTGATAACGTTGAATGCTTTACAAAAGGATGAAAAACGGCTGAGGTAAGCGATTTTTACAATTCTTTCTTAGGTTTTTGATTTTACTTTACCGCGTATCAAAAACTTAAAGAATGACTCACAAATATTTACCGCTGCTACTTTTCTTGTTTGTTCTGAATATCAATGCATATGGACAGACAGAAGAAGAAAAACTATACCCATGTAGGTATAATGACCAATACAAGCGACTAGATTTCTGGTTAGGAGAATGGGATGTTTATGTCAAAGGGACTAAAACCGGTACGAGCAGTATTACGAAGAGCGAAGGAGGTTGCACATTACATGAGGATTATAAAACTTCTAAAGGGTTCTTAGGTAGAAGTATGAATTATTATGATCCTGAGGATCAGAAGTATACTCAAATCTGGGTGGATAAGTTCAATGGAATTATAAAATTCAAAGAAGTATCCTCAAAGGAAAACTACCTCCAGATGCAAGCTCAAACCGGGCAGGATACACTGGTAAATATGACCTATGTAAAAGATCTGGAAAGTGGGAATGTTACACAGACCTTGAAGAACTCAAATGATGGCGGAAAGACCTGGAAAAACAGTTTTGTAGGAGTATATAAAAAAAGAAAAACAAAATTATCTGAATAAGAATTCAAAAATATAAAACGATGAAAAAACGATTACTCTTTTGTTTGACTGGTTTATTACTCTTGCTGGGAAATACCTCCTTTGGTCAGAACTTAGAAATATATGTCAGTGATGCGGTAAACTTTAGTACGGGGCCTTTCAAGATTTTGAAGTTTGATGAGAATGGAGAAAATGTAGATACGTTTACGAACGAAGAATTAGCCTGGCCGCAGGATATTCTTTTTCTCGAAGATCAGGGTGTTGCTTTGGTCTCAAACCTCAGCACAGGAAGAATTACTAAGTATGCAATTGACAGCGGAGATTACTTAGGCAACTTTGCTACCGGAATCGGAGGGCCAACCAGAATGAAAATTGGTGCAGACAGTCTTCTTTATGTATTACAGTGGTCTGGTAATGCTCCTGTTTTGCGATACGAATTAGATGGAACGTTTGTGGATGAGTTCACGAGTGTTGGTGTAAATCAAGCGATTGGATTAGATTGGGATGAAGATGGTAATTTATACGTGTCTTCCTGGGGAGGGGCATCTGTTCGAAAATTTGATACGGAAGGTAATGACGAGGGCCTTTTTATTAACTCTGGCTTGCAAGGCCCAACAAATGTATGGTTCAATGAAGCAGGCGAGTTGCTTGCGCTTAATTGGAGCGGAACTGCAGCAAAGCGATATGATGCCTCCGGAGTTTTTATGGATAACTTTATTACAGGCTTATCTAATCCAGAAGGTATTGCGGTTCATCCCAATGGGAATATTTTGATTGGGGATGGAGGTTCTAGTGCTGTTAAGTTATTTGATTCAGAAGGTAATTTTCTTGAAGATATTATAACAAGTGGATCTGGAGGATTAGTATTTCCGAATGCGGTTGTGTTAAGAGATGTTCCTGCTCCTGTCTCGACGGAGGAATTGATAGTAGAATTGACTTTCGTACAGCCAACGATTGGGAATGCTTTCTATCTGGATCAAACGATAACAGACCGTCTGGAGTGGGTCGAAATCTATGATGCGTCTGGCCACCTGATCGAGCGAAATACGGTGCATAATAATGAAGTCTGGAACGCAAGTAAATATGCAGAAGGCTTGTACATCATCACTGCCCAATCAGTAGAAGGAAAAAGACTTACTCAGAAAATAGTTGTAAAAAGGTAGTGAATGGTGGAAACAATACCGTCTACACCTTACATTGTTTTGTTGATAATATAATTTCGCCATGCCGAAGATCTTCGACATGGCGAAAGTTTTTTGAATTGAACCTTGAAGGTGTAATCGAAGCGCTATTTTTTAGCCCCTTTCATGACTTCTTTTACAATCTCAGGATTAAGTAAAGTACTGACGTCTCCGAGATTCTTAGTATCTCCGGAGGCAATCTTTCGAAGAATCCGCCGCATGATTTTGCCAGACCTTGTCTTAGGTAATCCTGATACAACCTGTATTTTATCGGGCTTGGCAATTGGACCTATTTCCCGAGTAACAATAGCGCGTAATTCTTTTTGGAAAGCTGCTTCGTTTTTGATCTTAGCATTAGGGATGACATATGCATAAATGCCTTGCCCTTTGATATCATGTGGATAACCGACTACAGCAGATTCAACAACATTTTCATGTTCGTTAATTGCATTTTCAACCTCTGCAGTTCCCATACGGTGACCAGATACATTGATGACATCATCGACTCTACCGATTATTCTGTACATTCCTTTTCTGTCTCGCCGAGCTCCGTCACCGGTAAAATATTTGTCTTCGAAGGCAGAGAAGTAGACCTGTCGGCAGCGCTCATGGTCACCATAGGTAGTTCGAATCATAGATGGCCAGGGGAATTTAATGCAGAGTAAGCCTTCTTTACCATTTCCTCTAATTTCTTTTCCGTCTGCATTGACGAGACAAACCTGAACGCCAGGCAAAGGATAACCTGCAAAAGTAGCTTTCTCAGGAGAGATACCAGCGAGTCCGGAAATCATTATTCCGCCAGTTTCCGTTTGCCACCAGGTGTCAACAATTGGTAAGGTTCCTTTACCAATTTCTTTTTTATACCAGTTCCATGCTTCTTCGTTAATGGGTTCCCCTACAGTACCCAGTACTTTTAAAGAATTGAGATCATAATGCTTTGGCCAATGGTCGCCTAAAGCCATGAGGGCACGAATAGCAGTTGGTGCCGTATAAAATTGATTGACACGGTGCTTTTCGCAGATATGCCAAAAACGACCAGCATCCGGAAAAGTAGGAACACCTTCAAACATCATAGTCGTAGCACCAGCGAGTAATGGTCCATAAATAATGTATGAATGTCCTGTTATCCAACCAATATCTGCGGTACACCAGTAAACGTCACCTTCCTTATATTGAAATACATTTTTAAAGGAAAAGCAAGTGTAAACCATGTAACCACCACAAGTATGTACTACTCCCTTGGGTTTACCTGTTGAACCAGAAGTATACAGGATGAAGAGGATGTCTTCGGAATCCATTTGAGTAGCCCGGCAGGTTTTTCGTTGGCCTTCGATTGCTTTGTGCCACCAGATGTCCCGGCGTCTTTTCATCGCCGTTTTCTCCCCGGTATTTTTATGAACGATGACGGTCTCTACACTATCGCAGCCCATTGCTAAAGCGTCGTCAACAACTTTTTTGACCGGGATGTTTTTAGCACCGCGGCTATTATAATCAGAGCAAATGACCATCTTACAAGAAGCATCCTTAATGCGGTCTGCTAAAGCATTTGCAGAGAAGCCAGCAAATACAACAGAGTGAATCGCACCAATACGTGCACAGGCAAGAACTGCAATCGTAAGTTCAGGAACCATTGGCATATAAAAGCAGACGCGATCTCCTTTTTTGATTCCGTTTGCTTTGAGCATGTTAGCTGCTCGGCAAACTTCTTCATAAAGTTCTCGATAAGTATAGGTTCGATAAGCTTGACTAGGGTCATTGGGTTCCCAGATTAAAGCGGTCTGATCACCGCGGCTTTCGAGGTGTCGATCAAGGCAGTTTTCTGTAATGTTGAGCTTACCTTTGACAAACCATTTTACCTTGGGTGATTTGAATTCATAGTCAAGCACTTTGGTCCAGGGCTTTCTCCAGGTAAAAGTTTTTGCTTGTTTGGCCCAGAATTTTTCTGGATTTTCAACACTCTCGGCATATACTTTTTTATACTCTTCTAAGCTTTTAATTTGCTGTGTCATTGATTAGAAACGTTTATATAGGTCGTGTAAATTTTTATCTAAGT
>JAHDHW010000019.1:42794-53276 GCA_020631105.1 Saprospiraceae bacterium | reverse complement strand
CCCAACTCCGGCACAATCCGCTTCTTAGTCCCCTGCTCATAAGCATATGCAATCTCCAGCAACAAAGGCTCAGACCAGGCGCGACCCAATATTGAAATTCCTACTGGCAAGCCATCAAGATTCCCCATCGGAACGGTAATACTCGGATACCCTGAAATAGCCGCAGGCGAACTACTAAAGATTCCCCCAAAGTTATCGCCGTTAACCAAATCAGTTTTCCAGGCCGGGCTACCCGTAGGCGCTATAATTGCATCCAAATTCAATTCATCCATCACACGGTCTACTCCCTCCTCCCGGCTATTCTTCATAATCATCTCCAAAGCACTTTTATACGCTTCCTCCTCCAAACCTCCTTTTTCCTGAGCAGTTTTCAACAAGGCATGATCATGATAATGCATCTCTACACTGTCCGAAAATGTTTTTCCGATAAGATCCTCCAGGCTTTTTACCTGAGCATTTTCCCCTAAGCTCGCAAAGTATTTATTTAGTCCATCTTTAAACTCATACAGCATTACCTCATAAGATTGACCATTAATACCCGAGGGTAATATTTTTTCTACTTCTACGATCGTCGCTCCGCTCGCTTTGAAATAATCAACTGCCTCTTCCATGACCGCAGTCATCCGAACGTGGTCTCCAAGCGGTTTTTTGAAATAGCCAATTCGTTTACCCTTAATTCCATCCGCTTTTAAAAATGGTGTATAGTCCGCCAGTGCAACTCTCTCGGGATTCATTGTTTTTGCGTCAGCAGGATCTTCTGCAGTCATTGCACCCAGACAAATAGCCGCATCTCTGACTGTTCTGGCCATCGGCCCTCCCGTATCTTGTGTAAACGAAATAGGTATTATACCCGAGCGACTAACCAGACCAACAGTAGGTTTGATCCCCACAATCCCATTATTATTCGATGGACAAACAATAGAGCCATTAGTCTCTGTACCAATTGCAATTACACAAAGGTTTGCACTAACCGCTACACCAGAACCAGCACTGGAGCCACAAGGGTTTCTGGTCTGATCATAAGGATTATTCGTCTGTCCACCCAATCCGCTCCAGCCGCTGGAAGAATAACTAGAATGAAAATTCGCCCACTCGCTAAGATTGGTTTTACCCAGGATAACTGCACCTGCGGATCGAAGCTGCGCGGCCAGCGGACTATCCTGTAAAGGGAAAGACTTTGCCATTGCCCGGGCACCTGCAGTACAGGGCATTTTATCTCCCGTATCAATATTATCCTTTAACAAGACTGGAATACCATGAAGTGGCCCTCGTATATTCCCGGCGGCCCATTCAGCATCGAGCGTTCTTGCAATTTCGATCGCATCAGGGTTAATCGTGAGTACAGCATTTAGTTTAGGACCAGCGTCATCGATTGCCGCTATACGATCCAGATAAAATTGTACTAAATCTTCGATTGTATACTTGCCGGCACTTAAATCTTTGCGAACATCCTCAATAGTGATTTCATTCGAAATATCTAAAGAAGTGCCCTTATCTGCTGTATGTTCAGCGCCGCTTGCACAAGCGAATAAAAATAAAATAGGCAGTAGGTAAAGTTTCATCAATTGTAAATTTAAAATGGGCTTATATAAGCTATTAAGAAAGTCTATAAAGGATTAACAGCTTCAATTTGATTTAGTTATTAAAGTTATCAACTCTCTCACTGGATTACTTTAATATTTACACTCCTTTTATTCAACACACATTAAGTCTTTTCGCAACATTCTTCCAAAAGTTAAAAATCTGTAAGATTTCATTCTGTCTCTAAACTATTTGACTAAATTAAATTTAGATTTTAGTACCTTAGTGTAATGTGTCCAATAACTATGGGCAAGTGGGAAGTCATTGAATAATAGCAATTCGTAAGACATGCAGTATAGTAGAATTTTTTGTTGGGTTTTATTGGTATCATTTATCCTGACCGTTTCCTTTAGCTGTAATAAAGATACAAATCCAAAGGTTTTAGTTTTTTCCAAAACAGCAGGCTACCGTCACGCTTCTATCGAGCCAGGTACTGCTGCAATCAAAAAACTAGGAAAGGAAAATGGTTTTCAGGTCGATGCTACCGAGAATGCAAAGGACTTTAATGAAGAGAATCTTAGTCAATATGCCGCAGTCATCTTCTTTAATACGACCGGTGATGTGCTTGACTATGTCCAACAAGCTGATTTTGAACGATACATTCAAGCCGGTGGTGGATTCGTGGGAATTCATGCCGCAGCCGATACCGAATATGATTGGATTTGGTACGGAAAGCTAGTAGGTGGTTACTTCAACGGACACCCCAGCGACCCTAATGTTAGAGATGCTAAGTTGGATGTCTTAGACAAATCTCACCCCTCTACCACTATGTTACCTGATGAGTGGCCCCGGACAGACGAGTGGTATAATTACAAAAATATCAATGCCGATGCGAATGTCCTCATCAATCTGGATGAGAATTCCTACGAAGGTGGCACCAATGGTGATCATCATCCTATTGCGATTTATCATGATTTCGATGGCGGGCGAGCTTTCTACACTGGAGGTGGCCACACTTCCGAATCCTTCGAAGAGCCACTTTTCCTGGAGCACCTTTACGGCGGGATCAAATACGCAATAGGAGATAATAAAAGAGATTACGCTCTGGCTAAACATAAAAGAGTACCGGCAGAAAATCGCTTTGTCAAAACAGTGCTTGCTCGAAACTTGAATGAGCCTATGGAACTGGAAGTATTTGAAGATGGTCGTATCATCTTCGTCGAGCGCAAAGGGAAAATCAAACTCTACGATCCGAATTCAGAAACGCTGGAATTAGTCACTCACTTTCCGGTACATACAAAGTTCGAAGACGGTTTATTAGGGATCGCTCTTGATCCTGATTATGAAAGCAACAAATGGATTTATCTTTTTTATTCGCCGGTTGGTCAAAAGCCGGTACAGCATGTTTCCAGATTTGTGTTCGATAAGGATAGCTTGTATTACGATACTGAAAAATTAGTCCTGGAAATTCCAGTGCAACGAGACGAATGCTGTCACTCTGGCGGATCCCTGGAGTTTGGCCCCGATGGTAATTTATTTATCGGTGTCGGAGATAACACGAATCCTTTTGCATCTGACGGTTATGCGCCAATTGACGAACGAGCAGGACGAAAGCCTTGGGACGGTCAACGATCAGCAGGTAACACCAATGATCTTCGCGGAAAAATTTTGCGCATCACTCCACAAGAAGACGGCTCTTACTCAATTCCGGAAGGGAATCTATTCCCGGAAGGTACTCCTAAAACACGACCTGAAATCTATGTAATGGGTTGTCGAAATCCTTTCCGCATTAGTATTGATCCACGTACTAAAAATCTATACTGGGGGGACGTAGGTCCTGATGCCGGTAAAGACAATGCTGATCGGGGACCTAAGGGTATTGATGAATTTAACCAGGCAAGAAAAGCGGGAAACTGGGGTTGGCCATTCTCCCGAGGAAATAATCAAGCTTATCGCGATTATAATTTTTCAACACAGGAATCTGGTCCACATTTTAATCCGGACAAACCGATTAATGATTCTCCGAATAACACTGGCCTTCGGGAGCTTCCACCAACTAACAAATCTGTGGTGTGGTATTCTTATGATAAATCACAAGAATTTCCCTGGGTTGGCGTAGGGGGTAAAAACCCGATGGCTGGTCCAATCTATTACGCAGAAGACTATACTGGAGCAGATAAGTTTCCAGATTATTTCGATGGTAAATTACTAGGATATGAGTGGATGCGACACTGGATGTACCTTTTCTCTTTTGATGAAAAAGGAGACTTGATCAATATCGAGCCCTTTATGCAAAACAATGAGCTTTCCCGACCTATGGATATCATCTATGGTAAGGATGGCAAGTTATATATGTTGGAATATGGACAGATTTGGTTTGCGCAGAATATGGACGCGCGCCTATCCAGAATAGATTACATCCGTGGTAATCGAGCACCCGTCGCTAAAATTGACGCTAACAAAACCGTAGGAGGAGCTCCTTTCACAGTTATTCTGTCTGCGGAATCATCTTATGATTTTGATGAGGACAAATTAACTTACGAGTGGAACTTCGGAGACGGTAGCCCCGCGAATAATACTGCATTTCCAAGGCATACTTATGAAAAGCCAGGTATTTATAATGTTTCGCTGATCGTTACCGACCCAGATGGACAAAAGTCAACGGCCAAACAAGAAATCCAGGTAGGGAATGATGCTCCTCAGGTCAATTGGAATTTGGCGGGCAACCAAACTTTCTACTGGGATAACCGCGCACTCAGTTACGAAGTAAATGCTTCGGATACTGAGGATGGAGATACTAAAGCTGGTACTTTAAATACAGATAACATCGTCGTCTCTTTCGATTATTTATCTCAAGGTTTTGATATTACTGAAGTTGCTCAAGGACATCAATTAAATGAAGGAGACCTTGCACCATTAGGCCAACGATTAATTGATGGCTCTGACTGTAAAAACTGCCACGCGAAGAAAATCAAAGTTAATGGTCCAAGTTATCTGGAAATTGCTAATAAATATAGTACAGATGCAAATGCCTCAACTTATCTAGCAAATAAAATAATCACTGGTGGAAATGGCGTATGGGGAGAAACCGTAATGTCTGCCCATCCACAGTTAAGCTTTGATCAGGCCAAAGAAATCGCAGATTATATTCTTGAACTCAATGGTGGCAAAAAAGTCTATTCTAAATTTCCGGCAAATGGAGACTTTGTCCTTAAAGATCATTTGGATAAAAAAGAGAAAGGTACTTATATCCTGATGGCTAGTTATACAGATAAAGGAAACGATCCGATTGAACCCATTACTTCCCGCTCAAGAATTGTACTTCGCCACCAGCGCATCGAAGCGGAGTCATACGACTTAGCAAGTAAAGGAGTTGAAATTAATAATGGTGCAGTCCGTCAATTATTTCACGATGATTATATTGCATTTCAACGCCTGGATTTAACGGATATTGAAAAAATCGTATTGGCGGTTGGTATGCGTGGAGATCGAGAAACTGGCGGTACACTTGAAATTAGAATAGGTAGCCCTTCAGGAGAAATAATCGGAACTACTGAAGTTAGCAAACCCGGCACTTATGACGTAAAAATCAAAGATCAGACAGGATTTCATGACCTTTATTTCGTCACGAAAAATCCGGATAATAATGACAAACAGATTATAATGATTGATTGGGTAGAATTTCAACCAAATCAAGTACTTTCACTAAAATAGTAAACCTATTTATTAAAGAATAAATCTATCACTTCACTCTGGCTTTGTAAACGTACAAGCTAGAGCGCTCACTTAAATACTTATTGATGAAAACGTTTTTGAAAATTCTCAGCTTATTTCTAATAAGCGCACTTTTATTTCCAGCTTGCTCTGGAGATACGGAAGGAACGACACAAGCCTCCATCGAAAATAATCGACCAGCTGACCCTTGGGTCTTCCGCTCTGTTCTGGACCTAAACCCTAGAATGGTCACTTTTGCATTGCATGATGACCTTTGGGTAGCATACAGTACGCAAACCGGAGGTATCTATAAAGCCTGGAAAGGAGATGTCAATTTTGATGGTGCCGTTTATACTACTGCACATGGCCCTCAGCCAATTGCAGTAGGTGATGCCTATATGGTTAATGAAATCACGGCTACCCCCTGGAGAATTCTGGAGGATGGAAAAGAAATCACTCCTGAGTTCCAATACAAAGGGCATAGCTATAAAGGAGAACATGCTCAACTCATGTACGAGCTATCCTGGAATGGCAAAAAAGTAAGTATTACAGAACAACCAGAGCACACTACCAATGGTGAAATGGCTGGTTTCGAGCGAATCTACACAGTAGAAAACCTACCTTCTGGTACTCAAGTTGCTTTGAATACAAACATTGGCTCCATCGTTTCTGAAAGTAAGATTGAGACAAATGGCGAATTCAAAGTAATCAATCAATCTCCACGAGAATACAAAAGTCTCGTAGGACAAGATATCCAGGGACAACTTATACTTAATACTGAGGGAGAAACTCGATTGGCAACGACGTTCATGAAACGCCCATTGGTAGCAGATCCGAACGCAAAGTCAGATGAGGAAGAAGAAGTCAAACCATTAGGCTACCGTTTAATCGCACGTAGCGATTGTAAGTCTTGTCATAATACTTACCGCAAAACCATTGGTCCAGCATATATGGATATCGCTAAACGGTATGAGAACAATGATCAAAACATTGCGCTCCTTTCTGCTAAGGTCAAAAACGGTGGTTATGGTGTATGGGGAACTCAGGTAATGAGTGCACACCCCAATACTTCAATGTCAGACATCAACGAAATGGTGGGCTATATCATGACACTAGATGCAGAGGAAGAAGCGCAAATGGCTGCTGTCGCAGCAGAAGCGCCAGAGGATTTGGATTATGTATATGGTCAAAAAGATTTGGCGGATGCAGACATGCTTCCTGGTCTAATACTTAAAGTTTATAAAGATGGTTCTGATGTATTGTCTTTAGCAGATATTAATACCAAAGCAGATCCACTTTATGTTGGTGTAATTCCACAAGTGCATGCAACTTCTGCTGATCTAGAGGGGCTTGACCATGATTTCGGACTTATCATGGAAGGGTATCTAAATATCAAAAACGCCGCGAATTATAACTTTAGATTATTAAGTGATGATGGCTCTAGATTAACAATCAATGATAAAGTAATTATTGATAACGATGGCTTACATGGCGCTGACCCTAAGGATGGTTCGGTCCCACTAGCCCAAGGATATCACAAAGTTAAAATTGAATACTTCGAACACCTGGGCGGCAAAAGTATTTCCCTACAATGGCGCGTAAGCAATGAATACCTAAAAGTACCTTCTGTTGCTTTTGCACATCATAAAAAAGATGCTCCGTCTAATGCGGTTGCTGCAGTTTTAAAAAATGCAACAAAAATCCCCGGCGATAAAACAGCTTTAGATAATGTACATCCAAGCTATACTTTAAGTCAGGCGCGTCCGGCATTATTCACTCCACGAGTTGGAGGTATGGATTTTCTACCAGATGGTCGATTGGTTGTCTCAACCTGGGATCCTGCGGGATCAGTTTATATACTTGATAATGTACAAAGTGGTGACCCTTCAAAAATCACAGAAAAAAGAATTGCAGCAGGTCTGGCAGAACCGCTCGGCCTCAAAGTAGTAGATGGTGAAATCTATGTCCTGCAAAAACAGGAACTAACTAAGTTAGTAGATACGAATGGAGATGATATGATTGATGAGTACCAGACGCTTAGTAACGATTGGCGGGTATCTGCTAACTTCCATGAATTTGCTTTTGGACTAGTTTATAAAGATGGATTCTTCTACGGTACGCTTGCAACAGCAATTAATCCTGGTGGTGCTAGTACTCAACCTCAGATTCCAGACCGTGGTAAAGTGTTTAAAGTATCTAAAGAAACGGGAGCAACAGAATTAATCGCTTCTGGATTAAGAACACCTAATGGAATCGGAATTGGTGTAGACGGAGAAATCTTTGTTGCAGATAATCAAGGGGACTGGCTACCAGCTTCTAAGATCGTACATATTCAACCTGGCGGTTGGTATGGCTCTCGTTCCGTTGATTTTGCTGGCACCGAAGGCATGAAAGAAAACTTACCCGTAGTATGGCTACCACAGGATGAAATTGGTAATTCGCCAAGTATGCCTTTACATATTAAAGATGGACCTTACAAAGGTCAGATGATGCATGGTGAAGTAACCAATGGTGGTATCAAGCGAGTATTTGTCGAAAAAGTAAATGGTGAATACCAAGGGGCGCTTTTCCGCTTCGTCCAAGGATTGGAAGCTGGTGTCAACCGATTGGTTTGGGGCCCGGATGGCGCACTTTATGTCGGAGGTATTGGTTCATCAGGCAACTGGCAACATGACGGAAAACTTTGGTATGGTCTACAACGCTTAGAGTATAATGAAGAGTCCGCCTTTGAAATGTTAGCAGTACGCGCAAAATCAAATGGTGTAGAAATCGAATTCACTGAACCACTACAACCAGGTGACGGATGGAATAAAGATGATTATGAAGTTAGACAATGGTATTATAAACCAACTGAAAACTATGGAGGTCCAAAACTTGATGACCACCGATTAAATGTTCGCTCTGTAAATGTCTCAGAAGATCGTAGAAAAGTATTCTTGGAGCTGGACGGCATGGATTCTAACCACGTCGTATATCTACGACTGGCTCCTTTTATTAGCGAGCTCAACCATGAGATCTGGACAACCGAATGCTGGTATACTATGAATAGTATTCCGCAAGGACAACCAGGGTTTGTCACTTCGCCACCTACCTCACAAGGGCCTAATACCCTTACAGCTGCAGAACGAGCAGCAGGTTGGGAGTTACTTTTTGACGGACAATCTATCGATCAATGGAGAAATTTCAAAAGCGATGGCCTGGGTAGCGGATGGATCGTAGATGATAATGCGATTCACCTCAATGCGCAGAAGAAAGACGATGGAGGCTGGCAGGCTCAAGATGGTGGAGACATCATTAGTAAATCAGAGTATGAAAACTTTGAGTTGAGTATTGAATGGAAGATCGCTAATTGTGGAAATAGCGGTATCATGTACAACGTCGTTGAAGATGACAAATATGACTACGTATGGCTAACCGGCCCGGAGATGCAAGTACTGGATAACACCTGTCATCCTGATGCAAAAATAGAGACCCACCGTGCCGGCGACTTATACGATATGATTGCCTGTAAATATGAAACCGTCAAACCAGCAGGCCAATGGAACCAGGCAAGGCTTGTCATCGATAATGGCAAAGCAGAACATTGGTTAAATGGTCGAAAGGTAGTAGAATACGAACTCTGGACAGAGGAATGGAATAAGATGGTGGCTGGTAGTAAGTTTAAAGACATGCCTGATTTTGGTAAGGCCCGCAAAGGTTATATTTCCTTACAGGATCACGGAGATCCGGTATGGTACCGCAATATCAAAATCCGGAAATTAGACGCTATACAATAAGCTCTTTATTATGATTCAGTGGCTTCCCTTGTGTAAGCCACTGAATCAAGCTAACAGGATATACATTCTTTGAAATCAGTTATTTTTTATAAGTTTAGTAAAACAAACGAAAAACAGGATTATGATAAACGACAAAAGACTTTTTTACGGTAGTTGTTTTGCCTTGATTACAACAGCGTTTTCTTTTGCTATTGCTGCAGGCATCTTAGATCAACTTAAAACAGAATTAGAATTAACTGCTAATCAGGCAGGTCTTATCACCTCAATGTGGTTCTTAGGCTTTCCTATCTCAATGGTTATCGGTGGTCTTATTTACCACAAAGTAGGTGGCAAAGTCATTATGCAATTTGCCTTCTTCGCACATGCCGTTGGTATTCTGTTATTAATTTTTTCTGGTAGTTATATGTTATTACTTGTAGCTAATTTGTTGATTGGACTAGGTAATGGTTGTACAGAAGCAGCCTGTAATCCAATGATCGCTGATGCCTATGAAGGAAACAAAATGAGTACAATGATGAACCGCTTCCACATGTGGTTTCCCGGAGGAATAGCTATTGGAAGCTTACTTTCAGGCTTAATGACGAACATTGGAATAACCGGACAGAGTCAAGTATGGGTTCTTTTAATTCCAACAATTATTTACGCTTATTTATTTTTCGGTCAGCAATGGCCTAAAGCAAAAGTTCAGGAAGCTGCCACGCTTGGAGGTAACCTAAAAGCAATGGTCACTCCATTGTTTATCTTCATAGCCGCTTGTATGGCTTTGACTGCTATTTCTGAGTTTGGCCCTAATCAATGGGTAGGTTTAATTCTATCTGAAAGTGGCGCTCATCCAATGATCATTTTAGCACTTACTGCAGGTCTAATGGCTGTTGCCCGTTACTTTGGTGGCAATATGGTTGCACAATTTGATCAGACCGGTGTGCTTTTAGGCTCAGCTATCCTTGCAACAATTGGTATATATTTATTCAGTACACAAACAGGAGGTATGGCTTATGTAGCTGCAATTATCTTTGCGTTAGGAATCGCGTACTTCTGGCCGAACATGATCGGTTTTGTTGCGGCTAAAATACCTAAAAGCGGTGCATTGGGTATGTCGATTGTTGGTGCAGTTGGTATGTTTTCCACTTCGATTTTTCAACCTATCATTGGCAAATGGATTGATTCTGATATTGACGAACAAGCCAATGCAGCTCTAAATGTATCAGGAGAAACATTCAATAATGCAAAATTGATCGTTGACAACAAAGGAGATTTAAGCGAAGCAGCTGCGATGCTAAAAATACCTGAGGGAGACTTAGAATCTACAATAACTAGTGTAATTCTAGAATCAGGACAACAAACACTAGAAACCATGACGCTTCTCCCTGGCATATTAATCGTATTGTTTACCATCCTATATTTCTGGATGAAAAACAGTACTTCAAAAAGTGCGGAAATAGCCGCTCATTAATGCCTTAAGCATTAAAAA
>JAHDHW010000019.1:0-42694 GCA_020631105.1 Saprospiraceae bacterium | reverse complement strand
ATCAGCGGATGTTAAGTACTAGAGTATACTAAAAAAGAAAATCTGAGCGTATAAACACAGGCGAAGCACTATTCAAAATAACTTTTAACGTTAATTAAGCTCAATTTGGCGACAAATAAGCGGCTTTAGCTTCTAACAGTGATCATTTATCCGTAAATTAAGGCTCCCTTACAAAATCATTCTATTGATTAACATAGAGACAACTTCACAGTTTTTTTAAGTAAAAAAATTAAAGGTGACGCTTAGTCGCTCTATCTTATACTATCTAAACCTTAAATCATTTTTCATGAAATACCTATTCACCCTCTTTTTTGCGCTTGCATTGATCATCAATGTTGAAGCACAAGATACTGGCATCCAATTCTCTCATACGGATTGGGAAACGACTCTTCAGAAAGCTAAAGAAGAAGACAAACTTATTTTTGTTGATTGTTACACAGACTGGTGTGGCCCATGCAAATGGATGTCTGCAAATGTTTTTCCAGACCAGGCAGTAGGTGATTATTATAACGAAAATTTTATCAATGTAAAGATTGATATGGAAAAGGGTGAAGGTATTTTATTTGCGAAAGCTTATGGAATTCGTGCCTACCCTACTTTAATGTTTATTGATGCAAAAGGGAATATGGTTCACAAAGCGCTTGGTGGCCGTCCGGCAGAAAAATTTGTGGCACTTGGACAAGCTGCCAATGATCCGGATCAACAAGTTGGTACTTTGATGGCTCGTTATGATGAAGGAGAACGTTCTGCTGACTTCCTTAAAAACTATGCATCAGCAGCTAATGCTGCAGATTTGGATAATGCTGCAGATGTTGCAGTTGAATACCTTGCAAGTCAGGATGACTGGATGACTGAAGACAATATGGCCTTTATCTATGAAATGGCGGATTATTATAATTCAGACTCTGAGCTTTTCAGATATATAAAGGATAACCGAAAAGCTTTTCAGGATGCGATGGGTGCCTCTGATGTAGATGCGCGTTTGAAAATGGGGCCTTATATGAAGTTGCGTAAAAATAAGGAAGCGACCAAAGAGGATGTGATTACTGCATACAAAGCTGTTTTCCCAAAAGATTATATGCGGTTTGCTGATGAGCACCAGGTGAATAAGCTAATGTACTCTAAAGATGAAAAAGAGCAAGAAGCTTTCTTTACTGCAGCGGTAGATTTCATGGATACTTATAAATCAGAAGACTGGCGACAACTGAACTCTTTTGCATGGCGTTTCTACGAACTTACAGATAAGCCTGAGCTTTTAGAAAAAGCCAGAGCATGGGCGAAAAAATCTGTAGATGCAGATAGCAACTATATGAATAATGATACTTTAGCCGCTATTTGCTATAAGTTAAAAGAAAAAGATATGGCTGCTAAGCACGCTATGATCGCTATTGAACTAGCGAAAAAAGATGGCGATGAAGCAAAAGAAACTAAAGAGCTGCTTGAAAAAATTAATGCGATGTAAATACATTTCTTTTCGCATCAATAATTCAAAATCCCCTATGCTTGAAAGATCAGCATAGGGGATTTTGAATATTGAGCAATTGCATTGAATATTATCTAAAGAATTTCATAATTTCGACTGATAATCAAACCTTAATATAAGAAACCAACACATTATGAGTCGAAAAATGAGAATGGGTATGGTCGGTGGGGGCCGAGGCGCTTTTATCGGTGGTGTCCACAGAATGGCAGCTGCTCTTGATGGTCAAATCGAGTTAGTTTGCGGTGCTTTTAGTAGTAACCCTACCAAATCAAAACTTTCCGGAAAAGATTTACACTTACCTCCCGAGCGTTGTTATGGCAGCTATGAAGAAATGATTAAACGAGAAAAGGAATTACCAGAAGGGGAACGCATGGATTTTGTCTCAATAGTTACGCCTAATCATGTGCACTTCGGACCTGCTAAAATGGCCCTGGAAAACGGTTTCCATGTAGTTTGTGATAAACCTTTAGCTTTTAATATGAAAGAAGCTAAAACCTTGGAACGCTTAGTCAAAAAAACCGGGCTCCTTTTCGCTTTGACCCATAACTATACCGGATATCCAATGGTCAAGCAAGCAAAAATGATGATCAAAAAAGGAAAAATAGGGGCAGTTAGAAAGGTAGTTGTCGAATATCCTCAAGGTTGGTTATCAACTAGAGTAGAAGCAACGGAACAAAAACAAGCCGCATGGCGTACAGACCCTAAACGATCTGGGATTGCGGGTGCAATGGGCGATATTGGTACACACGCAGAAAATCTAGCAGAATATATGACTGGGCTGCATATTAAGAAACTCTGTGCAGATATCAATATCATGGTACCGGGGCGACAGCTAGATGATGATGGTAATGTGTTGCTTGAATTCGATAATGGTGCGAAAGGCATTTTATTCGCTAGTCAAATTGCCGCTGGAGAAGAAAATGCATTACGAATCCGTGTTTATGGAGAAAAGGCAGGCTTAGAATGGGCCCAAATGGAACCTAACAGTTTGATTGTCAAATGGCTAGACAAGCCTACTGAAATAATGCGAACTGGAGTCGGCAAACTTTATCCGGAAGCACAGCATGCAACCAGAATCCCTGCGGGGCATCCTGAGGGTTACCTGGAAGCCTTCGGTAATATCTATAAAAACTTTTCAAATGCTCTACGGGCGACAATTGCTGGCAAAAAGCCCAAAGCTTTAGATCTTGACTTTCCTACTGTTGAAGATGGAGTTAGGGGGATGCGGTTCATTGAAAAAGTTATAGAATCCGGAAAAAGTAAGCAAAAATGGATTAAGTTTTAAAGATTTTTTGCCATCTTTAGGGCTTTCATTTCCTATTGAAGTAAAAATCTATTACCCTATTTAGCTTTACAACTGACAATTTCAACGAGCTAAATTGAATATTCACAAGGGTTTATTCCCTTTCTCTGGTGTAAAATCTTACAAGAAGCAGCAGGAATAGAGCTGTATATCCAAGTATTATAAGAAAACTACCAATATCATTTCCTTAATTGAGTAAAAATCAATCATTTATTTAATAACTAAAATTGTATAGAATGAAATTTAATTTTACGTTTATGCGATGTATGGCAATGCTTTTAGCTTGCTTTACTGCATTTTCTTCACAAGCACAGTCTGATGCGACCGTGACCATCACTGCTCCAATGAGTGTTGCTGGTGATTACGCAGCTCGACAGGCTGCTTTTGGTCCTGGACTTACTGCTGATCTTACAGGGACTATCGTAGAAGGAGTAGATACTTCTGGTGCGACAACTGTTTGTGACTCTATTGCTACAGATTTGACCGGTGTTATTGCACTTGTTGATCGTGGTGCATGTGCTTTTGTCACTAAAGTTGTAAACGCACAAGCGAAAGGTGCTACTGGTGTTATCGTTTGTAATAATAATACTGCTGCACCAAATTCAGCTATTGTTATGGGTGGTGATGACATGGGAGCCGTTACGATTCCTTCTGTCATGCTTTCTTATAACCAATGTCAGACTATTCGCGCTGAACTAGGTAATGGATTAGCTGGTACGTTTACTACAAGTACCCTTATCCCTAGTGATCCAGGTACTGTATGTGCCGATCCAACTGTACTTACAGCTGCAGGGTTCTACACTGCTACACTTGATTCTGGATACGGTGGTGTATTTGGCGGAACTGGAAACGGTGCATGGTATTCTTACACACCAACAGAAAACACTTTAATCACCGTTACTTCATGTGATACTGCAGCAAGTGATACTCGTTTAATCGTGTTAAATAACTGTACTGACCTTGGAGTATTAGCATTTAACGATGACTGTGATGGTGCTAATGGTAATTTTGCTTCTGAAGCAACTTGGCTAGGAGTTGCAGGTACAGAGTACTTGATCCTTTGGGACGACCGTTGGTCTGGCGCAGCATTCGACTGGGAATTAATCCTTGCTGCTCCTCCTATAGTTGATGTAACAGTTACTGTAGACATGGGGAATGAAGCAACTACTTCAATGGACAATGGCGCTCACATTGCGGGTAATTTTAACGGATGGTCATCAACACCAATGACTGATAATGGAGATAGTACTTATTCGTTTACAATTACTGGTCTTACTGCTGGTGATAGTATTGAGTACAAATTCCAAAATGGTAATAACATTAACTGGGAAGAATTTGCAGATGGCGACCTATGTACTGTTACAGATCCAAGTGGTCAATTTGTCAACCGTTTACTTATACCTGGTATAGCAAGTGGCGCACTAGATCCGGTTTGTTTCAACTCTTGTGGTGCATGTGTTCCTGTAGCGACCTGTGAAGAGCCTATCTTCTTGATCGGAGATGATCTCGAGTCTTATGCAGAAGGCGATATAGGAAGTGAAGGCCCATGGCGTCCTTGGCCAGGAGCAGGTGTAACAGGTTTGGTAAGTACAGAACAGGCCTTTTCCGGAACTCAATCTCTTTTGATTGACGGTGTTGATCCTACTCTTGATGCTCTTTACGTTCTTAATGCAGAGGAGGACTTAATTGAAGGTCACTATTGGGTAACTTGGAAAATGTATATCCCTGCTGGCTTCGGTGCATACTGGAATATCCAACACGCATTCCCAGATAATCCAAACTGGGCGATTGATGCATTTTACGATGGAGATGGCACAGGTAGAATTAACTTAAATGATGGTGGTGATCAGATACCATTTACATATGCTGAAGATGCATGGTTTGATGTTGTAATTCTTGTTGACATCGACAACGATGAAGCACGTTTAATCCAAGGTGACTTAACCGTTACTGCTGCTGTAAATGCTGCATGGACATTTAGCAATGCTTCTGGTGGTGCTAGCAATGCTTTAAACTCTATTAACTTTTATCCGTTACCTAACGGAGCTGCACCAAATAAATACTACGTTGATGATGTTGCCTTAGCTGTGATTCCTACTCCTGTAGCTGGAGACGGACAATACTGTTATACTGCTAATGCTATCGAGCCAGGTACTCATACTGCTAGCGAGCTTTCTTGTTTCGGTGCTGGATACTTCATCAATGATTCAGGTCTTTCTGGAGAGTGGTTCACTTATACTCCAACTGAAGATGGTTATATCTCCATTAGTTCTTGTGGTGGTGGTGCTGATACTCGTGGTTGGATCTTCGAAGGTGATTGTCACTCTTTAAGCACACTAGGTGTTAATGATGATATGTGTGACCTTGGCAATGGTAGTCAATGGGCAAGCTACCGTGAAGCAGCAGTAACTGCTGGTAACACTTACTATATCCTTTGGGATGACATGTGGGAAACTACTGGCTTCGAGTTCGATTTAGCATTTACTGCTGGCGACCTTCCTGCTGGTGAATTCTGCGAATCAGCTATCACAGCAGAGGTTAACATGGATATGTTAATTGAATCCTTTGGTGATGCTGCTGTAGCTGGTCCTAATGTTGGAAACTTTATTGCTTCAACGACTCCATATACGCAGAGTACTTGGTATACTTGGACACCTGATGCTGCAGATACTGTAGATATCACTTCTTGTGCTGCAGGTACAGATACACGAGTATGGGTTTATACTGGTAGCTGTGGATCATTTGATGACCTTACACTTATTGCTTCATCCGATAATGATTGTGGTTCTTCTTCATTAATTGAGGACTGGGTACCAACTGCTGGTACTACTTACTACATCGAGTGGGATAATGAAGAGTCTAGTGAGGCATTCATCTGGAGAATTGAAAAAGAGATTATCATTGATGTTGACGAAGTTGAATTAAGTAATGCAGTTAAGGTATTCCCTAATCCTGCTACTGATCAATTATCTGTTCAGTTTGACTTAAGCGAAGCTGTTGATATGGAAGTACGCCTTATCAATACACTTGGTCAAGTGGTTAACAGCCGTGTACTTAATGCGGTACAGGGTGAAACGATCCAATTCAACGTAAGCAACTTAGCAAAAGGGACTTACTTTGTTCAGTTTATTACTGAAGGTGGAAGTTCTAGTCAAAAAGTAATCTTACAAGAATAATCGATTGTAATTTACAACGATAAGTTACTTTTCACTATATTTAGCTGTCCTTTACGGGGCAGCTATTTTTTTGTGCCTTCGGCACCCATTAAAAGAGCATATCATCCATGTTTAGTAGTAAAACTATTGAACTTGTAAGGAGAATGCACATATCACCTTCCCTATTGCAATTAATATTTTAAACCTACTTTTTTATAGTATTCAATACCATTAATTGTATCATCCTATGATGGATACAATTGACTCTATTAAATAAAACATTTAAAACAATTTAAAACTCTAAAATTAACTGGCATGAATTTAAATTTTACATCTAAATGGAGCAAGCTGTTTACCATGCTGCTCTTATTTTTAAGCTCTTCGTTTAGCGCGATGGCACAAGGTGATCTATGTACAGATCCGATCACCATTTCAGCTGGAACACACGTTGTGGATACCTTAGTAGGTGAAGGAGCCGTTCAGACTGGTGCTACTGCTGCAAAATGGTATTCTTACACTCCTGCTTCTAATGTAGTGGTTACAACTTCTTCTTGTTTAGGAGGAACTGATACTCGTTTATGGATATGGTCAGGAGGTTGTGACCTTACAACTAATACCTTAGAAGCTGCGAATGACGATTTTTGTGAATTTGATCCTGGGTCTTCAGCTTGGGCCTCTGAAACAAGTTTCCTTGCAACAGGTGGTACAGAGTACCTCATCAATTGGGATGATCGTTGGAGTACTTCAGGTTTTACTTTCTCTTTAACGGAGGAAGCTCCTCCAATGATTGACGTTACCGTATCTGTTGACATGTCTACTGTTATGACTTCGGCTGATGGCGCTTATATCGCTGGTGACTTCAACGGTTGGACCGGTGAACCAATGACAGACAACGGTGACGACACCTATACTTTTACAATTACAGGCGTGACTGCTGGTAACACTGTCCAATACAAATTCCAGAATGGTCCTGGTGGCTGGGAAAATGATTTCACAGAGATTTGTGGATTGAACAACAATCGATTTTTTGAAGCACCTTTAGAAAGCACTACTCTTCCAATTGTCCCTTTCAATGCTTGTTTCTTTGAAGGTGAATCTTGTCTTCAGCCTATTGTCGTTAGTGAGGGCGTGCACGTTGCAGATTCCCTAATTGGAGCTGGCGCTGTTCAGGGTGGTGCTGTTGCCGCAAAATGGTATTCTTATACTCCTACGGAGTCAGGCTTTGCAAACGTTAATTCTTGTCTAGGTGGTACAGATACTCGTTTGTATGTTTGGACAGGAGGTTGTGATCTTGCAACTAATACCTTAGTAGCTCAGAATGATGACTTCTGTGAATTTGATCCTGGGTCTTCTGCATGGGCTTCTCAAGTAGAATTCGAAGTAGTAGCAGGTACAGAATATTTAATCAACTGGGATGATCGTTGGGATCCTTCAGGATTTACTTTTTCTATTACTTTAAGTACTTTACCACCGGATCCAACTTGTGAAGAACCAGCATTTGTTATCCAAGATGATATTGAATCTTATGATTTAGGAGATATCAATGGCGCAGCTGGTCACTGGGGTGTATGGACAGGCGCAACTTCTTCCGGAGTTGTATCTGAAGACTTTGCAGCTTCTGGCACAAAATCAGTAAAAATCGATGGCAATATTGCTGGTCAGGACGCATTATTATTCCTTAATAATGCAAGTGACGGCCACTACTGGGTAGGCTGGAAAATGTATGTTCCTGAAGGTAATATTGGTTACTTTAACTTACAACATGATCCTACTCCTGGTGCAGCTTTCGGATTTGAAGCTACACTTGGTGATGAGGGAGATGGAAATCTACTTTTATCAAATCAAGACGACATTCCATTTACTTATCCACAAGGCGAATGGTTTGATGTTATCTTATTCTTTGATATCGCAAATGATGAAGCTCGAATGGTTATCGGTGATATTACTGTTTCTGCAACTACAGTAGCAGCGTGGGGATACACGGATGATTCTACAGACCCTCTTTTATCTGCAATTAACTTCTGGCCTTCAGGTACTGATGCTCTATTCTACGTAGACGATGTTGCATTTGCTCTTTTACCAGAAGCAGGTACTGGAGAATACTGTTATACTGCAACAGCCATTGATGCAGGTACGCACACAGTAGGTGAACTATCTTGTTTTGGAGCAGCTTACTTCCTTAACGATGGTGGTTTTGCAGGAGAGTGGTTCAGCTATACTCCAACAGAAGATGGATTCATTTCTATTAGTTCTTGTGGTGCAGGTGCCGATACCAGAGGTTGGATTTTCGAAGGCGATTGTCATTCATTGAGTACTTTAGGTGTTAATGATGATATGTGTGATTTAGGTAACGGTAGCCTTTGGGCTTCTTACCGTGAAGCAGCAGTAACTGCTGGTAATACTTATTATATCCTTTGGGATGATATGTGGGAAACTACTGGTTTCGATTTCGAACTGGCATTCACCGCTGGTGATTTAGCAGCTGGTGAATTCTGTGAATCAGCGATCCCTGTAAGTGCAGGTGTAGATATCTTTACAGAAACCTTTGGCGACGCTGCTGTAGCTGGACCAAATATCGGAAACTACCTTGCTTCAACAACTCCTTATGCACAAAGTGCGTGGCACACCTGGACTGCTCCTTTTAGTGGAACAGCTGAAATCACTTCTTGTGATGCTGGTACCGATACAAGAGTTTGGGTATATACCGGAGCTTGTGGATCTGTTGATGACCTAGAATTACAAGCTACTTCTGATGATGATTGTGGTGTGAGTTCTTTCATTGGTGACTGGGAAGTTACTGAAGGAACAACTTACATTATTGAGTGGGATAACGAAAATGATGGTACTCCTTTCTCATGGAGAATCAATTACAACACTCCTCAATACACATTCAATGTAGACATGAATTTACAAACTGTGGATGCTGGTGGTGTATTCATCGCTGGTTCTTTCAACGGATTCTCTAATACACCAATGGCGGATGATGACGGAGATGGCGTTTACACTGCAACAGTTGCAGTTCCTGCTAACTCTGACATTACTTACAAATTCAAAAATGGTCCTGATGGTTGGGAAAACATCGACAATACTATTGGTGATGATTGTACGGTAGGTGATTTCGCTGATCGTGGTTTAACGACAGGTGAAGAAGATGAAATTATTGATGACGTTTGTTTCAACTACTGTGTTGCTTGTAGCGTTGTTGACGTAGACGAGATTGCATTAAGCAATGGAGTAAATGTATTCCCGAATCCAGCTACTGATCAAGTATTCGTTCAGTTTGATTTGGAAGAAACAATCGATGTTGAAGTACGCTTAGTGAATACTTTAGGACAAATCGTTTCTAACCGAATCCTTAACGGAGTACAGGGTGAAACAGTTGAGTTCAACGTAAGTAATCTTGCTGTCGGAACTTACTTCATTCAGTTCGTTACAGATGAAGCAAGTGTAAGTCAAAAAGTGATCTTACAAGACTAAGCTTTAGCTTTAAAATACTTTTTATTATATTTAGCTGCTCCCGATCGGGGGCAGCTATTTTTTTGTCTACACCTCATTTTTTAAATAGAATTCACCTATGAAAAACATTAAAGGCCCTGCAATATTCCTTGCTCAATTTGCTGGAAACGAAGCACCTTTCAATAGCCTTGAAGGTATGTGTCAATGGGCTGCAAGCTTAGGCTATAAAGGTGTTCAGGTTCCAACCTGGGATGCTAACCTCATTGACTTACAAAAAGCAGCAAGAAGTAAAACTTATTGTGATGAACTTAAAGGTATCGCTGCTAATCATGGGATAACGATCACAGAATTATCTACGCACTTACAGGGGCAATTAGTCGCTGTTCATCCTGCTTATGATATCATGTTCGATGGTTTCGCACCTAAAGAAGTACATGGTAAACCCAAAGAACGTACTAAATGGGCAGTGCAACAACTGAAGTGGGCTGCCAAAGCAAGTCAAAATCTCGGCATAACTGCTCATGCGACTTTCTCAGGAAGCTTGATCTGGCATACCGTTTACCCATGGCCTCAACGCCCACAGGGCTTGGTACAAACCGCATTTAAAGAGTTGGCTAAACGATGGAAGCCAATCCTTAATGCATTTGATAAAGCAGGAGTCGATCTTTGTTATGAAATACATCCAGGAGAAGACCTACACGATGGAGTCACTTTCGAAAGATTTTTAGAAGCTACGGGTAATCACACTCGATGTAATATTCTTTATGACCCAAGTCACTTTGTGCTACAATGCCTTGATTACTTATCCTATATTGACATCTACCATGAGCGCATCAAAATGTTCCATGTAAAAGATGCAGAATTTAATGCAACCGGACGATCCGGCGTTTATGGCGGTTATCAGGATTGGGTAGATCGCCCCGGGCGCTTCCGCTCACTGGGTGATGGACAAGTTGATTTCAAAAGTATTTTCAGCAAATTAGCTCAGTATGATTTTGACGGTTGGGCAGTATTAGAATGGGAATGCTGTATCAAAGATGGTGAACAAGGAGCTGCCGAAGGCGCGACGTTCATCAAAGATCACCTGATCAAAGTAACAGAAAGAGCATTTGACGATTTTGCCGGAGGCGACGCAGATGAAAAACTAAACCGTAAAATAATCGGATTATAAACCCAATTAAAAGTAATTAGTCAGCAAAACGGTAAAGAGACTTATTGTTTTGCTGACTTGTTCCTTTGTTAAATCCTCTTCCAGTTGTCATTCTAAACTACTTGTCGTAATTTCGTTTCAAATTAAGCATTCTGCTTAATCCTTACGACAAGATTCATGAGAGATAACTTCTACTGCTTATTACTTGCCCTGATCATACCTTGCTTTGCTCTGGGGCAAGCGCCTACTCAAACGATCAGAGGATTCGTCATAGATACGGACACTCAGCTCCCTTTAGTGGGAGCGTCAATTATTATCCCGGACACAGATCCACTTATGGGAACTTCTACGAACGAACAAGGACAGTTCCGACTAGACGCCTTACCTCTGGGCTATTACAACCTGGAAGTATCAATCCTAGGATACCAACCTGTTGTACTCACACAACTTTTATTAGAATCCGGAAAAGAGCTGGTCCTAAAGATTCCGTTAAGCGAATCCGCAGAAACACTCGAAGCCATTGTTCTGACAGGAAAACGAAGCAACCCTAATATTAGTCCGGTTAGCATTAACACTATAACTCAGGAAGAAGTATTACGCTTCCCGGGCACCTTTTATGATCCTTCCCGATTAGCGATGACCTTTGCAGGAGTAGCCAGTACCGATGATCAGGCCAATAATATATCCATTAGAGGAAACAGTCCTAATAGTTTATCCTGGAGATTAGAAGGCTTGGAAATTGTCAACCCTAATCACTTAAGTAATGCCGGAACGTTCAGTGATCGCCCTTCTCAAAACGGAGGAGGTGTAAATATGTTAAGTGCCCAGCTTTTAAGTACTTCATATTTCATGACAGGAGCCTTCCCCGCTACTTACGGAAATGCCTTATCCGGCGTAATGGACATGCGATTACGTCCCGGCAATAATGAACAATGGGAGTTTACCGCTCAAGCCGGATTCATCGGAATAGATCTTTCGGCAGAAGGACCTTTGACCAGTCGTAAAAACAGCTCTTTATTAGTAAACTATCGTTATTCATTTACAGGGTTACTTAGTAGCATGGGCGTAGAACTGGGAGATGAGGATATTCGCTTTCAGGATTTCTCCTTTCATTTAAATATCCCAACCAAAAATGCGGGTAAGTTTACCATTTTCGGAATCGATGGACGCAGTCAAAATACCTTTATTGCTGATGCAGACACTGCTAATTGGGCTTTTCAAAAAGACCGTTTTGATATTTATTACGAAAATGATGTATCCGCTTTTGGAATCACACATTCCATCCCGGTAGGAAATCGTACCGCCTGGAATTCCAGCTTTGCATTTTCAGAAAGAAGAGCCAGTAGAGTTGCATTCCGGCTTGATGATGAGCTGAGATTATCAGAGGATTCATTCGATGAAATTAACGAAGGGAAAGTAGCATTCAACACACATATTAATCACCGAGTCAGTTCAAACAGCAAATTTACCGCAGGGCTTTATCTTACTCAATTAGATAATGATGTGTACTCTCTGGAAGATAGCACAGAGATAAATTATGATGGGATTGACCAAAGCATGCTCATTCAGCCATACTTTGGTTATGAACAAAATTTCTTAAGTAATCGACTTCGTTTAAATGTAGGATTGCACTATCAATACTTTACCCTGAACGAATCCCAATCTTTAGAGCCCAGAGCAGCTTTACGCTTACGCCTTAGCAAAAACCAAAATCTGAGCTTGGCTTATGGTCTACATAGCCAGGTGCAACAACCGCAGGTTTATTTTGCAAATTCTCCGGGTCTGACAAATGAAAACCTAGGCTTTACAAAGGCGCACCACTTAGTCCTATCCTACGACCGAAGTATTAATCAAAGTACCAAACTAGTTGCAGAAGCATATTATCAGTCTCTTTTTGATGTACCGATAAGTACAAACCCAAATAGCTCTTTTAGTATTTTAAATAATCTGGAAGGTTTTGTTCTTGACGACTTGGTGAACGAAGGAACAGGCGAAAACTATGGCTTTGAAATTGGTGTTCAAAAAAACTTCTCTGATAACTTTTTTCTTCTAGTAAACACCTCTCTCTTTGAGTCAAAATATACCGGAGCCGATGGTATTGAAAGAGACACTCGCTTTAACAGCAATTACATTTTGAATGCTACGGCAGGGCGTGAATTCCGATGGAGTAAATCTGGTACTACAAAGCAAAGAGAAAAAGTATTTGGTCTGAATGCCCGATTAGCGTATTATGGAGGTTTTCGAGAAACACCGATTGATGAAATTGCCTCGATCGAAGCAGGGACTACAATTTTTGTGGATGCAGAAGCTTTTTCAATAAAACAACCTGATTTTTTCAAAGTTGATTTACGCTTATACTGGAAAAACAATCGTAGTAAATATAGTAGCACGGTCTCTCTGGACATTCAGAATGTTACAAATCGCGAAAATATTGCTTACAGTTATTATGATGACCAACAAGGAGAAATTATCATTAAAAATCAGTTGGGACTCATTCCAATCTTAAGTTATCGAATCGAGTTTTAAGCAATTGATGGATTTACACTAAGCCTTCAACCATGAAAATCACAAACATTATACTTGCCCTGCTTTTTGCATTATTCGCCTACTTCCAATATAATGATCCTGATCCCTGGCTTTGGATAACTATCTATCTGATTGTTGCCGCGATCTGTGGAGCCGCAGCATTCGGTTATTACAACAAGTGGCTTACGACTGCTGTCTTTGTCGGTTTGCTTATTTACTGGTTAATCTTATTGCCAGACTTTATTTCATGGGTTGGAGATGGCATGCCAACGATTACCGGATCTATGAAAGCCGAATCTCCTCATATTGAATTGGTTCGAGAATTTTTGGGCCTATTGATATTAATGGGAGCAGTTGGCTGGAACCTCTGGCGGCATCGAAGCAAAGTAAAATTATAATTATTCACTGATCCTATTATCCCGACAATCATCGGGATAAAACGAGCGCTGATCACCACCCAATACTATCCAGAAGTTGTGGTAGCTGAAGCATATCATCAAATATCTCGGCCCCCGGCTTTTCAAGTTTAGCCTTAGGCGTACGCCCAGCGAATCCAAAAACTTTCATCCCGGCAGCAAGCGCAGCGTTAACCCCGTGATGGCTATCTTCGATAACTACACAATCCTTTGGCTCAAATCCCATCTCTTTTGCAGCATGTAGGTAAAGTGCCGGATCAGGTTTCCATCGTTTAATCTGGTAAGCACTAAACAAATGATCCGTTTCAAAATGACTATCCAACTTCGTCAAGCCCAGGTTAAGTTTTATTTTCTCAAGTGGCCCGTTAGAGCCCACACACTTTGCAGCTGACAATTTACTCAATGCCTCTTGAATCCCAGGAACAGGTTGCAGCTCTTGCTGAAAACGTGTATAACTTCGCTTTCGATATTCCTCCTCAAAATCCTCAGGAATCGTCACCCCTCTGGCTTCTGTGAATGACCTTACCTTAGCCAGTGAAGTACCTGCAAAATGGTGTATTGCCTCTTCTGTAGTCATCGGGATTCCCATCTCCGTTATTTGCTCGGCAATCACAGCATTTGATATAGGTTCGCTATCCACTAATACTCCATCACAATCGAAAATGATTAATTTATTTTTCATTTCTTTAAATTTGTAATTATTCAAGCTTTAAATGCGTGATCATAATTGCTTATTGAGCTGACACTTAAGAGGAAAAAATAAAATAAAAGCCTGCATTTTTCGTTGAAAAACTGCTCACACTTTTGAATCCCCTCCGCCAATTTTAACAGCTCTGCATGTTAATCAATTCTTAAAATGCGAAGCTATCTAAATTCCTGAATACAGTACCTTTAAATAGGTCTACTTTTTGTATCTTTTAAACCAAACTATAGACTAAGAACTCTAACACTGATGAACTTATACAAAATCCTCCTGGCACTTTTCTTTTCTGTTGCAATTCCAATGTTATTACCTGCCCAAGAAGTTAATACATTGGTCACTGGAAAAATCAATGGCTCACTTGCTAAATACATTGAGCTACAAATCAATAAAAAATACCTCAGCGATGAAGTAGATCTGTATAAAACCCAAGTAAGTCCTGAAGGGGAGTTTGCCTTTTGGGTCGAGGTAAATGAACCCCAGATCGCCAAGCTTATTTTTGCCCGTAACGAAACTGTAATTTATCTCGAGCCTAATGACACGCTAAACATTATGAGCGAGGCCAACTCTTTTCAGTATAGCATGCGTTTCTCTGGCCCCGGAGGAGATAACAACACCTGCTTCCACGAATACCTAAAAAACAACCCTCCTATTCTTAATGCTTGGCAAATGGTCCAATATCAAAAAGGGATATTCTGGTTTGCCAACGAGCAGAAAATAGATGCTCAAATGCAAAGTCAAAAACAGGAGGCATTTAGTATGATGGTAGGTCAAAAGAAAAATCAGGCTATCTCAAAGTTGATGAATTTTCAAAATAGAGATAACGTCAAGCTTTCCAGTGCATTTATTAATTATTTAGAAACCGAAATATTCTATGACTGGGCCTATCACATGCTCTTGTATGGCTCCGTTTATAATCATATGCATCAAATTGATGAAGCCAGCTTTTTTGCATTCCTGGACGATGTCCCATTACAAGACCGTTCGATCGGTAGTTACTGGTATCGAAATTTCCTATTAGGCTACATTAATTATAAAAGTATGCAAGGCCAGGCCGAAGGAGATGAATATGTCAATCAATATCAACTCGCCGAAGAGATTCTACAAAATAAAGCCAGATCGTTTGTTCAGGCACATTTATTATACAAGGGGTTTTATGCTAATAGAGCGGATGCAATTTTACCCTATTATATAAAATACTTGGAGACAAACCCCTACCCTATTTTTGATGAAAAAGTAGCCGGCGCTTACGAAAAAGCCATGCGTTATGCGGTTGGCTCCCCTGCCCCTGATTTCTCAATTAGTGATATCCAAGATGAATCCATTAGCCTTTTAGATTATCAGGGAAAAGTCGTTTTACTCAACTTCTGGGCAAGTTGGTGCCGTCCTTGCATGAGAAAGATGAATCAAATGAAACCGATTCAACAAGATTTAGAAGCGGAGAATATCGTCTTTTTAAATATTTCCCTCGATCGCAACCCCTCAGAATGGAAACGCTCTATAGAAATCAACGACTTCCAGGGGATTCATCTACTTGCAGATGGAGCCATGAACTCCGAGGTCAGCAGCCTTTATGAAGTAAGAGCTTTACCTCAATACTTCATCATTGACAAACGTGGAAACTTCGCCGAAAAACCCCGAACAAAAACATTGGATGATCTAAAATTGACCCTTCAATACTTAAATAAACGTAAATAAATGAACTCTTTTAAATCCCAAACATATTGCTTTAGCCGGACACTAAGTATTGGTATCTTATGGATCCTTGGTACTTTTTCGCTTTCCGCACAAGAGCAAGCCATCGAAGCAGATCAGATGCCTTACTTTATTGGCTGCGAACATCTCGAAGATGGTAGCAACGAAAAAAGAGACTGCTCCAATAACAACCTGGTAAGTTATATCGCAAATCAGCTCGTCTACCCTGCTGCTGCCAAAGAAAAGGCTATTGAAGGAGTTGTCTATGTTTCCTTTATCGTAGATCAGCAAGGCGCTGTAAAATCTCCTAAAATCATCCGTGACATCGGTGGCGATTGCGGAGCAGCCGCCATTGAAGTTTTGCGCAGTATGCCGCGTTGGCAGCCAGCGATCAGTCAGGGGACGGAGGTTAGCGTACAATTAAACTTACCTGTGCGTTTTTATGTCAAGGAGGACACTGGCATTGAAGAAGCTCAAACTTACCAGATCAACTGGGGAAGTCTTACGAACAGAACCATTACCAAAAAGGGATTAGAAGACCTTCTTCAAAAACCTATTCATGTCCGCGATGCTTTTGGAAACGAGAAAGCAATTTCAGAATTGATTTTCGCTTATGAAAGAAAGAAAAGTTACCTCGAAGAAAGCAGTAGCGGTAAGATCAATAGCGATATGAAAAACCTGATTGCAAAGTGCAAAAAAGGTGGTCGTTTTTTGATAACAGCAGTTATTCAAGTCAAAAACGATTATATCTACGTAAAAAAAGAATTGGAAGTAATCTAAAATAAACTGCCTTGTTCCGCAAAGCTCATTGGATTTTCGATCTCCAGCAATTTTCTTTTTACGGCTAACCCATAAAAGTATCCGTGTAAATCTCCATTCTTTGCTACAACCCGATGGCAAGGTACAATGATCGCAATTGGATTATGTCGATTTGCCTGACCGACAGCTCTTACCTTATTCGCATCCCCCAATTTCTCCGCAATGGAAGAATAATTAGTGGTGTGACCGTAGGGAATAGCTAATAATTCATGCCATACATTCTGATGAAAATCTGTTGCTTCGCCAAAATCTAAAGGAAGGTCAAAATCGGAGCGCTCGCGACGAAAATATTCTCCCAGCTGTTGTTTACACGCTTCTACATGAACAGGTAGTTCCTCGGATTCTTCTCCCCTCATTTCAACCTTTCGTACACGCGTAATCCCGGTTGCACTCCCCTGAATTTCCATCCAGCCAATTGGCGTTTTCAGATACCCAATTGCCGGGTATAATTGATCGATACTAACTTTATCATTCATATGCTATAAACAAAGAGGTTATCTAACCAAAGGTAATATTTTTTATTCGCTGATTTATCATCGTCAAGCAAGGCTCCGCTGGGATACCATCCTTTATTTTTTAACTCGCTTCAATTTAAACGTACCCTCTGCCCGCAGCTCCGCTGCTTTCTCTGGTTGATACTCCCAGTGCCAGTGTTCTCTGTTAACGGTCCGTATAAATCCATGAGCGGTTGCATTAACTTTCATCCAATCATATACGGGAGCACCATCATAGCCACCGGTATTAAGATCAAAAGCAATTCCGTTTTGGTGGTTTGAACTTCCTGGTTTCGCTGCACGATTAAATCCGGGTTTTCCTTTCTTCCAACCATTAAACAATCGCGCTTGTTTCGCAAAAGTTCGGAATCCACTAGTGATACTAATCTCAATATTATCCTTACGAGCCGCTTCCATCAAATCAAGATATGCCTGCATAGTTTGTAAGGCTATATGCTGCAACTGTCCTCCGGTCCCTACGATACCAACTAATACCTTTGAGCCTATCCATCTTCCTCGATTCCAGGCCGCATTATCACTTTGCTTATCCTTCCAGTCTTTCGTATTGAACACCTTTGAGTTTCCTTCCGCCAGATTAGATGCCACGGTCCAGCCAATGGGCTCACCAGGTACCATCGTACCATCTTCAATGGTCATATGCCTTACTCTGACATACTTACCCTCCGGTTTTGTCTGGCGAGAACGAGCAGTTATCTCTACATAGGTACCAACCGGAATAATCTCTCCGGTACTTTTATAATCAGGATGGCCGCCCCGAATAATTGATTTTTTATCTACAGCAGTATAATTATCCCCTTGTGGCACCAGGTCCCAGTCAGATGGTCGGAAAGCAATGAGTTCATTCATAAAGCTTCCTTGCAGATTAGTCGCTCTTGTCCATCCGCCTTCAATAACATCTGTATCATGCTGAGGAACCGCATGCACAAAAACATTCCTTGCAATATCAATCTTAACTTCATCGACTTTCACAATGGTATTTAAAGGAATAATTTTTTGCGACCCTATTCTAAAAGGTGGTGGAATGTCTTCTCCCTTTTTGTATCGTATGGATTGATGTAAATTTTTTGGATTTCGAAGTACTGCTAAGTTGTCACTAATGATAAATTCCTTATCAAGGTAAGAGGGAATGTTAGTTAAAGTCATTGGTTTTGTTTCTATTTAAGAATCTTGGAGTTAAGAATTTTTGCCAGAGGGCAATATATTTCAAGAACTTAAATATACAGTATTTTTTGGATGTATCTGGTGAGATGACTATCAGAAGAGCATAAAACAAAACAAAAAAGGCATCCAAACGGATGCCTTCTTGTGGTACCTCCAGGAATCGAACCAGGGACACATGGATTTTCAGTCCATTGCTCTACCAACTGAGCTAAGGTACCATTGCTGTTAAGCGACTGCAAATTTATATTCTTTTTTGGTATTTGACAACAGGTGATCGGATTTTTTTTCATTAATTTTGTTCGTACGTATTTTTATCCTCAGAATAAGCCCAAAAACGGGTTCTTTCAGGCTATTCATAAAAAACATAATTATAATGTTCTCACGATTCCTAGCTGTTCCTTTCGTCTTAGTAGCCATTGGTTGTTTGTATTTAATCTGGGAAGGGCAATTGGAAGCCTTGTATCTAGTCCCCTGGGTAATCATCCTGGCTGTAATATTTGTATCCAGTCCCCATATCGATTGGTGGTGGGCAAAGCGAAACCCCAGACCAATGGATCCTAAGCTAGATGCCTTTTTACACAAGTTTTTTCCATACTATGGAAAAATGTCTATTCCGGCGAAAAAACTTTTCTCCCACCGGGTAAATCTGTGCATAATGGCTACTGAGTTTATTCCAAAGGCTATGGAGGAGGTACCAGAAGATATCAAAGGATTAATCGTAGCCAATTTAGTTATGCTTACACTTGGCAAGAAAGAATATAGGTTTAAGAAGTATGAAAAGATTGTAGTTTATCCCCACCCATTTCCATCTCCTCAGTATAAAGAGTTTCACGCGTCAGAAACCTATGCTGAAGATGGTGTAATCCTCTGTTCATTAGAGCAGCTAATTCCTGGTGCTACTCAACATAAACAGTATTATAACATTGCTTTGCACGAGTTTATCAAGATATATTTAGAAACTTATCCGGTTTCGCTTCCAGAGATCAATGAGATGATCAAACAGCAATTAGAAACGATTAGTGGATTCAAAATGGATGCTGTCAAAAATTTTATTGGACTTCCTACGCTGGACACACAGATTGTAGCCATTAATTATTTTTTCACCTTTCCTAATAGTTTCAAAGCTAAACTACCAGAACTACACGAGCACTATAAAAACATTTTCAACCAGGACCCTTCTAAAGCAGACTACCCAATTATCGACGATCGACAATTGGGCAGTATATAGGTTACGTTGTAAGAAGATTACTATTCTTTTTTCGTCTTAGGCTTGGCGCCACCTTTTTTGTCAAGACCTTTTACTGCATCTTCTACTTCCTTAGTAGCTTTTTTGAGGTCTTTCAATTGCTTTTCGCGCTTGTCCTTTGTGCTAATTCCGGCCGACTTATTTTTCTTAGGCTCCACTGTTTTAGAAGAGATGATATCCTTTCCTTTTGGAGATTTACTAAAGGTTAATCCATCTTTATCTGTACTAATGTAAATCGTATCACCAGAAACAAAGTGATTCCCCAGAATTAGCTTGGATAGCTCATTGACTACTTCTTTTTGCAAAACACGCTTAAGCGGTCGGGCACCGAACTGCGGGTCATAACCAAGGTCTGCTAAGATGTTCTCAGCTTTTTCATCCAATTCCATTACAATCCCCTGCTTAGCTAGCATTTTACGTGTTTTCTTGAGCAATAGCCCAAGGATTTTTTTGATCTCATCTTTGGTCAATGGCAGGAACATGATTTTCTCATCAATCCGATTAAGAAATTCCGGGCGTAAGTTTTCTTTAAGGTGCTCGAAGAGTTCCTCCTTAGTCGTCTCGAGAATATCTTGTTTGTGCTCCTCTCCTACTGCCTCCAAATCCTCAAAGTTTTCGAGGATGGTTTCGGCCCCCATATTCGAGGTCATAATAATGATCGTATTCTTAAAGCTTGCCACACGTCCCTTATTATCTGTCAAACGTCCATCGTCCAGCACTTGCAGAAGAATATTAAACGTATCCGGATGCGCTTTTTCGATTTCGTCAAGCAATACGATGGAATAAGGTTTGCGTCGAACAGCTTCTGTTAATTGTCCACCTTCATCATATCCTACGTAGCCCGGAGGCGCTCCGACAAGTCTTGAGACAGAGTGCCGTTCCTGATATTCACTCATATCAATTCGGGTAATTGCATTTTCATCATTAAAGAGCACTTCAGCGAGTGCTTTAGCCAGCTCTGTTTTACCAACGCCGGTAGGCCCTAGAAAAATAAAAGATCCAATGGGTTTGTTATCATCTTGCAGTCCTGCCCGGCTACGCCGCACAGCATCCGATACTGCACGTACGGCTTCATGTTGACCAATTAAACGTTTGCCGATGTGGGATTCAAGGTCTAATAACTTATCCTTTTCGCTTTGCAGCATTTTAGTCACCGGGATTCCGGTAGACCGAGCAATCACTTCTGCAATATCATTAGCCGTGACCTGCTCAATCGTAAAGCGATTATCATCCGGAAGCTTATCCAGTTTTTCTTCTGCTACTTTGAGCATTGCTTCCTTTTCTTTCAATTCTCCGTAGCGGATCTTAGCCACCAGTTCGAAATCGCTTTCCCGTTCAGCACGCTCCGCATCTTGCTCCAGATCTTCAATTTCCTTTTTAATATTCTGGATGGTATCGACGATCTCTTTTTCGTTTTGCCAGGTGGCAGTGATCGAATCTAATTGCTCCCGAGCGGTAGCAATTTGTTTGTTGATCGCCTCTAGTTTTTTTGGTGCATTTTCGCGCTTAATGGCTTCTCGTTCGATCTCCAACTGTCGTACTTTCCGTTCCTGATCGTCAATCTCATCAGGTACAGAATCTAATTCTAAACGTAAACGAGCTGCAGCTTCATCAATTAAATCAATAGCTTTATCCGGTAAATAACGATCTGCGATATAACGATGAGACAATTCTGCTGCGGCAATCAAAGCTTCGTCAAGTAGTTCGACTTTATGATACACTTCATAGCGATCCTGTAAACCTCTCAGGATAGAGATGGTCTCTTCTACACTTGGTTCTTCTATAACGACAGGCTGAAACCTTCGGACCAATGCTTTATCTTTTTCAAAATATTTTTGGTATTCATCCAGGGTAGTTGCACCTATAGTTTTCAACTCTCCGCGAGCAAGTGCTGGCTTAAGGATGTTAGCAGCATCCATTGCGCCACCACCGCCACCGGCACCGATTAGAGTATGAATCTCATCAACAAAAAGAATAATTTCTCCGTCAGAGCTAGTTACTTCTTTTATTACGGCTTTGAGTCGCTCCTCAAACTCTCCTTTGAATTTTGCTCCGGCGATTAGTCCTGCAATATCCAACGTAAATATCTTTTTAGTTTTAAGATTTTCGGGAACATCCTGCTTCACAATCCGCCAGGCAATACCTTCGACGATTGCCGTTTTACCTACTCCTGGTTCACCGATGATAATTGGGTTATTCTTTTTACGACGGGAAAGGATATGCAGGACTCGTCTTATTTCCTCATCTCGGCCGATAATCTTATCCAATTTGCCGGATTCTGCTCTTTCGTTGAGATTGATTCCAAATTTTTGAAGAGCATTATACTGGTTCTCTGCATTTTGATCCGTGACTTTGCGGCCCTTTCGCAATTCTTTAATAGCTTCTTTCAGGCTATCCTCCGAAGCACCATTTGCTTTTAAGGCTTTGGCTGCATCATCGTCCCCCTTAATGATCCCCAGCAACATTAACTCCATCGAGATAAATTCATCTCCAAACCCCTTAAGGGTTTTCTTCGCGCGATTAAGGGATTTATTTGCTCCATCTGTCAGGTACTGTTTCTCACTACCTTTGACTTTTGGAGTTTTTTTAATGATTTTTTCCAGGTCACTATCCAGAGCAGCCATATTGACCTCCATCTTGTTAAACAAGAAGCGCGCTACGTCCTCATCCGTCATGATGATTCCCTTAACCAGGTGCGCGGTATCTACACTTTGTTGTTCATGGCCAGATGCAATTTGTTGTGCTTTCAAGATTGCTTCCTGAGCCTTTATCGTAAAATTGTCGTAAGTCATTTTCTGTGTTAATTTATTGCAAGTCTCAAAATACTACCCTTCAGGGGAATTAGAAAATTTTGTGGATTAAAACACCACTACAGCCGATCAAGATGGATAATTATTATTCCAATTTACTTAGTTCTTCCACTATTAAATCATGGCTCTTCCTCATTCTTGTAATGGCTCTTCGATAAGAGTTCATCGCACTATACGCACCTCCCTGGTAATTGATACAGATATTCCTAAACGTTCGATCCTCGATTATTTTTCGGACATCGGTCCTAATGTTTGGAAATGTAAATCGGTCTTCAAAATAAATATTTTCCATCAAAAACGGTTCTAAGTATTTCGAGCGATACTTATCTGCTTCCTCTCCCATCATCTTAATGTAAGCGTAATCGTATTTATAGAGCTGAATAAGTTCGCTAACTAATTCCGGATTCGTAAAAACTTTAAACCCTCCCGTGCTACTCAGCATTTGAAAAGTATTGTTATTGGGTAAAAATTCAACGAAGTTAGAGAGGGACGAAACCCCGGAATCCAATGCCAAAATACTATCTGGATTTTCCCAACTACTAAATCGCAGAACTAAATCTACTGCCTGATCTTTTCTCCAATAAGAATTAAAATCATTGACCATCTGGAGGGAGTCAATTTTTATATCCTGTAACATATTCTCCAAATGAGTCCGATATTCTTTTTGTTCGTTACGCCGTTTATCCCAGTCATCCAATGCAAAAGATAAAGAAATACCGATAATGATAATTATGATTTCAATCAGATAGCGCCCAATCCGATTAACCGAAAAGTTTTTAAGCAACATATTATTCAAGCTTTAGATCTATAGATTCAACAATTCTACCGACAGGATATATCCGATGCCCTGGCTCATAGTGAGGAGAATTTTGATAAATGAACGATAATTGGGCATATGCATTTTCGGCAAACTCTTTATCTTCATTTTTACGTTTTTCCAATTTTGCTTTAAGCTCTGGTTGTTCTTTAAGGATTTCAACAGCCAAATCTTCAAAGACATAGGACGAAAAGTATTCTTTCTGAGCAAGAATGCCATCAAAGAAGTTCCACGAAAAAAAAGAATCCGGGGCTTGAACCTCCAGGGTTTCTACGATATATCGATTAGTGGCTTGATTAACATAGACAACATAATCCCCTTTTCGGTATTTCCAGTTTTCTTTCCGCTTCTCGACCTGAGTATTATAATGAAGATAATGTCCTTCGTAGGCATCCCTTGTTTTAAATTCTTCGATCTTATACAATTCAACTGGTACTAACTGGTCTGAAGTTAATCGCCTCATTGACACTCCATTCCAACGCAAACGATTGATAACCTCTGAGTAGGCTTGCGGAATAATGTACGCAACTGGTTTTGCCACTTTTGCGCTAGCCTTATAATAATGATAAAAAGGGATCGATTTTTCATAGGGCTCTTGATGGTCATAATACAAGCGATCTTTCCCGGAGATTTCACTTGGCTTATACTTCGCAGTATAACCTTTGAACAGTAGTGTATCTACTTGCTGTTGATCCAACTGCCAATTGAGTGCAAAGGTATCTTGCTCCATGGTTGACTTTATTGCTTTTTCGCGAGCTGCACGCAGCGCTGATTGATCTTTGTGCATCGTCCTTAAAAGGACATCCATAAAATGATAGGTGGACTGCACTCTATCTTCAAAAGGTTTGAGCATGTGCGTCTCTGGCATAAAAGACAAACAATTAAACAAAGCAGCATAACCCGAAGAATAACGAGGCAAGTCTAAGAAATCCGCAATCCCTTCATCAGGGGTATTCCGCGAATATACATAAGGCGTCATTTCCCATTTTCGAGCCTTCATACCTTCGAACAATTGTGGTAATAATTGCTGCTGTTGATAGTTGGCTAAATGAGGATTAAGCTTATTATGCTGGGTCGGAATCAAAGTGATGGTATACTGATAATCTGCACCATTTGATGTATGATTATCTACAAAGACATCTGGTTGCCAGGCCGTAAACAGTTGGTTAAAGCTTTGCGCATTTTTGGAATCGCATTTAATAAAATCTCTGTTTAAATCCAGGTTTCTTGCATTTCCTCTAAAGCCGTAGGCCTCGGGGCCATTTTGATTGGTTCGGGTAGTGCTATTGCGATTTAGAACGCCACCTATGTTGTAGGCAGGAACAATAATAACTACTGTATTTTCCAAGTACTCCTGAAGCTCTGCTTTAGCACAATAATCTCTAAGTAGCATCATTGAGGCATCTACTCCACACGGTTCACCTGCGTGAATCGCATTATTAACCATCAGGATTTGCTTTCCTTTACGCCGTATTGAAGCGGGTTCAAAATCACCATCCGTTGAAAGGACAGCCAGGTGCAAAGGCTTACCGCTATCTGTTTGCCCGTAGGTCATCAGTTGTACCTGTGGAACCAATGCAGCGAGTTCTTCATAGAAACTGATGATTTCGGTATAAGTAGCTGTAGTATTATCCGACTGTTCAAAAGGGATTGTCAGAGCGGAATGTTGATCAGCGGTTAAAAGGCTTGGCTGTTGAGCAAAGCCCTGACCAGCGAATAATAAAAAACTCCAGAAAAAAACATTTCGCATGGAGGCAGTATTTGATTTGGTAAAGAAAAAACAAGATAGGCTAAAAATAATAAAAGCCCTGAGGGAGTTTCAGGACTTTTACGACTAATATAGAGAGGTTTATTGGGGGTTACTTTTTGTTTAATACAAAATTAAAGAAAAGCTATGACTTTACATAATTATGCTCATTGCCCTCATAACATTTTGTGACAGTTAAAAAGATCAAAAAAGACAAGAATATGTAAGTACTTCAAGCTTATTTAGCATATAAAAGGACTTAGTGTATTTTTTATACTTATTATATTGTGTGCCATATTTTCCCTACACCTAAAGGGATACCGTCACAAATTTTACATTTATTAACATTTTTTTAGATCGTAAATGATTGGTGTTAAACGATTTCAATTGATCAAAAAGGGTCAGTAAATTCGATTGACTGGTGTCAGCAAGGCAGGTTCGAAGAGCTTGCCGAGTCAAGGAAGAAACTTAAAACAGCTCGGTAAGCTAGTCAGAATAGTCGTTTTTATTTTCGAATCCATAATCCCGTTCTACCTTAGCAATTCTTGTTTTAAAAGATCGATACCACTCTTTCCGTCCCCTATCTCTGGCAATAGAGTGTTCTGTATTTAATTTCCATTTTTTAATCGCCTCTAAACTATCCCAATAAGAAACGGTGATTCCAAGTTCATTTCTTGCACTTTCAATTCCCAGGAATCCATCTTGTTTGCGTGCTAATTCAACCATTAAGTTTGCTGTGTCGGAATAGTCTATGACATTTGCGGTATTGACAGAACTAAAGATTACGGCGTAGTAAGGTGGGTTTGGTGTATTTGCAATCATATCTGATTATGTTTTGGTATTAAGTGTTTTTATAAATCCCTTTGGATTATTTTGATGCTACCTCAATTTCAATTCAGCTCCAATCTCTAAAGCGGTATTGATATCATTAGCCAATTCTTCTATGATTTTTACCCTTTCTAATTTCCCTGCCGGAAAAGAAAATAGACCATTATCATTTTTTACGGCCAAGAACATTTGTTGATTTTGAAAGGATAGATAAATAGCTCTATTAAACTTTGCCTTCAAAGAAACGATTCGCTCCATAATGGAAACTGGTAAAACATAGCGGGCTTCTACCTGATCTGAACTATACACCACAAATTCGTCCATAAATCTGGGATCTTCCAAATTTACTTTTTGTTCTTCTTTAAAATTAAAAGTTGCAAGTCTATCCAATTCAATCATTTGGTCTTTGGGTAAAACGATTGTGTGTCCACTTAACTTCTTATTAAACTTCAACCAACAAAACATGCCACGAAAAGTGTAATACATATTATCCGCTGATTTATCGGAAAGCATATTTCTTAGCACATATTGATATAATACAAGCACCATATTTAATATTGGAATCCGTAGCAATATCTCGTTGAACTTATTTTTAAGATTTTGCTCTACAATTCCAACATCTGTAATATTTATTTCGGTATGGTTGACTTTAGTTCTAATTTGTCCATAACTAAAAACTGGCGAATCCTTTGTCATCCAGGCAAATAGCTTACTCTTTAAAATTTCAGCAGTAGGTGCCATGGTGCCTTGAGCAAAATCTACCTTTGGAAATAATCGCTTGATCATTTTAGTAATAAGCGCAGACTCTGCTATCTTCAATTTTTGAAATCGATTAACAAAGAAAGTTGTACTCAGAGAGAGTAGGACAACCAGAATCATAAAGCAATAAGTCAGCGTATAAGGAGCCCTTGAAATTGACTTAAGTATTTTTAAAAATGATTGGTTACTATCTCCCCAAGATGGAAAATAATTAATCGCCATTATCAATAACATTAAAAGCAGGTATAAGCCCGTGATCATCCACATTACTTTTTGAAAGAACTGTGTTGATCTTCTCTTTTTAAATATCGCTCCTAGTGCTTCTTTAGTCTCTGAATAAGTCTGATGTATGAGTTGTTCATTCACAAGCTTTCATTTTAAAAAGTCACTACCAATTAATTGTATTCCAGGGACTTTCCTGCTTTTCTAAGACTTGCTTATAGAGATGATACATTTCTTCAAGGAATCCATCTTTTCTATCTCTGATATCAAGCGTAAAACCTAAGATGTAACTCTTGGCAAAATCTTCCCAAGAAGAAAAATGTGCTCTTGCTAATTGTGTCGCAAAGTTGATTACTTTCCAGGCATCTTCTTCGCTGATTATTCCTGCAGTAAAAGCTCTTCTGGCATGACCGACCAATACACTTGCATCATAGCCAGCAACACCAACTTCTATTTCAGTATCGAATGTTATAAAGCCTTTACTCTTTAAAACACCTTGCGCTTTACCCGTTTTCAGAAGATTCAAATAACGTTGAGCACGTTCATTATCTCCGTATTTCTCATTCATTAAATCATCCCATTTTTCTTCTGGTACATTATTCATCATGTGATAAATAAAATCAAAATACCAGCGCCTGCCATCTTTCATAAAATAATTAGTCAGGCCCCAATAGCCATCAGGTGTATTTATACCCCAGCCTTCTAAATAATTGTTTGCATGTATCCCTTTCTTAAAAAATAAGGTGTTCGTATTTACCTTCCACCACTCATTAGTTACAGCATCCAGAGAAAGAGAAAATAATTGCTGAGGACTTAAAGTGCTGCTCTCATCTTTTTTAAATTTGGCATTTTCCAGATCCGGAGCATCAAATTCATCTTTCCCTATTTTGAAATAACGAACCGCGTAAGAAACTGCGCCTATAATAAAAATCAGGTAACCGTACCATGGAAGATTTTCAAACATTTGCATAGTGTAAGTATTTTAATCGTTTAGTAATGCTTTAATATTTATTTCTTTTTGTTCTGCTTTAGGAATCTCTAACAACAATTTCGCTTTGTCCTTTCGAATCCCTGCGATGATACTTGCAGGAAACATTTCAATCTTATTATTAAAAGCTGTAACTGCTGCATTATACGCTCTACGAGCTGCTGAGATTTGATCTTCAATATCAGTCAACTCAAACTGAAGCTTAGTGAATTGTGCATCTGACTGTAGGCTTGGGTAATTTTCCACATTAACATTTAAGCCGTTCATCACTTTGGTCAAATCATTTGACGCTTCAATTTTTTCTTTTGGATCTGGAGCGTTTTCAACACGACTTCTCAGCGCTGTAACCTTGATAAGGATTTCTTTTTCGTGTGCTAAATATTTATTTAGCATAGCTACCAAATTTGGAAGTAAATCAAATCGCTTTTTCAGATAAATCTCGACACTTCCGAATGCTTGTGCGACTTGGTTTTTTTTAGCTACTATTTGATTATTGATGACAATTGCTGCTATAGCAATTATTACGATAACGGATAAGGGTATTATTAATTCCATTGCATTTTTTTAGGTTTACTTTAAATTACATCGATGACTTTTTCTAGTATGTAATGAATGACTCCGATTACAACAGAAATAGATAGAAGCATTGAAAATCGAATCAGCACAGGGTGAGACGCATTCCTCAATTTTTTATTTAAATAAAAAACATCGATCAGAATAAAGAGAACTGAGATTATAGCTCCAATGATTGCTCCTACATGGAGGAAAGCATATTCGTAAATAAAATCAAGGACTCGCATAAAGTCTGAAGAAGGCTCAGGTGAAGTCCCTAGAATAATTCTCATGTAAACAAAGGCAATCAGAAATGCTAATAGCACCCAAATCAAATAAGTCCAAATCTTATGAAGACACTTGCTCATCATTTGTGTTTAAGGGCAAGTAGTATATGGATTGCCACAGAGCCATTCAATTTCAATCCAACCACTTATACCTTCGCTTTCTACCAGCACCCAGTCTCTATATTTATCGACTATTTGCACCTTTGTTTCTAGTTCAATTTCTCCAACTCCTATCCCGTGTTCGGGAGCATCAATGAGTTCTATTGTTTTTCTGACCCCAGCCGTAAAGTATTTGTTTTTAATCCATCCTTCTCCTCCAGGGATACTAACAGGATCTGCATCGACCTCTATTACTTCTACCACCTTAGACCATCCATCCTTCATCTCCGTAATGACTAATTGATAATCAGATTCTCCATTGAAATGAAATATGGCATCTCCATCAGGAGCATTCCTTATTTTTGTATCATTTTCATCTGCATTAAACAGGTAAACTTCTAAGAGTGAAAACTCACCGTTTAAGGTATATTCCTCACCATTGTATTTTATCACATGCTCTAGAATGGTAATGTCTTTTTCTTCATCACAGTCCCCATTTCCACCTACAAAACTTAGGATGTTAGTAATGGTATCTTTGACTTTAATATCATAGAAGCCATTTGTTTGATTACTACTCATTTGGACTGTTTTCTCCTGATGAATAAATTCTCCAGCACATCTGGTATCCCATTCTCCACTATACTCAGATACCGTATAATCTTTTAAAATTCGAGTTATTTTATTCTCTGACTCCAAATACAATGAAAGAACTGAAGTACTATACGGATTGGGTTGGGACATACTATGATGACTCACTTTGATACCAAATGCTCGATTATCTTCGGCGACATAATAAGGGGCAGTATCAATAGAAACATTTGTCAATAAAACAGCATCTGACTCAATACTGTAAGGTTCAAAATAAATGTTAATCAGATTGCCAGTTTCAGTTTCGGCGATAACAATGTAGGTACTGAGTCTAAAGAAATCTTCATCCTCCTCTACTATCACCGGAATAAACACAATAGACTCTTCAGGATTGTCTGGACATATTCTAGAGGAAACAAATTCAGCATCTACTCCCGACTCATCAATTTCTAATTGAGAAATTACATTTTGCACTAAAGGCGAAAATTGACTGCGATTTGCCTCAGCTAAATCCATAGCTGCTAATTGCGCATTCTCAGCTTTTATCTCTTCAAGATAAGCGGAGTCAAGGGATTGTAGGTCATCATTTGCCCTGGCATCTGCTGCCATTTCCGGTGTTGTTCCATTCCATTCTATTTTCAAATATTTACCTAATACTTCTACAGAATCAGGATTGACTTCAAATACAACTTCGGGTACGATAGTCAGAAAAAGCGGAGCTGTAATTTTTTCAATATTGGATTTTGCAGAAGTATTTTCCTGAAAATATTTTATAGTCCTGGTACATCGGTAACGATCATTTAGAGTTTGGATATTATTAAAATTATTATCCTTTTCATTTTCGTAATACCAGGGACTTGAGGAATCCTCTGAGATGTAAACAGTTCTTTCCTCATTAAAAAGAGACACAGCCATTATGTTCTCTTTCTGAAACTCTTGACGAATAGCTAAAGGTTTTCCTTCGGCAGCTATTTGATTACTAAAAGAAGCATTGACCAAAAGACCCATCGGCTTAGGCAATTCAAGTACTACATTAAACTCTTTTCTATCAAGTCGATGTACACCATTGGAAGGCATAACTGCCATTCCATTTTGCTCGATGATTATATTCACCTGATCAATGGATACGTTTACTTCTTTAGCATTCTTACAGCTTGAAAGACAAAGGAAAAAGAGCGTCGAAATAAGAATTAATTGTTTCATAAAGGTATTTACTCAAAAAATCATTCCGAAAGGCTCAACTTTAAGTAATCTGTTAAAGTCTTGCTCAATGCTATTCTTTGATTATTTTTTTACTCAATATGGTATCTTCCACTTGCACTTGTAAGAAATATATTCCTTTAGATAAATCAGATACATCAATAATATTATCAGGAGTATCAACTGCCTTTACCATCCTACCCATAACATCTGTAATTACGATTGATTCTAATTTTAAATCTGAACTGATTAAGACTCGAGTAGAAGCAGGATTTGGGTAGATAGATATTTCATAAAAGATATTCGATTCGAATGTACTAGTAGTTTGATTAGATATAGTGATATCAACCGAACCAGTAACACCAGAGCCATCATTGGCAGTAGCTATTACCGTAACTATTCCATCGGCAATCGCAGTGACTAAACCATTGGCATCAATGCTTGCGGAGCCAGTCCCATTAGTCAAACTCCAGGTATAAGTATTATCCGTTGCGTCCAATGGCAACACGGTGGCTTCCATCTGTAAAGTTCCTCCAAGCGTAGTGATCGAAGAAGCCCCAGCTTCCCCTTGGACGGAAATAGAACTGACTGTTATTACACTACAATTTTCACTGAAGCTTGTTTGAGGATCAACATTGGTCAATGTACTAGTAGCTACTGCCACATCGTCTACATCAATGCAGGTGAGATTTGAATTTGAGGTTGCATCAAAATAATTTAGAGCACCAACGTCAATATTTTTCATATTAAGTGTACTCAAATTATTGCCACTACACGTAATATTATTTAAGGTCAGGTTTTGACTCAAATCCAAAGCACTTAAATTATTATTCGCACACGAGAGTACACCCATGTTAATTTGCTGATTTAAATCTAGAGCCTCTAAGTCATTGTCAGCGCAAGAGAGTAGCCATAAGTTAGTATTTTGACTGAGATCTAATGAAGTCAAATTATTATTTACACAAACTAAATTATACAAGGCAGTATTCTGCGATATATCTAATGAAGTCAAATTGTTATTATGAGGCTGAAAGGTTTCCAGAGCGATATTTTGGGATACATCCAATGTACCTAGAGGATTATTTCCACAGAGCAAACTCGTTAGAGCAGTAAATGCTTCAATACCGGTCAAGTCAGATATATTCAGATTTTGACAGTTAATACTCCCATCAAAAGCTTCTGCCTCACTTACCTGAATCTCAGCATCACTATTAGTATTAATCGATGAGTTTCCAATTAAGTAAGCTTTAAAGTTCGCATCAGGAATATTAACTATTGGAGTGCAACTAGTAGCGAAACTTGAAGCAGCATCTATATTGGTCCAGGCAGCTGTTGCCGCAGCAACATCATCTACTTCAATACAAGTTAAATTGGGAGTACCATAAGCATAAAACCCAGTCAGCGTATTTGTACTAATATTTTTCATATTCAAATAATTCAAGTCATTACCGCCACAGGAAAGTAAGGTTAAATTCGTGTTGTTACTTACATCTAATTGAGTCAGGTCATTCCAGGCACAGGTTAGTTCTGTTAATGCAAAATTTTGACTCACATTTATGCTGGTTAAATTATTTTCATCACACATTAATGATGTTAAATTCGTGTTTTGGCTCAAGTCCAGCTCCGTTAAATTATTACCCTCACATCTTATTCCTTCCAAGGCTGTGTTTTGACTCAGGTTTAAAACACTTAGATTATTATTGAGGCAATACAAACCTTTTAAAGCCGTATTTTGGCTAAGATCTAATTGAATCAGATCATTATTTCCACATGATAAATATTCTAATGCTGTATGCTGGCTAACATCTAAAGCAGTTAGATCATTTGCATCACAAATCAATAATGTCAAATTAGGGTTTTGACTCAAGTCCAAAACATCGAAATTGTTCTGTTTACACCTTAACTCTACCAGCGCTGTATTTTGGCTTAGGTCGATCGAATTCATATAGAGTTGATCACAGTTTAGTTTAGTCAGCGCTGTATTTTGACTTAAATCCAGAGAACTTATACTATTATTTCGACAAGTTAATTGTGTTAAATTAGTAAAAGCCTCAATACCCGTCAAGTCAGCAATATTCTGATTTGTACAATCAATCCCTCCGGTAAAAGCTTCCGCTTCACTCATTTGGATTTCGGAATCATTATTAGTGTTTATCGAACTACTTCCAACCAGAAAAGCTTTAAAATTAGCATCAGGAATATTTACATTCTGGGCAATAGTGTTTATGCTTAATAAAGCCAGGGCTAAAATGCTGAGTAGAGTTTTTTTCATTTTATTTCGTTTTAAAACATTAATTATTTAATAGAATATGCTTCTGCCTCCTTCCTTTTAAATTGGAAAGAGATCACTATTACCAGAACAAAAACCAGGGCAATGATTAAGAAAAGAAGAGGGAATTCATTTTTGATGAACTTGAATAAATAAGCGTAGCGATTAAAAATGTATTTGTTACAAAATCATCCTTATTAGTAGTCGTGCGAAATTTTCAATAAAGACGAATAACAGTGTTCAGCTGGATATGAGCATGACAAGTCATACGGTAAAACCTATAGCAATTGTGAAGAAAAAATAAGAGAATCTATTTTCGAAAAGCGTCAATAAATACACGCAAAAAATATTAAAGTATACGTTATGAAACATTACAGAATCTTTGAAGAAAGGGAGACTGATTGATCTAGCAGGATAAAAATATGGACAGCTTAGGAACGATTTATCATGGGGTTAACTCAACAACTAAAAATCGATTATAAAGCATAACGAAATAATCCAATTAAACTTATTTTTAACAGAGACCATAGGCAAGCGGGATAACTCATCCCACTCGCCTCTTTAGTCATTAGTGGTGGCCGGAGGTTTTATCTCTCAATGATTATTTTTTGGTAAGTCGATTTTCTTTTCGCTCTGATTTCGACCAGGTAAATCCCTGGGCTGATATTTGAAAAGTCAAAATTCAAATGATTATTTCCTTTCGAAACTTGATGAAATTGTTCAAATTTAATTTTTCCAGTTACATCAAAAATGGAAATTATTATTTCTCCATAAGCACGAGCTTCATAATCCAAACTAACAAGCCCATTACTTGGATTAGGATAAAAACTCCCAAAACTTTCATCCAGTTTAACAAAATCCACATTGATGATTTTGCTGTATTCAAATTGATTATCATAATCAACTTGTTTTAAGCGATAATACTTTAATCCAGTTTCTGGTTTTTCGATAACAAATGAATATGCTTGCTGCTCAGAGGTAGTACCATTTCCTTTTACTTCACCAATCTTTTCAAACCGAATACCATCCTTACTTTCTTCTATTTCAAATCTATCATTATTCCACTCTGACATCGTCTGCCATCTTAACTCTATAGCATCATCATTTACGGCTCCTTTGAAGTCCAATAGCTCAACAGGAAGAACAACCTCAAATTCAATATCATCAATTCCCAGGTTGGCAAGATCCATAGCAGTAATAACGATTCTATCTACATCATCAAAACTCGAGTTCGATGTAAAAACACTATTCAATCCAGAAACGGTCAATGTTTGTGTCCCCGTTGAAACGGAGTTCTTGAATCCTTCGATAGTCAAACTATAACTAAAAGAAAAGCAAGGAAAAATATTATCAAACCGAACCCTTCCAAGATTAATCTCATTACCACTAGAGGTCTCGATCGTCCAGGTAGTTGCAGAGAAGTTGCCTGCATAAAGATGTCCTAGTCCTGAAGCTCCACAACTATTTTCATCCGTTCGATATATATTATCTGTTGCATTTGGAGCACCTCCGTTGGAAACGGTGAACAAAAAAGTTTCTCCATTATTTATGATTGAATATGGATTGCCAAGTGCTTGATTATTGGTATAACCTTGATCATCAAAGGTAATTGTTTGGGCAAAAGTGCTTAGTTTTCCAAAAAGAAAAACTAAACAAATGAGAAGCAGGTTTTTCATTGAATTAAATTTTTGAAAGAGGGGCTAAACGAATTATTTTCAAATCAGCTTTGGGTTCAAACTGAATTTACATTGTACTTTACCTTTCGATAAACAAGCATTCGAAAATTAAAACTCATAGAAATTATCGAGAAAAAGACAGGGAATACATTTCCGATATACTTAAAGAGATATGCGATGATTTTGGATTGGTAAGCGCAATAAAACTTTAGCAGCTTTTACTTTGAGGTAACAAAGAATCGAAGTGCTTATCCAAGCAAGCCCTCTAGCGAAGAACTAAAATCTTTGAGGCTATTTCGTCAAGCGTAAAAAATATAGCATTTAGGAAATATTCAAAAAAGCAGATAGAAAAGCATCCTTCTTTCTGGAAGACACTGGAATCCGGGTTCCATTTTTCAAATAAATAACACCAGACTTATCGTATTTATCAATAAACTTCAGATTAACCATAAAAGATTGATGAGGACGAGTAAAGTCAGCTTCGGAGAGCTGCCCTTCGAATTCTTTTAATGTTTTTGAGGCGATATATTTTTCACCCCCACTACAATAAAAAGAAGTATAACCTTTATCTGATTCGCAGTACATTAATTCATTCAATTCAATCACCTGAAAACTATCATGGAGAGATAAGATCAATTTTGAATTTTCATTATTCCAGACGGATTTTACTTTTTGTATTTGTTGCTGTTGAGTATTGATTGATAGTTTTTCAACTTTTTTTAAGGCCATTTGAAGCTCATCTACATCTACAGGTTTTAAAAGATAATCTACTGCTCCAATTTTCAAAGCTTTCAGCGCAAACTCTTCATAGGCTGTTATAAAAATCACTTTAAAATTCAAATCGTTCGTTCGTTCCAAAAAATCAAAAGCAGAGCCATCGGAAAGATTTATATCCAAAAAAATTAATTCAGGCTTACAAGAATGCGCTACAACAACCGCATCTTTTACGGAAGCACACTCCCCTACCACCTGCACTTCAGACTCAATCAGATCTAACAAATTTAGCAGTGCTTTTCTGATATAAGCTTTATCTTCTACAATTAATGTCTTCATTATATTTCAAGTAATTTGTAAGGCATCACCAAGGTAACGATTGTTCCTTTTTCATCATACTTCTTTCGATCTTCAATTCTTACTGAACTTTTCATTTTCAAATCTTCTGATAAAATTTTTAGGCGCTCTGAAGTGATGGTCGTAGCCAATGATTTTTTATCCCGGGTATCAATTACTTTTTGCGCATCAATCCCAATACCATTATCTAAAATAACACAAGTCAACGCTCCATTGACGTAATTTAGTTGTACATCAATTTTCTTTTCCCCTTGTTGATCTTTAAAAGCATGCTCTATTGCATTTTCAACAAAAGGCTGAATGAGCATTGGTGGCACTTCAAATGTAGAGACCTCCATTTTCTCACCTATAGAAATGATATACTTAAAAGCCCCTTCTTCTTCCAAATTTTGCAGCTCTAAATAATTTTCAATAGCTTTTAATTCTTGAGAAAGTGGCACTAATTTATCTCTGGAGTTTTCTAAGGTAATACGGAGTAATTTCGAAAACTTAGAAAGATATAGATTGGACTTCGTATCTTCTTTGTTTAAAATCATACCTTGTAATACCGAGAGAGAGTTGAACACAAAATGCGGGGTCATTTGTGAACGTAATAACTTTTGCTCCATAATAGCATTTTGGGTTTTTGCTTTAACATGGCGCAATTTCAGATAAAAGATACCCCCTGCAAAAACAAGAGTGCTCAGCAAAAAAGCAATAATTCCAATAAAGAGGTTTCGTTGCGATTTTTCCAGATTTTGTTCAGTAGTATGTACTGCTTTTGCAAGCTTAAGCTCTCGATCAGCGGCTTTTGAAAGCTCTTCTTCATACTTATACTCGTATTCCAGGGCCGTGATCTTTTCAATAGTCTCCTTGTTAAAAATACTATCACTTAGCTGTTTATACTTCTCGTGATTTTCAAGTGCCTTCTTAAAATCACCCGAAGATTGATAAATAGTATACAAAAATCCAGCAGCCTTTTGCTGAACGGGTAGTAGTTCTAAATCATCTGCAATTTGCTTACTTTGCTCAATGTATGAAATTGCTTTTTGGTACTGTTTATTGTAGATATGAGTTTCAGCAATGCCCATATAACTATCCGCCAAAATCAGCTGATTGTTGGTTTGTTGGCTTCCCTCCATTGCTTTAGTGAAATATGTGCGGGCTAATTGAGGTTTTTTTAATAATAATTGAACATTTCCAATCTTATTTTGGACCGTAGCAATCTGTTTTAAATTATTTATTTCTTCACTGATCTTTAGTGAAGAGGTATAATATTTTAGCGCTTTTCCATAGTCACTCTTAGTTAAGTAGATATCTCCAATATTACTATTGTTTAAAACAATATTACTTTTACTCCCCGTTTGTAGCGCATACCCTAATGATTTTTCAAAAAATGCTAATGCTTTATCGTACTTCTGCATCTCAAAATTGACCTCTCCCAAGCTATGGAGTGTATACATCAAACCTATGTAATCAGCTATTTTTTCTCTGAAGTTTAATGCCTTGTAAAAGTGTACCAGAGCTAAAGGATAATTTCCTTGTGTTTGATAAATCGCTCCTAAATTCGTGTTTACATAAGCAGCACCTTCTTCATCTCCAATCTCATTACTTAACTCCAATGCCTGATTATAACGGGGAATCGATTTATCGTAATCTCCGAGTTCATCATATACCAATGCTATATTAAGTTGACAAGTAGCTATTCCTCTTTTGTTTCCTAATGATTGGTAAATTCCTTCGGCTTGTTGATAAGCAAGCATAGCCTCTTCATATTTCGAAAGGTCATATTGATTGATCCCCATACCGATATAAACTCTAGCTGCTCCTTCTTTGTCATCTATGAGTTTGTAATTCACTAATGATTGCTCTAGGTAATCTAAACTCTTTATGTAATTTGATTGAATGTTTTCTAGTCTGGCTAATAAACGAAATACATCTCCTTTACCTTTTTTATATCCTAAGGTTGTACTCATTTTTTCTGCTTCGGCTAGATACGCCCTGGTCGAGTCTAAATCAATTCTAAAGTATAGGTCAGCAATATCATTTAGAAAATCTACCCGAATACTATCTTCTTCTACATGATTTTGTAGTTCGTTTTGTAGACTATCCAAAGCTGATTCCTGCCCTGACAGAAATACTGAAAAAGACAAAAAGAAGCATAAAAAAAATGCATTGAAAACTCTCATGAAATTGAAGCGATGTTTACTTCTTATAAAAGATGGTTAAAGACAGTAATATATACATTTATCTACCATCTTAATAAGTTACAGGGAATCTTTAGGCAAGAAAACAGCAAGAATAAATTTCCGTTGGAATAGAAGCAATAATCGCTCATCCTTAAGTAATATTCGATAAAAAATAAAAACACAAAATAATCTGTTTTTATTCAATCTTGATCCCGCGAGAGTATCTTTCCATCATCTGGTTAATTCGCACAAAAAGCGTAATTTTAAGCGAATTATTCAACAAGCTTCATGAAATACATACTTTTCCTTATCCTGGTATTACCTTTTTCAGTAATGGCTCAATCGACTGACAATCCGTATCTCAGCACTAATGAAAAAGGGCAATTACAATTAACAAAAAAAGGGGCTTCTCATTTTGCACAGCTTGCCCTAAACTGCATCCAAAAGGAATATCCTAACAAATTAAATCAGGTTCTAAAAGACTCTAGTGACTTACAGTCTCCTGTTGATTTACATCCGGCTTTTTATGGATGTTTTGATTGGCATTCTTCGGTACACGGGCACTGGATGTTAGTAAGACTGTTGAAACAGTTTCCAAGCTTGCCCGAAGCAAAACAAATCAGAATGGTACTACTTCAGAACCTGAGTAAAGAAAATATCATAGGGGAAGTTAATTATTTAGAGGGGGCAAGTAAATCCTGGGAAAGGATGTACGGATGGTCCTGGCTCATGAAGTTATCAGATGAACTATATGACTGGGATGACCCGGATGCTAAGGTTTGGAAAAGGAACTTACAACCTTTAACGGATGCATTCATCCAGCGCTATCTTAACTTTCTACCTATCCAGCACTATCCTGTTAGAACAGGAGTGCATCCTAATACTGCATTTGGATTATCTTTCGCTTTGGACTATGCTCGTAAAGCGGGCCACAAAGAGCTAGAATCATTAATCACTTCAAGGGCTTTGGATTATTTCCTGGAGGATCAGGATTGCCCCGCAGCTTGGGAACCTAGCGGCGAAGATTTTCTGTCTGCTTGTCTGGAGGAAGCAAACTTAATGAGAAGAGTCTTGCCAAAAGGAAAATTTCAAGCCTGGCTCAATCAATTTTTACCGCCCGACAAAATGAATGCACTTTTGCAACCTGCTCTGGTGAGTGATCGTTCTGACCCTAAGCTTGTTCATCTTGATGGCGTAAACTTAAGTAGAGCCTGGTGTCTTTATGGACTGCTGCCATACATCGAAAACAAAAAACTCAAGCAACAACTTTTACAATCCGCCGCTGATCATTTAAATGCCACGGTACCTTATATTGCCAGTGAGCATTATGAAGGAACGCACTGGCTCGCAAGTTTTGCGGTATATGCTTTAGAAGCGAAATAAAAAATTAGATCAAAATAAATATTATGTCAGTTATTAATAGCTTGGAGCCCCGCGCTCTATGGAAAAATTTTGCAGCACTTAATGCAGTGCCCCGACCTTCTAAAAAAGAAGAGCGGGTCATTGAATTTGCTAAATCATTTGGGGAGTCATTAGGCCTCGAAACCCTAGTAGACGCCACCGGAAACGTCATTATCAGAAAGCCTGCAACCAAAGGTATGGAGAATCGATTACCGATTGTTATGCAAAGCCACCTGGATATGGTTCATCAAAAAAATGCAGGTACTAAGTTTGATTTTGATACGCAAGGGATCGAAATGTTTATCGACGAAGACTGGGTTAAAGCCAAAGGCACTACCCTAGGAGCAGACAATGGAATTGGTGTGGCAACCATCATGGCTGTCCTCGAGTCTAAAAAAATTAAACACCCGGCAATTGAAGCCTTATTTACCATTGATGAAGAGACCGGCATGACCGGTGCTATGGGATTACAGCCAGGCATTCTGAAAGGTAAAATAATGCTCAACTTGGATACAGAAGAAGACACCGAACTCACTATTGGATGTGCTGGAGGAATAGATGTTAGTGCCTTTGGAAAATATTCGGAGACGCGTTGCCCAGCTTCATTAAAAGGATATCGTATCAATGTAAAAGGGCTGAACGGAGGCCACTCGGGTATGGACATCCACAAAGGACTTGGGAATGCCAACAAGATCATGAACCGTATTCTTTTCGGTACTAATAAGGCCTTTGGTGTCCGTGTCAGTAAGATTGATGGCGGAGGCTTGCGCAATGCAATTCCAAGAGAGTCCGAAGCAATTATCGCATTACCTGAAAAACAGCTTCGTGCTTTCCGTAAACATTTTAAAAACCAGGTAAACATTCTCACTTCAGAGCATCAGTCAACAGATAGTAACCTAAGTATCAAACTTAAAGCTATTGACCGTCCAAAAATGGTAATGGCAAAGGACTTTCAAAAGCAACTACTTCGAGCAATCTACGCTTGCCCCAATGGAATCTATCGAATGAGCCCTGAAATCCCTGACTTAGTTCAAACTTCAAATAATTTAGCTAGGGTCTTCGTCTCTGAAGGCAAATTCACCATCTACTGTCTTACCAGAAGTTCTGTTAACACAGAAAAGGAAGACCTTGCCCAAGCGATACAGAGTACCTTCGAATTAATCGGAGCAAAGATTAAAACAAGCGGAGATTATCCTGGCTGGACACCTAATCCTCACTCGAAAATCGTAGGTGTCATGGAGCCGATCTATAAAAAACTGTTTAAAGAAGATCCGGATGTCAATGCTTGTCATGCCGGCCTGGAATGTGGGATTCTTGGGCAGTTCTATCCAGAGATGGAAATGATTTCTTTTGGTCCCAATATTCGAGGTGCGCATTCTCCAGACGAAAAAGTACAGATTAGTTCTGTTCAAAAATTCTGGAAATACTTGTTGGAGGTTTTGAAAGCTATTCCAAAAGCATAATCCATTATACACCTTCAATAAAATAGAAACGCCGCAATTGCTATAAAACAATTGCGGCGTTATATATTAGGATTGTTACTCCAACTAGCCCATTTCAGCGACTACTTCAGTCACTTCAGGCACCATACGTTTAAGCATCCCTTCAATTCCTGCTTTCAATGTTACTGTCGAAGAAGGACAGCCACTGCAGCTACCTTGTAAGACGACGACCACTTTGCCTTTATCAAAGTTTTTAAACTCAATATTACCACCATCCATTTCTACGGCTGGTTTAACATAAGTCTGAATAAGGTCTTTTATCTTTTTGACGATTTCTACTTCTTCTCCAGAGTACTCATAGCTCGCGCCACGCTCTTCTTCCATTTTGGCCATAGCCTCTTCAAAACCATCATTGATAAATGGCTTACCTTCTTCGATATAATTTTTGATAAAATCTTTGAGTTTAAGCATGATATCTTCCCATGCGTAATTAAACTCTTTAGTAACCGTAACGAAGTTATTACAAAGGTAGACCCCTTTCACGTAAGGGAGCTCGAAAAGAGCTGTACCAAGTGGTGACCATTCTTTTGCCAGTTCTTCTTCCCTGAAATCTGCTGTACCTCGATAAAGCATTCGGTTAGAAACAAACTTGAGAGACTCCGGATTAGGAGTTTGCTCCGTATATAACATTACTGGATTTGCAGTAGTGGTGGTATTTTCCATTTTTAAGCTAATTTAACTTTCATGGCTGCCTGGATTCTTAATTACTATCCAAATCAGCTATTTAGATTCATTCTACACAAAGATAACAGAAATTTGCTTCTAATGTTTTTCGAAATCCCCTAAACTTTGTCGTCAAGGAAGACTCTTTTCAGAATCTTAGATATTAAAAGCGACTAATTTATCAAACTGTTTTACTCTTCGGCTAATTTCAGAAGCTTTCAGTGTTTTAAGGCGCCCTATACTAAACTCTTCCACACAGAAAGAAGCCATAGTAGAGCCGTATATAACGGCACGTTTCATATTTTCGAAGCTAGTACTTCCAGTTTTTGCGATATACCCCATAAAACCTCCAGCAAAAGTATCTCCGGCACCTGTAGGGTCGAAGACCTCAGCGAGCGGAAGAGCCGGCGCATAAAACATTTTATTACTAGCGAATAACAAAGCTCCATGTTCTCCCTTTTTGATCACTAAAAATTTAGGGCCCATTTTATGGATTGCTTTCGCTGCCTTTACCAAAGAATACTCTCCTGAAAGCTGGCGAGCTTCTTCATCATTGATCATTAGGATATCTACCTGCTTGATCGTACGCTTTAGAGCTTTCATTGCTACATCCATCCAGAAGTTCATGGTGTCCATCGCAATAAGCTTTGGTCGTTTTTTCATTTGCTTGATCACCTTCAACTGTATTTCAGGGGTAAGATTACCGAGCATCAGAAATTTTGCATTTCTCAGGTGCATAGGAACCTTTGGCTTAAAGTCCGCTAATACATTAAGATCAGTAACTAATGTATCTCGAGAATTCATATTGTCATGGTATTTTCCCGCCCAGAAAAAAGACTTTTCTCCTTCTTTTATTTCGAGGCCATCAAGATTGATCCCACGTTTTTTCATGTAGGCTAATTCCTCTGCTGGAAAATCATCTCCTACGACAGAAACGATACCTTGTTCTTTTGTAAAATAGGAAGCAGCTAAGCTGATATAGGTTGCAGCGCCACCCACAACCATTTCGGCTTTTCCAAATGGTGTTTCGATGGTATCAAAAGCAACAGTTCCAACTGATACTAGACTCATGGTGTACTTATTTTTAGATGATTTGTGGGTTTTTCTGCAAAAAAGAGCCTTGCTCGTGTTTTTGCATCCCAAATGTCAATATTCGCAAAAAAAATTCACGCAAAGATTGCACTTTTTTTTTAAAAAATATATCTTTGCACTCGCCTTTCAAAGTTAAGGCTATATAACTTAAAAAATGCTTCCTTAGCTCAGCCCCGATGAAACTTTTTATGCGGGACTTCGCTTGGAAGACAAGCTTCCTTAGCTCAGCTGGTTAGAGCATCTGACTGTTAATCAGAGGGTCCAAGGTTCAAGTCCTTGAGGAAGCGCAGTAAAGGACTTCATTCGTTAGAATGAGGTCCTTTTTTTATT
>JAHDHW010000335.1 GCA_020631105.1 Saprospiraceae bacterium | reverse complement strand
GAAAGCTATTCCCCCAGCAAAACAATCCCATAATCCGAATCCACTATCACTTTACCATCCTTCACTTCTGCTTTTTGCCCAGAGTAATAATCCTTGAGTACCGTACCGTTTGCAAAAGTGTTGCCCACCGGAATTTCTTTTTGACCAGTACCTAAATCAAGTCCGACGAGTACTTTGTTAGGGGAGGCACCATTTAGGGTACGACTAAAGACATAAGGGGATGCCTGGATATCCTGATGTACCCCTGCACCGACAGCTTTATTCGCCTGGCGGAATTGTCCTAATTTTTGCCAGTGCTGCAAGAGTAATTTGGTCGAATCATTTTGCTCAATATCCTCCCAATTCATAAAGGAACGTAAGTTTGCATCGCCATTTGCACCAGGTACAATTAGAGGACGAGCCGTCTCATCACCATAATATATTTGTACTCCTCCGGGAGATAGCATCAGTTTTGTTCCAGCCTCAAATGCTCTGCTACGCGTAGGATCAAAGGGTTGACCATCGTCATGCGAGGCAATATAATTGAGAATAGCAACCTCATTCAATGGACCGCCGTTAAGTGCCGTATTGTATTTGGCGAAGACCTTAGAATAATCCATATTTGCATCAGACTTAAAAGAGAAGTTAATCAGGCTTTCAAATCCATTATCATAAAAGTCAACTTCCCGATCTCCAAAGCTATAAGCCCGGCTATCGCCACCGACCCCAAATCCATATACTTCACCGACCATGTAGAAGTCTTCTTCATCTTTTATCTTTCCGGGATTTTCCTTTTTCCAGGCTTCAAATGCCGCTTCCGCTTCCTTCTTTAGTTCCGCCCAAATTTCTGCTTCCGTATGTTTTGCAGTATCAATCCGGAAACCATCGATTCCGTATTTTCGTACCCAGTCCACCACCCATTTCATGATATGATGTCGAGGACTACGAGGTAATCCCGTACGGGTAAAAAACTCATCCAACGAAGCCTTTTCTGCTTTCAAACGACCTTCAGTCTTCCATTTCTCCGCTAAGCCCTGCGGGATTTCTACCGCCTCATTACTCTCCGTTTTGATATCCGGTAAGTTCTCTACCAAGGTACAAACAACCGTAGTCTCGAAGTCTTTGTACGTACAGGTTGGCTCCGTCCGAACCCAGCTATCCGGCCACACAGGATCTATATCCGTTACCGGCCCGGTATGATTGATTACCACATCCATTAATACTTTGATCCCTTTAGCGTGCGCAGCATCGATCATCGCAGCGAATTCTGCTTCAGTTCCAAAGTTTGGATCAATCGCCGTCCAATCCTTCGCCCAATAGCCGTGGTATCCGTAAGTTTTACCCGTGCCCTCATCTGTGAATCCCTGAATCTGTTCCCAGACCGGCGTCATCCAGATGGCATCTACTCCAAGTTCATTGAAATAACCCTCCTGTATTTTTTTTGTAAGGCCACTAAGATCTCCGCCTTCGAAACTCCGAAGCAAAGCGCCATCCGGCTTACGCCCAAGTGGCTGATCATTCTCCGTACTTCCATTAGCAAAGCGATCCGTGAGCAAAAAATAAACAGTAGCATTTTTCCAAAATGGAGAAACACCAGTGTCAACGGCCGTCTCCGAGTCAACATCACCTGAATCCTCAGTAGTCTTCGGCTTATCCGATTTACATCCAAATACTAAGAGCAAAACTAAAGCGAATAATAATTTTTTACATTCCATATTTTAAAATTAATTTTTAACTCACCAACTCACCAACTCACCAACTCACCAACTCACCAACTCACCAACTCA
>JAHDHW010000169.1 GCA_020631105.1 Saprospiraceae bacterium | reverse complement strand
ATAACTCATCACTAATGAAAATCCCCCGGCAATACCGCAAAAACCTCCTCTATCTGCTTCTCAGTTAATGGGAGATGCGCCTTGCTCAGTTCTTTTTCTCCAGAATTAATCGTCAAATAGCACTTATCATCAAGTTTTGTCCCTTCACTATCTAGTAAGTCAGCATCATGTTTTTTTAGAATAAATTTATAGGAGAAATGTATTGGTGTTGGAGGACTTACCCGAATCAGTACATCCTTGAAAAATTGATAATTATTATAATGAACTACCTCTATTCCACTGATTTCAAATACCTCGCGTCCAAACGTATTCCACAACCATAGCCTTCCTGTTAAATAAGCCATAATCAAGGAAAGACAGGCTACAACATAATCCCCGGCAAAATGAGTGGTTGTAAATAAGACTTTCAGAGGATAGACAATGCAACCAAAAGTTAATACCCCTAGGATCAACTTTGGAAAGAAAGACGTAGTGGGGGGAAATAACGTGATTCTGTAACCGTTAGATATTTTATCAATTGTTAGTTTGATCATTATAAATGATTGCAAGTATGCAAGAATACAAAATATCTCTAAAATCATGTAATTCTAGCATCTTCCTTACAAAAGTAACAGCTTATCAATCAATTGTCTGCATGCATTCAAACTACTTTGCTGATTTTCTCGTTTTAAAATCATATCTTGTTATGTATCATTAAGCAATAGCTATGAAGACTTACCTAATCCTTTTGACCATTATCCTTAGCAGCTCATTTGCTGTTGCACAAAAGCTTGCTATTCCAAATTTAAAATCTGGAGTTTCTAAGCAAACGACAAATTCTGCTCATCACCAGCACAACCATAACCACAATCATAATCACCACCATAGCCATAACCACGCCCACGATCACAGTTCACATACCGATAGTGACTTAGTCACCCGTACCATTACAAAAGGAGGCATAACATTCGTTGAAAATAAAGGTCAATGGCCTGACCATGTACAATACAAAACCACCCTTGATGGCATAAATACACTTTACCTCGAAAACAATGGATTCAAGTATGTCTTTACCCATCCGGAAGATGTTGAAAAAATTCATGATGTGAGTAATGGTTTATCCGAAGAAGTCATTCGTAAACACGCTTATCAGGTTAGTTTTCTAAATGCAAGAATGCCTGACTTTACAGAAGATGGACAACATAAAGAATATCATAACTATCTGCTAGGCAATGATCCGAGTAAATGGACAAGTAAGGTTCGTCTATTTGACAAAATTACTTATGATGAAATTTATTACGGGATTCATCTGGCGACCTATGGTAAAAATAGTCGCTTCAAATATGACTTTATCGTAGAGCCAGGAGCTGACCCCAACCAAATTCGCCTCGATTATCAGGGGATTGATGCCCTAGAAATAGACAATAGCAATCTATTAATTCATACTTCTGTTGAAAAGGTCATCGAACAAGCACCTTATGCCTATCAAATCATCAACGGTGTTGAGACGCGCGTCCCATGTGAATACGAGGTTGAAAATAACACGGTATATTTTGTTTTTCCTAGTGGCTACGTCGAAGATCAAACATTGATCATCGATCCAACGGTAGTCGCGTCAACTCTATCCGGAACCATCGGTGAAGGTAACTTTGGGCATACCGCTACCTTTGATAACGAAGGAAACATGTACGCAGGAGGTCGATCCTTTGGATTGGGCTATCCTACCACCTTAGGAGCTTTCCAAATGAACTATGCCGGAGGCGAAACGGATATCGCAATCACCAAATATAACCCTGACGGAACCCAGCAAATTTATGCTACTTACATTGGAGGAAGTGCGAACGATTTTCCACATAGTATGGTAACTGATTTTTATGGTCAGCTATACGTATTAGGAACAACCAATAGTGTAAACTTCCCGGTTACACCAAATGCATATCAAACGGATAAGGGTAATTTTATTGATATCATCGTTTTTAAATTAACGGCTGACGGTTCTGCACTTGTCGGTTCTACTTACATGGGAGGTTCAGGGACTGACGGTGAAAATAACTCCACCCTGAATTCAAATTATGATGACCGCTTTCGGGGAGAAATTGTCTTGGACAATCAGGGGAATGCTTATGTTGCTTCCTGTACTAGTTCCGAAGACTTTCCGACTTCAAGTAATGCATTTGATACTACTTTAGGGATTGGACCTACCTCTCTACAACAAGATGGAGTTGTTTTCAAACTCAATAACGATCTGTCTACTTTATTCTTCTCTACTTATCTTGGATCGAGTGATCCTGATGCTGCTTTCGGTATTCGGGTAAATGATTTTGGTTTAGTGTACGTCACGGGATTTGTCGGAGAGTCAGATTTTCCTACAACTCCGGGAACAGTGCAACCCGCTTGGGCAGGAGGTACCGAAGAAGCATTCGTGACGATCTTTAATCAAGATGGATCAGATATAGTTGCCAGTACTTTCTGGGGAACCTCTTCTGATGAACATAGCTTCTTTCTGGATATTGACGAGGATAACAATGTTCATATCTATGGGCAATCACTTGGAGATATTCCGGTTACGCCCGGCGTTTATTCGGGTGCACCAGGTAGTCATCAGTTTATCACAGCATTTACGAGTATGCTTGATGATGTAGTTTATAGTACAGTTGTCGGGACGGGAAGCACCGTGAACTATGATTTTACACCTGTTGCCTTTATGGTCGACAAGTGTAATAATATTTATTTCTCTGGTTATTGCTTTGACACACAGACGAACCTTCCCGTTACGAATGATGCAATCTCTACTGAAATAGGAACTTTTTACTTAGGAGTATTAGAGCCCTTGGCGAGTGATTTACAATTTGCCAGTTTTTATGGAGATGCTAATCACGTTGATGGAGGAACCAGTCGATTTGATAAATCAGGAACTGTTTATCAGGGGGTATGTTCTTGTAATACTTCAGGAATATTAAATACTACACCCGGAGCATTTGCTGAAGAGCAAGTCCCCTTTTGTGATATAGGTATTTTTAAAATTGATTTTGAAGTACCTACGGTAACAGCAGCATCTATTGCCTTACCGACCAATAGTGGCTGTGCTCCATTTGAAGTTGATTTTGTTTATACTGGACAGGATGCAACGGCCTTTGAATGGAATTTCGGCGACGGTAGCCCAACGAGTAGCCTAATGAATACTGCGCATACCTTTACCGAGGCAGGTGAGTATACCGTTCAATTGATCGCTTCTAATCAAATCACCTGTAACACCGTTGATACCAGTTACCTTGTTATAAGTGTTTTGGATGCTTCTTCTACCTTGTCAGAAACTTCTGTCTGTAATGATAGCGAAAATGTGTTCCTAGATGCAAGCACCACTAATGCAACCTATAGCTGGTATAATGGAACGACTAACTCAACCTTGGTGGCCACTGGTCCAGGAACCTACTGGGTCGATATTAGCTTGTTGAATGGATTATGTACTCGTAGAGATTCGTTTGTAGTAAGTTTAAGTAATTCACTCAATCTCGATCTGGGAGCAGACATTTCAGTTTGTGATGAAAACACCTATTCTATTAATGCAACTACTCCCGGGGCTGTAAGTTACCTCTGGGATAATGGATCAGATAATCCGATACGGTCAGTTAGTAGTTCTGGTATTTATACAATAACAGTAACTGATTCAGATGGCTGTGAGGATGAAGATAATGTTGAAATTACTTTTAGTACCACACCAATCGTTGATCTGGGGCCAGACACAACCTTATGCGATTTGTACACACTTGATCTAAGTGCTGACCTTCCGGGGACGACCAGTACCTGGTCAGATGGAACAGTCGGAGATATTTTTACGGTTAGTGATCCAGGTGTATACTGGGTCGAAGTAGACAACGATGGCTGTCTTGGCTATGATACTATTGACGTAGACTATTATGCGGAGGTATTTCTGGATATACAAACCTCAGAGTTATTATGTGCTGGTGATTGTGATGGAGAAATCGTCGTTACTGCTTCAGGAGGGAATGGGCCATTCTCTTATTCATGGAGTACAGGTTCAGATCAGACTACTTTGGTTGACTTATGTGCCGGCAATTACATTCTTACGATAACCGATGACATTTGTAATTATGTGCTTGCAGACATTTTCATCAACGAGCCAATGCCTCTAACTTATGATCTTGAGATTAATGATGTAGAATGTTTTGGCGACGGCGACGGTCAAATAAGCTTCACCAATATTGCAGGTGGTACAGCACCATATTCATTTAGTGTAAATGGCGCTCCCTTCGATCAGTCTTCTACTATAAGTAATTTAAATGGTGGGACTTACGAAGTAGAAATTATGGATGCGAATGGTTGTTCATTCACAGAAACCATAAGCGTTTATGAGCCACCAGAAATTCTAATAGATGCAGGCCCCGACAAAGTAATTGAACTAGGAGAAAGTGTCCAACTGGAAGGTCTAGTACTCCCGACAACAAATCAACTTATCCAATGGTCACCTTCTGATAGTTTGGATTGTATAAATTGTACCCGGCCAATTACTTCTCCGATCAATACAACGACCTACACTCTTACGGTAATAGATTCCATCACAGGTTGTACTAAAACGGATGAGGTATTAGTCAGAGTAGAGAAAAATCGAAATGTATTTATACCAAACGTGTTTTCTCCTGACGGAGATGGTGTCAACGATTTATTCACCATTTTCACAGGTAATGGTGTTCGGCGGATTTTAGAGTTTAAAATCTTTGATCGCTGGGGAGCATTACAATATGAAGCGAATAATATTACGGCTGACAATCACACTTTTGGCTGGGACGGAAGCTTTAGAGGGAGGCCTAAAAATACTGCGGTGTTTGTTTATTATGCTGAAATAGAATTCATCGATGATTTTGTCATTCAGTATAAAGGCGATATCACTTTAGTTAGATAAGCAACAAATATTTAATAGGTCAAGTCAATATGGTTTGACTAAAAAAGGATCGCCATTGGATTGTTATCCAATGGCGATTTTTCTCTGATGGTTAAAAATCTCTTTTTTTATAAGTGGAGTACAATTATTCTTCTTTAACAAACTTCAGGGTTTCCATATCTCTTCCTGCATAAATCTGAAGGAAATAAAAACCTCTTGGTAAATCGCTTATTTCTATATTCACAACTTCAACACCTTCAGAAGCCTGGTGCAAGATCGATCTTATGACTTTTCCTTCGCTGGTTAAGATATCCATCCGGATGGTCATTGCTTCTTGCAGATTAAATAAAACGTATACCTGATCTTTGGTTGGATTTGGATACAAACTTACCTGTTCGATAATCACTCCATTATTCATATCAAGCGATTGAACAGGTGGGTTAAAAGGTTCCGTATTCAACTGTTGAATATCCTCACTATCTATGTTTCCTCCGTTATTGTCATTGCCAATAATAAGTTCATAGTAGTATTGCGCGGCATCCTCCAAATCTTCAGGACTTACTTCATCACAATCGACAAATTGATCCTCCGTATATCCAAGGCAATTAGCCCAGCATGCATTCGGAAAAGGCATAAATAAATCTGCTTCTACTTCTACACAAACTTCATCTATTTCAAAGCTGCAGCCACAACCTGGATCAGTTGGTAAATCATAATTACAATCGAGGAAGCTGTCTTCATTATAGCCTACACATTCAGCCCAGCAGCTATTTGGAAATAGTATAACCTCTCCGGAATCTGAACTTACACAAACCGGATCGGCCTCAAAACTACAACCACAAGTGGGGTCATAAGTTATATCATAATTACAGTCTATGAAATCTTCTTCTTCATAGCCCATACATTCGGCCCAGCAAGCATTCGGAAAAGGTACGATTGTGCCATCATCAGTTTCGATACATACCATATCGATTTCCCAGGAACAATCACAGTCGAACATAGAAAAGGCAGGAATCTGGAAGCAAAGGATTGCTACCAAAGTAGTTAATTGGATTCTCATGATTACGTCAGTTTAAATTTCATGTGTTACGCACGATGCAGTTAAATCATTAAAAAATGGATTTAAAACTTGAGTGCATCGCCTTGCAATAAAATAATAAAGGGGGAATAAATTGTGGAGGGTTTTTAATGGAATATAGCTCTGTGGAAGGGTAACATATCCTATTAGTCAAAAAGAATGCCAGTTCAAAACAATAGTCAAAAGAACATTGCTAAAACTTCTATGTACACTCACCTAAACTCCTGTAAATCAAACCATAAGGCATACACATACCTGGGACAGCCTTGCGTTATAAAGTCCTGCCATCGCTCAGCGAATAAAAAAATACTCCTTAGATAAATAAAAAAATCTTAGAGCATATTTATTCTTTTACAAGAGGCTTGTCTTCCGCAAAATCATAAAGCGTCAACCTTCTGAGTTCATAATAAGCGGTCCAAAAAGCTCGGAGTGCAGAATAATAAGATCTTCGGGCAGCGTCTTGTTCTTGAATAGCAAGATTCAATTCAATATTCGCAATCTTACCAATTAAGTATCGCTTCCGAGTGATATCGAGGCGTTTTTCGGATACAACATACGCACGATTAGCCAACTCTACTTGAGTCCGCAACAAATCAAATTGTTGCACTTTAATACTAATCTCCCGCTCAAAACTAATCCGTTCCTGACTAACGGTCATCTGCTCCAATTGCTGATTAGATTTGGCCACTTCCATTCGCGCTTTGGCTTTACCCCAATCTGCAATTGGAATATTCAAGCCAATCGTTAATCGTTGTTGGCTTAGCGGATCTTCATAAGCATTTGAAAAAGTCGAAGCAACTTGAGACAAACCAAATTGACCACTAATATCCATTTGCAAACCCCGATTAGCTTTTGCTTCCGCGATCTCTCGTTCTGCTTCTTTCAGTCGACGCATAAAGGCAATAGATTCACTTCGATATTTTTTAGCATAAACCAAAGCTCGGTCTTCATCAATCAGAAAAACAGGAATATCTTCCGGCGGTGTTAACTCAAATTGAACTTGTTGCTCAATTCCTAAGAAATTCCGAAGGCGTTCAGTATTGGATTGAAGCTGAAGCTTGGCAGAGGCAAGGTTCGCATCAGCGTTCATGGCACTTAGCTCTATTTGTAATAATTCTGTCTCTGCGATTCTACCGACACTGAATCGTCCCTGAGAGATAGCAAGCAAAGTATCCGCATCCGCTTTGTTCTTGGTCAATGCCTGGACATTAAGTTGAGCAATCAAGACATCAAAAAATAAAACGGTCGATTGAAAAGCCACATCCTCCAATTCTTCGACAAATTGTCGATTGGCTTCTTCGTACCGCAAGGGTTCTATCTCTTTGGCCCACTTCAGGGTATTAAACCCAAATACTGGTTGCTGAAAACCAATCACAAAAGGGGTGGATAAATAAGATTTGGAACGATCTACAAGATCATTTTTGAAAATATCAAGACGCTCCAAGCCCGTAAAGGCGAATACACTACCACCTGTAAGCGCAACTTCCTGACTCAAGGACAGTCCAAAAGAGTTCTCCATAAAGGAGCGGGAAACGAAAGCCTGAGTACCATCCGGTAAAGGGATGGACTGAATAGACCGATTGAGATTTGGAAAAGTTGCGCGAAGTCCAATTTGTGGTTTGTAATCACTTAGATAAGTTTGATAAAACCAATATCGGTTGCTAAGCTTAGTTTTAGAAATTTGTACATCCGGGGCATCAGATTGTGCAAGGTCAATAACATCGTCAAGGTTTAATCGAATAATCTTAAGATCGTTCTGTCCAACTAGCGATGTTGAAGTGATTAAACACAATAATAAAATGGTTTTGAAAATGGGATTAACCGTTAAAGGATTCTTCATTTTATATTTTTCATTGTACAGGGCATCTATTTCGGGCCGCATTCCAAATAAGCTTAGTCAATAGAATGTGCTCTACCCTATTCGTTTATATTTTTTGTAATATTAATCTGAGCGTAATGCTTTTATAGGATCCATTTTAGCTGCTTGCTCTGCCGGGAATAATCCAAAGACTAAACCTACGGAAGCAGCTACTACGAAGGACACCACAACGGACCAGGTAGAAACTTCAGCCGGGATATCAAAATAGTTTTCGATAAAATAGGCGGTAGACAAGCCGAGGATTACTCCGATCAATCCACCAATCAAACTGATAAAAATGGCCTCAAATAAAAACTGGAGGGTAATATCTTTTTGCATAGCGCCCAGGGATCGTCGTACTCCAATTTCTTTTATCCGCTCCAGCACAGTAGCCAGCATAATATTCATGATTCCAATCCCTCCTACCAAAAGAGAGATGCCCGCAATGAAAGCCAATACCAGGTTAAGCCGGTCTTTGGTCGCTTGCTCTTGCTGTAATTCTAGCTCTGGTACGCTGATTTCATAATCAACCAAACCTTGATGTCGGCGTTTGAGAATACGAGCAACAACTGCCGCTGTTGCTTTCATATTTTTCGATTCATCTACTCTGACGACTAGTTTATCTAATTGGTGATAATTCTCCGTCTTGTCCACTTCATCATCCCAATCGCCTCGCTTGATATCATCTTTGCCAACATAGGCTCGATTCTGAAATCGGATCAGAGCAGTGGAAATAGGAATATAGACATCTGAGTTATAATCGCGAATACCTAAATTCTCGAGACTTTCAGCACTCGCCACCCGTTTCTCCAATACGCCAATAACCCGTAGCCAGGTATTACCACATTTAATGGTTTGCCCGATTGGACTTTCTTCAGGAAAGAATCGAGTCTGTACATTTTTACCAATAATACAAACCGCCTGACCTTTTTCTATTTGCTGAAAATGGAAAAAATTACCAACACTCAACTCCAGATTATTGAGTTCAAAAAACTCATTACTAACACCTATGCATTTGGCCTTCTCAAGCTTTCCTCCCTGAATGATATTAGTTGAAAGTACAATTTCAGGACTGAGGCTTTCAATGGTAGGAATAGACTGTTGAAGTGCTTTGGCATCTTCAATTGTTAGGCCGGGTGACCATGGCCGTCTTTGGGTCTGTTGATTATTACTGCTTTGGTTTTGTGCTGCTTCTGCCTCTTCATCATTTAGGATTTTTGATTCAATCACGATATTATTGGTACCGATCAATTTCATTTGCTCCAGAATGGCTTGCTTTGCACCATTACCAATTGCCAGCATGGCAATTACAGCACCTACCCCGAAGATAATTCCTAGGGCCGTCAAAAAGGCTCGAAGCTTATTCGAGAATACGCCTTCCATTGCCAGGATAAAATTAAAGATAACTCTTTGCATGATTCAGCGGATAGTGGTTAATTAAAGGAATTATTTCCAAATACATTCGTGGAGTAATATCGCTCCACCGGCTCAGATTAATTAAAAATAACGAATCCACCGCCTCCACCTTCACTGGAAACTTTTTCATCCTTTACCGCCTTCATCCTAGCTTCTGCAGCCGCTTCCCTTTCTGCTTTTTCAGCTGCCAGTTTTTCTTTTATTTCTGTTTTGATGGCTGGGTCCAAGCCTACAAATTTTAGCTTTTCTGCATTTTCCGGCGCTACCAAATACACCTCTGCTTCTGCTGTTAAACCATGTGCAATGATAACTTCATCGCTACTAGTTGGCCCTGGAATCACTTCCTTCTTTACCAATTGGCCATCAACATCTGTATAGACAAAAGTTAGGCTGTCTCGATATAAGGACTCCAGCGGAATAGATAAGACTTCTTGAAAAGTATTGACCAAAATTTCATTCCCCGTAGTCATTGCCGGGCGAAGAATGGAATCCAATTCATTTACCTGAACAGTAACTTCAAATACTTTGGAATCATAATTACGTAGTTGTTCCCCAATATTAGCGGTCTTAATTACTTTGCCGGTATACGTACGATCCGGAAAAGCATCTACTTTGATTTCGACCTCCTGACCTTTTTTGACTTTACTAATATCTACTTCATTGACATAAGTTTGGGAGATCATATCTGTGAGGTCAGGTAATTCCGCTACGACCGGGTTCCAGGAACTAATTTGAGATCCCGGACCAATTTTACCATTCCAGCTCCGAGCATAGATCAGCATTCCGTCTTTGGGCGCTTTGATGGTAAATTCACCCGCCAGATTTTGTAAGGTATTTAACTTTAGTTGTTCTTGCCGAAGAGAAGCATCAATTTCAGAAATTTGCGCTTCGGATTTTTCTTTAGTCAACTCTAGTTTAGTAATCAGTTGATTATAGTCTCGCTCTGAGCGCTGTAAGTCAATCTCTGCCTGTCGGATTACAGATTGAGCTTCATATTTACTTTGTTCGACATAAAGTTCTTTTTCCTTCATGGCAAACTTGAGATTAATTAGCTGATCTCTTAAGCCACGCATTTCAATTGCGGTATCAATTTTTGCCTGAGCTAATTGTGTTTCAATTTTTTCTACCTCTGCCATTGCATCCTTCATCTTCGTTTCCAGCTCTGTTTTGTCAAGCGCACCGACATAATCACCAGCTTTTACCAAGGTACCTTCTGGTATCAAATCCGTTAAGTTAGTTTGATAGATTTGAGCAGACCGCATGCCTTGGGGGCCCTTGATCTTTTCAGACCTTTTAGCTTTGAGTTCACCAGTCGCAATTACATGCACCTTAAACTCACCTTTCTTAACCTGGGTCTTAATGGCTTGCTGCTGAGGATTCTCGTCTTGTTGACTAAAATAGAAATAGCCCGCACCACCGAGCAGAATAATAATAATTGGAAGAATGACTTTAAAAGATGAAGACATTGGCAAGGGGGTTTTAGTTCTCGTTTTGAAATTAACGCGTTTAAGGGATATCTGATTGTAATCTATTCCAATTAACACCTCGTTAACATATAACGCGCTCCGGCAAAATAGTTACAATATTCGTTATTTCAAGTGCTCCAGGGAATTTTTAGAGTTTTAATAGGGTTAAGTTTCTTTTAGGGAGATCGCCAAAAAGCTATAAGCTTAAAACTTAGACATTTCAGTTTAGTCCTTAGACTACACGTTCTTAATTTAGAAGAATACGATAACCGAACTTAGCATCAACTTCATTGATAATTTCCTTAAATTTGCACCTTCTTAAATTTAAACTTCCAACCTAATGAAAAAACCCCTCATTCTAGTTACTAACGACGATGGTATATTTGCGCCTGGTATTCGAGCATTGGTAAGTATTGCTCAGGAATTAGGGGAAGTATTTATCGTGGCACCCAACTCTCC
>JAHDHW010000168.1 GCA_020631105.1 Saprospiraceae bacterium | reverse complement strand
CAAAATCCTAAGTACCTAAACCATTCCAATTCTCCTACGTACCTTTGAGTATGCGCTTGATTTATAATTTTATGCTTTGGTGCTACGGTCTTGGAATTCGCCTGGCCGCTACCTTCAATCCGAAGGCTGCCAAATGGATAAAGGGTCGTCAACACTTATTCAAGCATTTGGAAGCAGCCATGCTCAAGCGGGGTAAACGCCCACTTGTGTGGATTCACGCCGCTTCGCTCGGCGAATTTGAGCAGGGGCGTCCAATCATTGAAGCTTTAAAGCGTGAATATCCGGATGTATTTATTCTCCTGACATTTTTTTCGCCTAGTGGCTATGAGGTTAGAAAAAATTACGAATTAGCAGATTTTGTAAGTTACCTCCCGTTGGACTCTTTTAGCAATGCTCAAAAATTTATTGCTACCATTCAGCCGGAACTTGCAATTTTTATAAAGTACGAACTTTGGTATCATTATCTCCGCACCTTGGCGAAGAAGAACATTCCTACCCTCCTGATTTCTGCCTTATTCCGCCCTGATCAATTCTTTTTTCGATGGTATGGCACTTGGTTTTTTCCAGCGATCAAAGGGCTCAGCCACATCTTCGTTCAGAATGAAGCATCCAAAAGATGTCTTGTGGATAGCGGGATTCAACAAGTGAGTATTAGCGGCGATAGCCGCGTTGACCGCGTGGCTGCGTTAGCTTCCTCGATGGAAGATCAATCCAGTCCGGTAGCTCAGCGAATCCATAAAAAAATCCTGGAGGCTTTTTGCAAAAACCAGCCTGTGCTAATTGCCGGCAGCACCTGGGAAGAAGACGAAGTTATCCTTGCTCCATTTATCAAAAAGGATACGCAATGGAAAATCATCGTTGCACCACATGACATTAGCTCCTCTCGGTTAAAAGCCATTGAAAAACGATTCCCAAATCAAACACTCAGATATTCAAATGCGGAAGAATCAAATATATCTGACTGCAAAATCTTGTTGATTGACAACATAGGAATGCTCGCCTATCTTTATCAATATGCAAAGCTTGCCTATATTGGCGGTGCATTCGGCAAAGGGCTTCATAATACACTTGAGCCCATCGCTTTTGGTATTCCGGTTATTTTTGGGCCGCGTTTTCAAAAATTTGAGGAAGCTCGATGGCTTGTACAACAAGGAGGTGGATGGTCTGTTGATTCCGCAGAAGCGTTCCAGGCAAAAATGCAAATCATGGAAGACGAGGCATATTATCAAAAAAGTGCCGATACAGCGAAAGAATATATTACCACTAACCAGGGAGCCACTCAAAAGATAATGGATTTCATTTCTAAATCCGGATATTTAGAGCAATCATAGCTCAGACATAAAGCAATATTATGAGTAAAATAGGCAAAGCAATTCGTGGCATAGGTCAATTGATCCGCAAACCATACCTGATCAACCTCGTACTCAATGAGGATAATCAATGGGCAGCACATATCCGAGAAAAGTATGGAATCGAAGCGAGCCTACCAGTCATTGATTTTACGGAAGTATGCGGTGACCAAGCATTAAAACTAGAAACCTTCAGTTTTCTTGGAGGGGGCTCATTACCCACAGACTTATTGTTATTGAAAAGTTTGAGTGCGCAAATTGAGCACTGTCGTTATTTCGAGATTGGTACCTGGCGTGGCGAAAGTGTGAGTAATGTGGCAGATACCGGAGCAGATTGTTATACCCTCAATCTTTCCAACGAAGAAATTGTTCAATTAACTGGTGATCAACGATATGCAGATCTCCACGGTTTTTTCTCGCATGGCAGGAAAAACATCCATCACTTGTTTGGAAATTCTTTGAATTATGACTTTGGACAATTTGATCAAAAGTTCGATTTAGTATTTATAGATGGGGATCATCAGTATGATTTTGTAAAAAATGATACTGCTAAGGTATTTGAGCATTTATTACATGATGACAGCATTGTAGTATGGCATGATTATGCATTTCATCCGGAGCGTGTTCGCCCGGAAGTATTAGCAGGAATCCTGGACGCTTTGCCATCGGATTTACATCAACACTTGTATCATGTATCCAATACGATGTGTGCAATCTTCACTAAAAAAGCATTCGCTACCCGAAAATTTAGCACTCCTGCCCGCCCGGAGCATAATTTCAAAGTAGAACTTCATCCAATAAGTCTCAAATAGGGGCGTTTCATTTTATTAGAAACGTAATCCGTTTAAATACAATTATGCAACTCGGCATTTACATTTAGAGCAATGAATTTGCGAGAGCAATATGCAATGCCTAAATTGCCGCTCTTTAAAAATCAAGCTATATTAAATTGGAGGTAAGCGCAATATTCGAAGCATTTGAGCATGCAAAAGTCCTGGTCATCGGTGATGTGATGATCGACCAATACCTTAGTGGGAAAGTAGAGCGCATCTCTCCGGAAGCTCCCGTTCCGGTTGTTAATCTGGAACAAGAGGATCATCGGCTGGGGGGCGCCGCAAATGTTGCATTAAATATCAAGGCCATGGGGGCGGAAGTATTTCTATGTAGCGTAATCGGCGATGATCGTAGTGGTGATCAATTCATTGAGTTGCTTCAAAACGCATCCATAAATCCAGATTCTTTAATACGATCAAAAGAAAGGCGAACGACCCTGAAAACCCGTATTCTGGCAGCCAATCAGCATTTATTACGTGTTGACCAGGAGGATAAAACCGCACTTTCCAAAGCAGAACGGGACCAGTTGGTCGCACGTGTTGAACAACATCTCAAAAAGGATGAAATCAAGGTAATCCTTTTTCAAGACTATAATAAAGGCGTATTAAGCGCTGAAGTTATCGAAGCAGTGCTAAGCCTGGCAAACGAACTTGGCGTTTCAACGGTCGTAGATCCAAAGTATCATAATTTTTATAACTATAGTGAGGTTACACTCTTCAAACCCAACCTCAAAGAAATCAGGGCTGCGGTTCCCTTCTCTATCGAGCCAAATGTCAGTGCTTTAAAAGAAGCTTCAGATTACCTTCGAAATAAACTGAATCACAAGCATACACTGATTACGCTTTCTGAAAAAGGGGTTTTCATCGACGATGGTGCAGAACAAAAGGTATTACCTACAATACCCCGGACGATTGCTGATGTTTGCGGTGCTGGAGACACGGTTATCAGCATTGCTGCTCTGGGTATAGCAATTGAGCTAGATTTAACAACAATTGCTCAATTGGCAAATCTCGCAGGTGGACAGGTTTGTGAACGTGTTGGCGTAGTTCCCATTGATCGTCAACAACTTTGGCGGGAGGCAGAGGAGTATTGGTCATGAGTGATGAGGCATGGTGTATTTTGATTTTTCGATAATTTGCTAAACAGGATACAATTCGTTTGAACAATAATCAAGACCTTAGCGTTAGATTCGCGACTGAGAGCATTAAAAGGTTATATCCTTTCGAATATTAAGCCCTTCGTTAATACTGCAATAAATATCAGGATAACACTCTGATGACCAAATTTCAATCGAATTATGGCCACGTTGTTTTTGTATAGTAATTTACAAAAGCGCTATTGCAGGTATCACTTCGCAATTATAAGCAGCCATAAGTCAAGCTGAAATCGTTGTTGCTAAGATAGCACAATGGCATGCAATACTTGAGACAGTTTTAGGCAAAGAAGGCTTAAACAGTCTTTGAATATGATGTTTATACATGTTTTACGGCCATTTTTCTTAATTTAGCGGCCGCTCTAAATTTCAATCTATCTAAATCAAAAAAGTAATTATGATGAAAAAATGTACACTGCCCAAAATCTATTTCTTACTTAGTTTTTTGGTGCTTTTTATCAGTACAAATGTCTTTGCCCAGCCGGCGAACGATGATTGTGCAAATGCGACCGCAATCACTATTGGCGCAGATGGTAATGCATGTTCAGCTGTTGAAGGTACTACCCTAGATGCAACACAATCGGTAACACCTGTGAGTGTTTGTTCAGGATCTTGGTTTGCTGATGATGTATGGTATACGCTTACCACTCCAAATGAGCTTCCAAATGGTACTTTAATTATTGAGACAGAGTTTGGTTCTACTGGAACGGACGTAATTGCTGTTGGTATGGCAATTTATGCAGGTTGTGGAGAGAACGAAGCTCCTCTTGTTTGTTTTTCAAACGGAGACGGAACTCAAACTGATCTATTAATTTTCACAACTAACCTTCAACCTAATACTGATTATTATATCCGTGTATGGTCTGGTGGATCTCCAACAGATAACTCAGGTACTTTCCGTATCTGTTCTTACTGGGGTGAAACAGATGACGATGTAGTACTTTGGGGTACTAACCCTGGAGAAGGAGATTTTGATGGTGGTTTGAATGACTGGACAATTAGCACCGTGAATGTTGATAGTGCACTATGGGCATGGAAAGGATGTGCTTGTTCAAATGGATCTTTCCGTAGCGGAACCATCTCTTCACCAACTTCTTTTAATGGTGCGATGGTTTTTGATGCAGATTCAATTAACACTCCTGGTGGTAACGTTCCTCCTGGTCCTCCATATCCTCGTTTAACTGGTGAATTGATCTCTCCGGTAATTGATGGTACTGACTTTGGACCTGTTTCATTGAAGTTTTATCATGCTTATGGCCCATTGAACTCTTTTGATGGTCAAGAAGGAACTGCTTTATTCGCATATAGCCTGGACGGTGGTGACACCTGGTCTCCATCTATTCCTGTTAGCCCGGAAGTAGCGCCAAATGATTTGGCTCCTGTTCCAGAAGTAAAAAGATTCTTTTTACCAGAATTACAAGGAGAGCCAAATATCCGTATCAAGTTTATCTTCGATGGTGACTTCTACTACTGGATCGTTGATGACGTTCAGTTAATTGAGCCAGAGAATAACAACTTGGTGGTTATGGATAACTTCTATGCAATTGCACCAAATGCAATGTGGCCACAAAGTCAGTTGGAGCCATTCAGCTTCCTTGCGGATGTTGCAAACGTTGGAGCTGCTGCACAGCCAAATACAATCTTAAATATGAGCATCACTAATGGTGCTGGTACAGAAGTATATAATGAGGATTTAGCTTATGGTACTTTAGATGCGGATTCTCTTTATGAGAATGTTCCTTTCAATGGTACTTTTGATCCTTCAGGTTCAGAAATCGGAACTGTATTCACGGGTACTTACTCTATCCAATCGGATAGTCTTGAGTTTGATCCTAGTGATAATAGCCGAACTTTCTCGTTCATGGTAAGTGATTCTATTTTCGCAAAAGAAATGGGACCAACCCGAACAGTAGTTCCTGCACAGGCGAACTGGGCAGATGGAGAATCTCATAGCTGGGCTTATGGTAACTTCTTCCATATTGTAACCGGAACAAACTTCGACAACCCTGAACTTGGTTGGGATGCAAGTGCTGCTACTTTTGGTATTGGTAACGCTGCGGATGTTGCTGGTCGATTAGTTACAGTAAACTTATACCACTGGGTTGCAGATAGCAATGAAGATGGAAACATGGATCCAGATGAGCGTACAGTTGTTGGATTTAATATCTACGAAATCACTGGTGACGAAGCTTCGGATCAGTTAATTACTATTCCACTTATGCCATTCCCACAAGGAGAAGGTAATGTACCAATCCTTTCAGGAGAAAATTACGTTGTAATGGTGGAATATAACACAAGTGATGAAGTTGATTTAGCATTATCTGGTGCTGAGCCTTGGGATTATGCTGCTCAAACTTTCCGTAGTAACTTAGAAGATCAACCATACCGACCAGCAGAAATGCTTGGTATCTCTGGTGATCTTACAACTGAGCCTTATAGCGCAGCTGGTTTTACCGGAACAGTAGTTCCAACGGTACGTCTTCATATCTCTCAACCGGAGATCGTAATTGACGTTAATGAGCTAGCTGAAGAAAACTTAGTACAACTAAGTCCTAATCCTGCTTCTGACTTCATCAATGTACAAATAGACCTTGTAAATCAACAATCTGAGGTACAAGTTCAAGTGCTTGATGTAACCGGAAAAGTGATCATCAACCGTTATTATGATAATGTTCAAACGGAAACTTTCGACTACAATGTTTCTAATTTAGCAGTTGGTTCCTATATCTTTAATTTCATTACTAAAGAAGGAATGCGAACAGAGCGATTTGTCGTCCAACGCTAAAATTTGACTAATCATAGCTTTTTAAGCTAGCATTTCGCCGTTTGTTACTACTTTTGTGTATTCAAAAAGAGTAGCAAACGGCGAAACTATTCTTATCTCAGCAAGATTCCTTAAAGCATAGAAAACTAAAAGAATACTGATAGAGTATACCTATACTCTCTTTACACCTTTTATTGACATTAAACTTTTAATCATGAAAGTAAAATTTACAAAGTATTTTTCTTTAGTGCTCACTGCACTATGCCTTTGGACTTTTTCCAATGCGCAAAACCTTATTTACTCTGAATCCTTTGCTGACTTAGGTGGCCTTCCTGCTGGATGGACAACTGGTGACGAAAGTGGAGGAGCTGGTGCCTGGGCATGGTGTGATGACCCTAGTGCTACTAACCCTTGTATCGTAAACTGGGCAGCTTATGCTGGACAACATGAAATGGGATATTTCTCAGAAACTGGTGACGATGGATTCGTATTCATGGATTCTGACGCACTTGGAAACGTTGCTCCGGATCACGTAGTAACTTTAACGACTAATGCATTAGACTTTTCTACTGCAGGTGAAGTTTGGATCAAATCTGAAAACTTAATCGGTGTATTCGGTTTGGATGCTATCGATAATGCAATCCTACGTGTAAGCACGGATAATGCTACCTGGACAGATTATACATTATTTCCATTATTAACAACTGGTGAGCGTTGGTCTGACAACCCTCAGTTAACTTTAACGGACATCTCTGACGTTGCAGCTGGATCAGCTACTGTTTATATTCAGTGGCAATGGACTGGTAACTACGAGTACTACTGGTTATTAGATGATATTGAAGTATACGATTCTGATCCTTCTTCAATCTTTTTCTTAGCGAACGATTTGCAGGTAAATGATAACTTCTACGCTATTTCTCCAAATGCGATTACTCCTGCTAGCCAGGTAGAGCAATTCGGATTTTTATCTGATGTGGAGAATGTGGGTGTACAAGATCAAACAAATGTAAACCTTAACGTTACGATTACAGATGGTGGAACTCCAGTTTACTCTGAAGATTTATCTTATGGAACCATCCCTGGTTTCACAGATGTACAAAACGTTTTCTTCAACGGTATGGGTTTCACTCCTGCTGCTGAAGCTGGTAAAACTTACGAAGGTGTTTATGCTATTACTGGAGACTCTATGGATATGGATAACTCTAATGATATGCAAACTTTCGATTTTGCTATCTCTGATACCTTATTCGCAAAAGAAATGGGTGCTACACGCTCAGTAACTCCTGCAGATGGAAACTGGGATGATGGTGAGCCACGTAGCTGGGCTTATGGTAACTGTTTTTATGTAGTTGACGGAACTGACCTTAATGCTCGATACGTATCTTTCGCAATTTGGGATGCTGTTGATTTCGCTAATGAGCTAGTTACACTTACATTATATGAGTGGGTTGATGCTAACGTTGATGGAAATGCTGATCCGGATGAGCGTACTCAAATCGCTTTCAATTTCTACGAAATTACTGGAGATGAAGCTAATGGTGGATTAATTTCTTTACCATTAATTAAATTCCCTGAGAATACAATCGGAGCAATTCCTTTAAATAGTGCAACTAACTATATCATGATGCTTGAGTACAATACAGTAGGTTCTACACCTATTGCTGTTGCAGCAAGTGAAGATTATGACTATGGTGCAACTGTATTCCGTTCTGATAGCTTAGAGATGCCACGTTATCCTGGTATGTTAGGTATCAATGGTGATCTTACTACTGAGCCTTATAGCTCTGTTGGATTTGGTCGTGATATCGTTCCAGTTGTTCGTTTAAGTGTTGGAGAGGCACTTGGTACAGTAAGTACTCAGGATATCCTTTCTGATGATAACGTAGTAACTATTACTCCTAATCCGGCAACAGATTATATCAATCTTAACCTGGATCTTGTAAATACACAAGAAGAAGCAATCGTACGCATCTTAGACGTTACCGGAAAAACTATCCTAGTAAGAAACTACGAGAATATTCAAAAGGAAACTTTCGAATATAGCGTTAACGATCTAGCTACAGGTACTTACTTCCTTAATTTGATTACAAATGACGGAAATAAATCTATCCGTTTCGTTGTAACGAAATAATATAATTATCGCGCATTAGCGCATAAATAAAGAACGCCGAACGAATGTAATATTCGTTCGGCGTTTCTTTTTTATTTCAAGTTTAGCGAAGCGCAACTTGGAAGTAAACAATAAAAGCAAGTTTTCAACTTGCGTCCCTCATAACCTATCACTCATGACTCATGACTTATGCTCCATGACTCATGACCAATGACTTATCACTAATGACTTATGACTCATGCCTCCTCCTTTACAACTTATCCAATTGATCCCTTAAGATCGCTAGTCTTGCATCCGCATCCGCCACCTTCTTTCTTTCTTTATCAACCACAACTGCCGGTGCTCCGCTTACGAATCGCTCATTACTTAACTTCTTCTCTGCAGAACTCTTAAAGCCTTCCTGATACTTAATCTCTTCCTTAATTCTTGCACGTTCCGCTTCGACATCAACCTCAATATTAAGTTCAATGAAGTAATTCTCCGTTCCACTCAAAAAGGCAACCGTTCCATCAACTTCCTGATCTGCGAATTCAATCTTAGACAGTTTAGCCATTTTTTGTAATAGCTCCTTTAAACCTTCAGTACTGTAAAGCGATTGAGCACGTTCACTCTGTTCAATGAAAAGTGCTAAAGGTTCGTTTATACTAACACCATTCTTCGCTCGAATATCCCGAATACTGGTTACTGCATCTTTTACTTTATCCATTGAGCTTAAAAGTGTAGCATTAACATTACCTGCCTTTGGATACGTACTAACTACACAATCCTCCCCTTCTTCACGTGATTTAAGCTGATGCCAGATTTCCTCAGTGATAAAAGGCATAAACGGATGAAGTACTGTCATTAGCTTTTCATAAAACGCTAAAGTCTTATCAAGTGTAGCACGATCAATCGCTTCCCCGTATGGTGGTTTAATTACTTCTAAGTACCAACTAAAGAAGTCATTCCAAATTAGACTATACAACGTAATCAGCGCATCAGATAAACGATATTGCTCAAACTTACCCTCTAAGTCCTGCAAGGTTTGATTCAGACGATGCTCAAACCATGCTGTTGCTAATGAATTGATTTTTGCAATATCATCATTAATTGGAGTATCAACTACCGGCCAACCTTTAATCGCACGCAGACCATTCCACATCTTATTACAAAAGTTCAAGCCCTGATCACAAAGCTTACTTTCATTTAAAACTTGATTAGATGCTTTATCAAAAGGTGCATCAAAGATAATATCGTTGCCCGCAGCTGCACTACTCAACATTCCAAACCGAACACCATCCGCACCATAATTATCAATCAAAGACAAAGCATCAGGAGAGTTCCCCAAGGATTTACTCATTTTACGACGCTTATTGTCTCTTACCATTCCGGTAAAATAAACATCCTTAAACGGTGGAATTGGTTTATTATTCGCTGATCCGCCGTCCGCTGATTGGGCTTCGCCCAAAAGCTCACCGGACCATTCGTAACCAGACATAATCATCCGTGCCACCCAGAAAAACATAATATCCCATCCCGTAACCAAAACATTGGTGGGGTAATAATATTTAAGTTCTTCCGTATTCTCAAAACCATCAAAAACAGAAATAGGCCAAAGCCAGGAAGAAAACCAGGTATCAACTACATCCTCATCCTGCTTAAGATCATCCATGCTCAAGTTCGGATTCCCCGTCTTCTCTCGTGCTTCTGCTAATGCCGCTTCTGCTGTTTCTGCCACAAATACATGATCCTCATAATAATAAGCAGGGATTTGCTGCCCCCACCATAATTGACGGGAGATGCACCAATCTCTTACATTTTCTTCCTTGAGCCAGCTGTTAAACATGTTCCACATGTTCTCTGGATAAAAAGTAACCTCGCCACTTTTCACCGCATTTAATGCGGTCGCGGCAAACTCTTTCATATCCATAAACCATTGCAAGGTTAATCGTGGCTCAACAACAGAGTTCGTTCGTTCAGAACGGCCAATCTTTGTCCGGTAGTCTTCTACTTTGATTAGATTACCAGATTCCTTTAACAACTTTTTGATATTCTTACGAGCTTCGAACCGATCTTGCCCAACTAATATCTGACCCGCTTCGCTGATCTTACCATCTGCTGTCAAAACATCAATTACCTCTAATCCGTGACGTGCGCCAATTTCATTATCATTAGGATCATGCGCCGGTGTAATTTTTAAGGCACCAGTTCCAAACTCTAAATCAACATAACTATCTCCTATAATAGGAATAGCACGATTGATCAGCGGGATCAAAACTTTCTTACCAATTAAATCCTTAAATCGCTCATCTTCCGGATTAACCGCAATAGCAACATCTGCCATAATCGTCTCGGGACGCTGCGTAGCAATAACGATCCCCTCCCCCGGTTTGTCTGCAAAATCATATCTGATATGAATCAATTGCGCATTCTCTTCCCCGTGGATAACTTCCTCATTTGACAATACAGTCTGCGCTTCCGGATCCCAATTCGTCATCCTTAAGCCGCGGTAAATTTTACCTTTACGATATAAATCAACAAACACCTTATATACCGCTTTTGACATACTGTCTTCCATTGTAAAGCGCGTACGCTCCCAGTCGCAAGAAGCTCCAAGTTTCTTCAGCTGATCAAGGATTATTCCGCCATACTTGTCTTTCCACTCAAAGGCATGTTCCAAAAACGCTTCCCTGCCAATGTCTCCTTTCTTGATTCCTTTTTCCCGAAGCATCTTCACCACCTTGGCTTCTGTAGCAATAGAAGCATGATCAGTACCCGGCACCCAACATGCATTCTTTCCTTCCAGTCTTGCTTTACGGATCAGAATATCCTGAATCGTATTATTTAGCATATGCCCCATGTGCAGGACACCCGTTACATTCGGAGGAGGAATAACAATGGTGAATGGTTCACGATCATCAGGCTCTGAATGAAAATAATTATGTTTCATCCAATGCTCGTACCATTTCGATTCGATCTCTGAGGGATTGTATCTTTCGGATTTTGTTGACATATAAATTTATCTAGATTATATCAGTTTTTAACAACTCATGACAATGACTCATGACCAATGACTCAT
>JAHDHW010000167.1 GCA_020631105.1 Saprospiraceae bacterium | reverse complement strand
GGGTGTACGGATATTGAAAGTGTAATTATAACTGAGAACTCAGACGCTCCTATAGCAACTATAAATGCAAGTTCAAATGAACTCACCTGCGCAATCTTTGCAGTCAATATGGATGCAAGTGGCTCAACTGTTACAGGGACTCCAAGTTATAGCTGGTCAACTGGCGCAACTACAGCTACTACTTCTGTGTTCGCTGCAGGTTCATATAGTGTAACAGTTACGGATTTAGACAATGGTTGTAGCGATATTGAAACCATTGTAATTGGAGAAGATCGAACTCCTCCAGTTGCAAACCTAAGTTCAAGTGGATCCGAAATAAACTGTACCACAAATTCTGTCACTCTCGATGCGAGCAGTTCTACATCCCAAGGAGTAATTAGCTACTTCTGGTCCACTGGTGGAATAACAAATGGCGGAGCGGGTAATTCTACGGATTCTAGCGTCGCAGTAGGGACAGGAGGAAATTATACGATTACCATTACCGATTCGGATAATGGGTGTACAGATATACGATCTATATCTATTGCTTCTGCTGATCCTTTAACAATTACTGCCACAGGGGAGGATATCAGTTGTAATGGTTTAACAGATGGTACCGCATCACTTACTATCAATAGTGGTACTGCACCATACAGTATTGACTGGGATAATAATGGAACTGGGGATACCGACGATTCACCAAATTTAACCGGTTTATCTGCTGGAAGCTTTAATGTCACGGTTACAGATGCCAAAGGATGTACAGCTACTGAAAATGTTATTATCATGGAACCTAGCAGTATCTCATTGAGTACAATTAAGACAGATGCCGGGTGTTTCGGGAGCTCCGACGGAGCAATAAACCTAACTATTTCCGGAGGTACTTCAGGTTATGATATTGACTGGGATAATAATGGAACTGGAGATACCGACGATCCAGAGGACCTAAGTAATCTGGCCGCAGGGACCTATTCCGTTACCATTACAGATAGCAGAGGCTGTACCGCTAATACTAGCGTTACGATCAATCAGAATACGGCCCTTGATGTTAGAGACTTTGACGCCTTCATGTGTCAGGATTCTTCTACTGCAGTTAATCTGTTAATCTATGAAGATAGTATAACCTCAGAGACCGGTACTACTGCCTGGTATTATGATGCGGCTAAGTTGAACCCGGTTGGTACTACTCCACCAGTGGTTGATGTCTCCGATGGCAAAAGTATGTTCTTCGAATTCCAGGAAACTGCAACGGGATGTCTGGTAGATGGAAGACTTGATTTTACACTTGATCCTTGTCTGCCATCATTACCAGTAGAGCTTATTTATTTTATTGGAGAAGAAGAAGATTGTGATGTACTGTTACAATGGGCAACAGCAGTGGAAGAAAATGCTTCCCATTTTGAAGTGGAACGCAGTAAGGATGGATCAACTTTCGAAAAAATCGGTGAGATTACAGCTGTTGGTAATTCGACGGATATTGAATACTACGATTTTAAAGATTCAGAAGTCAATTCAAGGGATAACTACTATCGCTTAAAGCAAGTGGACATCGATGGTAGCTTCACTTATACTGAAGTGATCTTGATAAAAGTCAACTGCTTTGATCAAAGTGTACAGGACGTAAATCTTTATCCTAATCCCGTATTTTATAATGATGAGATTAATGTCACATTTAACTCTTTAATTGAGGGGCAAAATGTCGAAGTAAAAATCTACGACGTTCGCGGTGTAGTAGTGTTATTACATGAAGTAAATGTGGATGAAGGATACAACGCTATTACACTCAATATAGGAGAACTTCCGGCCGCTAATTATTTCCTTAATATCAGAAATGTAAAACACAAAGGGATTACAAAACCTTTCGTTATCGTCAGAGATTAAAGAATTTTCACATAGCACAATAGACACTTATTTTCCAAACCATTGACAGTTTACTCAAAACTGCTCAATGGTTTTTTTATTATTCTAAAAATCTGGATATGATTAACATCATACCAACGTGCGCTGATCCACATTGCATCCTGATCTAATAATCATCATAAAACAAGCTTCAACAGGCAGAAATAAACGATTATCAATTTTTTATAAACTGTCACAAGTATCTTTTTTTCAATTTTTTCTCTTTATATTGGCTAGGAAACTGATTAAAAGCAGCGGTGCGTTTACAAAGCGTACTAAAATGAGGGAAAACATTGCTTTTCTTCAGTAAAGTGACCAAATAATACATGGCCCGTCCTAAAATTGTTTGTGTACAGTCACGAAAACGAATAATCATTTTTTAACAACTAACTTTGACTATGAGATATCGAGCTTTTAGACGAAAAAAAGATAATCTCTTTTACTTCCAATTCTTAAATGAAGACGGTGGTGTATTATTAAACAGCCAAGCTTACCAAGATAAAGACGCTTGCTTTAATGGTATCCGATCTGTTCTCGCAAATGCTGGTGATAGCGAACGCTATGAAAAAAGCATTGATGGAGATGGTAACCATTTCTTCATTTTAAAGGCTGGGAACAATCAGGAGATTGGTCGCAGTACCAAATACGATAATGAAGCTGCTGTCGATGGCGCAATTTCTAACTTTATATCGGATGGTCCTGATGCAACTTCTAAAGCCGCTCAAGAAGAAAGCGATTCAGATTCTTCTAAAGCTGCTGATGCCAGTCAACCTTATGAAGCCAACACATCAGGTACTGATGATTATCGACCTTTAGCCTTTTATGAATCTCGAATTTCAGGAGCCGAAACCGGAATCGATTCTTTCGATGCCGATGATGGAGAATTCTACTTCACCTACAACTTAGCTTCCAAAGTTATTTTAATTAGCGAAGGTTACAAAGCGGATAAATCGCGGGATAACGGAGCTAATTCTGTATTAAAAAACTTACCTATTCCAGAACGCTACCAGCGAGAAGTGCATCCTAATGGAAAGCATTATTTTAATTTACGTGCAGGTAACAATCAAGAGATTGCAACAAGCCGTTGGTTTGATTCTGCTGATGCCATGGAAAGTGCCATCGGCATTTTACAGGGCGGCGGAGCTGGATCAAAGGATGCTTTAGTGGCTGCAGGCCTTTTGGCCGCATCAGCGAATGATAAAATATACAAAGATTATAAACCGCTGGGCTTTTACCAGGAGCATATTGCAGGGACAGAATTTGGATATGATGATTTTGCGCAAGAAGACGCTTACTATTTCACCGTTAATTATGAAGGATCGCCGGTTTTGATCAGTGAGGATTATACTTCGGAAAGCGGTCGGGATAATGGTATCTCAAGTGTCAAGAAAAATGTAAAAAAAGAAGAGCGCTATGAAAGAATGGTGCATCCAAACGGGAAGCATTATTTCAATTTATTAGCTGGTAATAAGCAAGAGATTGCGACTAGTCGTTGGTTTGACTCTAAGAAAGATATGGAGAAAGCCATCCGTTGGTTGACTTCTACCGGAGGAACACGTCGTCGTAAAAAAGCGGTTCGAGAAAAGAAGGCGAACGAAAGACGTTACATCAAGCAAAACCAAAATTACCTATGTAATAATATTACTTACGATACTTTCCAAAGTGGTGGGAACGAAAAATTCTATTTTGTATTTAAGGATAAAGATGGTAAAGCCGTGCTAATCAACGGAGATGTCCGAGGATTCAAAACAGAAGAAGATCTTAACAATGGAATTAAGTCTGTATTAGAACATGGACCAAAATCCGCAAAATACGATATCCGTTCTACCAAAAATGGTAAAGTATACTTCTACATCCAAAATGAAGAAGGTAAGAATATAGCCCGAAGTAGTTTGTTCTATGACACCGAGGAAGACATGAAAGCTGCAATGGCTTTGATCCAATGTGTAGGCGCAACAATGGTAGGAGCTAGCGCAGCACCAGAAGCAAAATCTGAAAGAGTAGTTGATGATTATTTACCTTGTGTAAGATATAAGGCGGATGGTCCTGGTTTCCATAAATTCCAGGATGAAGATAGCAAAGAATACTACTTCTCTTATAACGATAACGAAGGTGATGTTTTATTGCGTTCGGAAGGTTACACCACAGAAGCGGCCCGAGATAACGGCATCGCCTCCGTGGAGAAAAACGCTCCGCTAGAGGAACGTTGGACCAAAGGTACAGTTCTCGATGGCAAGTATCATTACTATGCTTTGAAGGCTGGTAATCATCAGGAGATTGCTCGTAGTTGTTACCACGATGACGAAGCGGGTATGCTTGCAGCTTTTGCGACCACTGGTCAAATGTTTGCACCTGAACCAGAACCTGTTGCTGCAGCACCTCTTACTTCTGAGGCTGTAGTTGATGACTACTTACCTTGCGCTAGTTATGCTGGTGAAACTGGATTCCATACTTTCACACACGATGATAATGGAGAGCATTACTTCTCTTACAATCGTTCCGACGGAAAAACTTTATTACGATCAGAAGGCTATACACAAGCAGCGGCCAGAGATAATGGCATTCAGTCTGTTATCAAAAACTCGCCGATAGATGAGCGCTGGGGAACTGGTAAAGCTTTAAACGATAAATATCATTACTACTTCCTTAAAGCTGGTAATCATCAGGAGATTGCTCGTAGTTGTTACTACGAAGATGAAGCTGCTATGCTAGCTGACCTGGCATGGATCAAAGGAGAAGATTCTCCAATTGGCCTTGGGTCATCGCTTGTAGGAGGCACCCTGATGTCAGCAGGTATGCTTCGCTTAAGAGCAGAGGAAGAAGAGGCTGCTGCGAAAGCGAAAGCTGAAGAAGAAGCGCGTCTAGCTGCCGCCGCCGCTGCGAAAGCAAAAGCGGAGGAAGAGGCGCGATTGGCTGCCGAAGCCGCTGCAAAAGCTAAGGCTGAAGAAGAAGCACGACTTGCTGCTGCTGCAAAAGCAAAAGAAGAAAAAGCTGCCGCTGCCGCACTGGCTGCTGCTGCCGCTGCAGAAGCCGCACGTAGAAAGAAAGAAGAAGAAGCTGCTGCTCTTGCCTTGGCTGCTAAAGAAAGAGAAGAAAAAGCCGCCGCTGCTGCTGCCATGGCTGCGAAAAAAGCAGAGGAAGAAAAAGCCGCTACGGCTGCTGCTGCTTATGCTAGTACTGGTGGAGGATCTGATAACGGTGGATGTATGAAATGGCTACCTTGGCTGCTTGGCTTACTATTACTAGCAGGTTTACTATGGTGGCTCTTAGGAAGAGATGCTTGCAAAAAAGCTGACCCAACTCCACCACCAGTTGAAGTTCCAGTTGACACTACTCCTGTGGAGCCAGAACCGGAGCCAGAACCATTCGGCAAGAATGGAGATGAAATGGGTTATGATGCAGGTTCGCTGGAATACTTAATGGCTAACCACTTATCAGGTGCCGGAAGTACCTTCCCTAGTGGCCGATTGGATGCTGACGGTGTTACTTTTGCACGTAACTCAGCACGATTAAATAGTGCTGCTCGCAAGCAATTGGATAATGTCATTGCATTGCTGAAGGAATACCCGGATGCACGAATTGATATCTACGGTTACATCACGGATAATGAATCGGGTACAGGTAATAAAGAGGTCAGTCTCGATGATGATCGAGCACGAGCCATCTATAACTACCTGAAACGCGGTGGAATTGATGAAGCAAGAATGAACTTCCAAGGTGACGGACTCGGTGATCGTCGCGGAGCTGATATCAGAATCTTAAGTAGATAATCAATCGAAAAAGATTAAATTATAAAAGCCGACTGGAGGAAACTTCAGTCGGCTTTCTTATTTTTATGCAGGCAACTCGCTGAAAAGAATTCAGCTTTGCACTTCTTGGAAAAAGTTGTAAATTCACCCTTGCAATAAACTGTTGCAAATGGGGCCTTAGCTTCCCGATGCTCGTTCCTCTATCGGGACAGGCACTTCGCTAAGCCCCCTTTAAAAAAATGGGGCCTTAGCTTCCCGATGCTCGTTCCTCTATCGGGACAGGCACTTCGCTAAGCCCCCTTTAAAAAAATGGGGCCTTAGCTCAGTTGGCTAGAGCGTTTGACTGGCAGTCAAAAGGTCACCGGTTCGATTCCGGTAGGCTCCACTTATCTCCCCCCTCTTAATCTCTTCATCAATTAATTACATATTATTTTATTTCGTATTATAATTTTATCCTCCAAAAAATTACCCTGAACCTGTTATTGTCTAAAAATCACACATATGCTACATTTGTAATGTATTCAAAGTCCTATCTTTTTGAATACAAACATACTCCAACTACACCACAAAAATCCGCTTTGAATCTACTCCCCCTCAAAGCGGGTTTTTTATGCCCGCCTTCCTCTGTCTATTTCACATGTAAGAAATTTGCTATTTTTTGAAAGATTTGTCCAGATTACTGCTGGCAAGTTTATTTAATTTTGAATTGATAGAATAGATTAATTTAAAAACCCTAAGCCAAAATAACTTTTCATCTTTAGTATATACGTATGCTCTCTTCTATACGTATACAACATCCAAACAATTGAATACCAGCATTCTGAAAACCAGAATCGAATGATTCATGCAACGGATAGCCGATTCTTTTTTCAGTTATGCAGCAGTATTACAAACACTTGAACTCAATTGACTAATTGCTTAGAAGACGAATCACTCATCTTCGCAGTAGTCGATTTAAATACAGTTTACTGTTCCAAAAACTGAGAACTATTTCTTTTAGTGAAAAGTATACCCCTCACTAATAGAAATTCTTGACTCCAAGTGCATTGTAGAAACGGACTACCTCACCTTTAATAAATATACTACTCATAGTCTCCTGGCATTGCATTATAGTCGCCATTAATTAATTTTTAACCTCAAAAAACAAATTAAATGAGATCTACATTTATCACAATGCTCGTATTTCTATTTAGCGGGCTTTACCAATTAAATGCTCAGCAAATTTCGAATTATGCGAGCAACCTTAACACTCCTGTAGGACTAAACTTTCACCCCGATGGTGACCTATGGACCGTACAGACCGGCACAGGTAATGATGATGGCAAAGTATCCATCATAAACACTGAAGGTGCTGTAACAGATGTTATAACTGGACTTCCTTCTTTATTCAACCCCAACTCCAATGAGATTATAGGGCCATGGCATGCTTACCATTTACCTGGCGATCAATTGCTAGTGGTATCAGGAGAAGGAGAGCATCCCCTCTCTGCAACTTTGCTTACATATGACCTGAGCACATTTACTCCGGGTGACACTCCTTTAGGCTTAGAGGATTATAGCAATGCGGTCAATATCGGTGCATACGTTTTGGGAGAAGGATATACACAAACCAACCCATATAGCGTTGCCTGGAACAGTGACGGTGATTTATTCGTTGCTGATGCCGCAGCAAATGCAATTATTAAAGTCGACGGAGAAACAGAAGAAATAAGCACCTTCGCAGTTTTTCCTGATTTTGAGAACCCTACCCCGGTTGGCCCTCCAATGGTTAATGCGGTACCAACTAAAATCATCTCAGACGGTGCGGATGGATTTTATGTAGGCACTTTGACGGGGTTTCCATTCGTGGAAGGCGCCGCTATGGTCAAGCATCTTTCTGCCGACGGTGTAATTACAGATTATGCTTCCGGATTAACAATGGTCGTTGATCTGGCAATCGACCCTACGGATGGCAATTTAGTTGTACTCGAATTTGCTTCATTTGGATTAGGGCAAGGATTTATACCTGGTTCCTCACAATTAGTAAGAATCATTCCGAATATGGCGAATGCTGTTATTGCAAAGTCTTTTGGACCAGCCTCCGGATTAGCTTTTGGCCAGGATGGTACGGCTTATGTGTCCAGTATTTTTACAGGTCAGGTTTTGGAAGTTGAATTCATCGCAGCGCCTAATGATAACTTTTGTGATGCCATCCCAGTAACTATTGGAGCAGATTGTTCAGAGGGCTATAATATTAACACCAACTACGCAACACCAGAAGTAAATGAGCCTTCAGTAAATTGTGGAGGTTTTTCTGTAAGTTCAGTTGTCGAAAATTCTGTTTGGTTTAGCTTCGTCGCTACCGGCGAACCATTATATATTTCTGCTTTACCCGATCAGCCACTAAATGGTTCTAACTATCAAATTCAGCTTTTTTCCTCAAATGGCGAATGCGAGGATCTTTCTAATTTAGAACTAATGGAGTGCTCTGTTACAAAATCACTACAATCATCTGCTAATATTTTTACGACACTTGAAGAAGGCTTGACTTATTACATACAAGTATCCGGAGTAAAACCAGCATTTAATCCATTCGCAGTACCTTTCTCTGATCTAGGCTGTTTGACCATTTCTGAAATAAGTACTCCAATCAATGACAATATCTGTGACGCGATAGAAGTAAGCTTAGATGCTCCGGCAGGAATTTATTCAAACCTTGGCGCAACAGTTGAAGAAGGAGAAGCAGCACTTACACCTCCTTTTTCACCAAACTTCCTCGGTGTTGGCAACGACGGCTGGTCCCCTTTCTCTACTATTGGGAATTCTGTGTGGTTTACCTTTACTACTCCGGCAGAAGGCGGTGATATTTCGGTGGATCTTTTGGGATCTAACCAATTACCTGGTGGTTTTGTTACTCAATTGGCAGTATATGAAGCGAGCAGTTGCGAGGACCTTAGTCAGTTCAGTGTAGTAGCTGCTGCGGATAATAGCATACCTGAAGGTGGAGGTTTATTAAGTGTGAATTCAAAAATAGATTTGTACTGTTTACCAGGAAATACCACATACTATGTTATAGTAGACGGTGGTACCTTCCCATTTGGATCATTCGAAAGTCAGGGATTCTTTTCTATTGAAATTACAAATCCGGACCCAATTCCAATTACATTTAGCAGTTTAGTAGAAGCTCCTGATTGTGCGGATGACAATAATGGTACAATCATCATACAGCCACAAGGAGGAGGTAAACAATATACTTATGAATGGAGTAATGGATCAGATGCACAAGAGCAAATTGGGGTTTTAGAAGCAGGCACTTATACATTAACCGTTACAGATCAATGTGGTGTTTCAGTTGTAGAAAGTTTTGAATTACCTGCTGGTAAAAATAATGATTTAACCAGCGATGCTGGTTCAGACATTATAGCATGTTTAGGAGATGAAATCCCATTGCAGGTCAATGCATCAGGAGGTTCTCTTTTTGATACGAAACGAATGTTTTACCAAGCTTTTGCAGAGTTCGGTACCTTTGATATGGTCGCTTCAAATCTTTATTTCCCGTCTGATCAGGAAGCCATAGCAACTGCACAAACTTTAAGATTTAACGCTTTAGAATTTGTTGGAACACAGCTTTATGGCGTAGACAATACAGGTATGCTTCACCAGATCAATTCAACGACCGGAGAAGCGACAGCGGTTGGAACCTTAGACATTCCTGTCTTAGATTTAAGTTATGTTACATCAGCGAATCAACTATATGCCATTGCTAATAACGGGGATTTATATACCGTCGATGCAGGCTCCGGGGCTACAAGTTTTGTAACTTCAATGGTTCCCAATCCAGATCAAACGTTTATTATACAAGCGGTTGTTGATCAAGATGGGATCGCTTATCTAATTTATGATAGTCAACTCCATAGTTTTGACATCAATACCAGTACTCCAGGTGCTTCGATTCCTTTCACCGTCAACCCACTTGCTATCAGAGGTATGGAGATTGACCCATTTGATAATAAACTTTATGTCACATTACGAACGGTAGTATCTCAAGTTTTTGGGGCTACAGCTTCAGGTTGGTCTTCCACTTCTGAGGTCAATAAAACGACAGGAGAAGTTGGACCAAGCTATCGTGATTTCACGGTTCAAAATGCTTTAGTAAGTTTTGCTATTGCCCCAAGATCAACGGCACCTTATCAGTATTCCTGGGCTCCAGGAGGTCAATTGGATGACCCAAATATTGACAATCCGATTTTCATTATGGATCAGGCTACAGTATTTAATGTAACGACAACTGATGTTTGTGGAAATACTTCTACTGCTGAAGTTGCTGTAGAACAACAGATGGAAAATTGTCCGGTTGATATTGAATTATCCATCTCCGTAGACAATCTGCTGTATAATCAGTACGAGAACGTGCTTTACTCGATAACGGTAACTAACAGTGGTTTTAATCCTGCCTCTGGGGTAACGGTGTCCGCTGAATTGCCTACCGGCATGGTCTATACGAATCATTCAGCAAGTCAGGGCGCCTATGAGCTTTTCTTTGAGACCTGGGACGTTGGGACATTAGCGGCCGGGCAGACTGAAGTTTTAACGCTTGAGCTTTTTACACTTATCGGAGAAGTAGAAATCGACAACTTCGTACAAGTAATGACTACCAATGAACCTGATAATGATTCAACTCCTGGTAATGGTTTGGACAATCCGGATAATGAAGATGATGAAGCTAAAATTACGATTAAGCCTGCATCGGACGGAGGTATTGGCACCGGTGATGGAACTGCCGATCTTTCTCTTGATATTAATGCGGAGACGAGTACTTATGACAACTACGAACATATTAACGTTACCTATACCATTACGAATGATGGACCAGATGACGCAACAGGGATTATCATTAGTATGCCAGAGCCCAACAATGCAAAGTATGCTGGCGAAAATAATCCAGTCAATATTTCTGCGGGTAACTTTAATTTATTCTACGAAACCTGGTCAATTGACAATCTGCCAAGTGGTTCCTCTGCAAGTTTGACACTTGACATCTTCACACTTGGAGCGTCAGATGACATCACTTGTTTTGCCCAGGTATTCATTGTCAACGAGAATGATCCTGACTCTGCACCAGCGAATAATAGTGGTTCAACGCCTAATGAAGATGATGAGGCTGCATTGGTATTGTCTGCGCAGAACGCAGGAGCAGATCAATTCTCATTGCAACAATCTGGTAATATCACAACCGCATCTTCAAATTATCGTCTTTTCCCTAATCCTACCTCCGGCCAATTAAGTTTGACCGTAGATAAGGCTGGAGCTCAATCTGGGTTTTATTCCGTAGTGAGCATTGATGGAAAAGTACTTAAGCGTCAGGCTTATAACTTTGTAGAAGGTTATAATGAGTTAAAGCTTAATGTCAGTGACTTAGAGAATGGATTGTATTTCATCCAGATAGATGAAAAAGATGGACATACTCAACATCTAAGATTTACGAAGATGAGTAAATAACGTATTCGTTTAGTTTAAATAATGCGCTCTAAGACTTCTGATTGATTTCATTCACTTGGTCTTAGAGCGTTTCACCTAACCTATCAATACTAAAGCTATCTTATTGTAGTATCTGATCTGTGCTAAAGATTGCAAGATTAGTCCAGAATACACATACAAACAACCCTTATTTTTGATTACGATAAGCGTTTTTTTATTTATTAATTTTTAACCCCTTAA